>NZ_CP045118.1:3906958-4207494 GCF_009189165.1 Pseudomonas sp. SCB32
GTATTCGGCCTTCCAAGCCTTGAGCACCTTGTGATTACCGCCCTTGGTCTCAACAACTTCGCCAGTGTGCGGATTCTTGTAGACCTTGATTTGACGTTCGCGGCGAGTAGACTGCGCGCCACGTGGGCCACGACGCAGCACATCACGTGCGGAGTCCGGATCCAAGATAGCGATCACATCGCGCAGTGACTTGCCATACTGGTTCATCAGGCCCTTTAGTTTCTCTTCAAATTCGATTTCCTTCTTGAGCGCGCCATCATTTTTGAGCGACTCGAGATAAGCCAGTTGTTCGGCCAAAGCTCTTTCGGCAGCACGGAATTCGGCAAGTTTAGACAATGTCTTATTCCTCATTAGGAGCAGATAACTGGACAGTTCTGAGCTTACCGCTTGCGCAGAATTATTTCTATCTAGAATTCCCCACCTTACACCCATCAGCCTGTCTAATTAGACTACCGTCCCCACCTACAACTCAACGAGGACGCATCGAATCCGACCTTATGTCTATAGCTCACATAACTCAGCGACAACCTTCTGGAATCGAAGTAGCGGATAAGAGCTTGAAAAGTCAGAACGAGGGAATTACTTGAAAATACAAGCTCAATTTACTGCGGCTCATTCCATCCAAGCAAACAGCTTGTCCCAGTCGCGGTGGACAAGCCTCTCGCAGGCACGTGGTGCTCCGCCAAAGCAGCGATTAGAAACTCTTTCCATTCGCTCTTTAGAGTCATAGATAATCGGGGTCGCGTTCTAGTCAAGAAGAACCCCTCTTGCACCGATGAGAAGCGCGTGGCCTGCCGCGACATCATGCGCAGAAACAGGTACCAAGGAGACCCCTGCGACAGCATCACCGGCAGCCACCCGGGCCAAACGATAGGCAATGCTAGGCATTGGAACGAAGTCAGCCGGAGCACGGAGCTCGGTATTCAGCTCCGGCTTGAGAGCGGCAGCAGTGCTGACCAATACCTGGCTTCCGGGAACCAAATCCAAGTTGCCCAATCGCTCTCGGAGAGTCTTGCCATTTCGCCAAATGCCTCCGGCTGTGGATTCAACCGGTCGACGCAACAGCGTGGTTAAAACACTCGGCAGGAGTCGAGTAGCCCAGAGTTTTCCTGGGGCGCTCGTTCAACTGCCGAGCGACTTCATCCAGTTGATCCTGCGGAGTAGAGCGAGAGATCCATTCCCTTCGGGAAGTACTGCCGCAACAGGCCGTTGGTGTTTTCATTCGTCCCTCTCTGCCAGGGATTTTGAGGGTCACAAAAGTAGACCTGGATATCCGTCGCCAGGCAGGTCTTCCTTGCGAAGGCCGGGGAACATTGCGGCCATCTCCGGCGAGCCTTGGTGGTGTCCATGTAGTCGATCTTCGGCAGCAGAGGCGGCGGGTCACCGGTCAAGCACGCCTCCACAGTCGGCAGACGCCATCGATCACTCTGGGACCTGACTTACCAACGATGAGGCCAGCGCCTGGTTCAGCGCGAGTATTGCCACTTCTAGCTGGCCCACGGCGTGTTCGAGTTCCCCGAATGGAGCCTGGGGGGGCAGGCAAGCCTCCTCCAGCTGCCGGCAGCGTTCGACCAGTTGCTCCCCCTTTACCACTCGAGCAGCGCCCTTGATACGATGCGCCAGCTCACTCAGCTTGTCGGTGTCTCTCTCCTGCAGCAAGGCATTCAATTGCTGACAATCCTTGAGATTGTTATTGATCAGTTCGCCGAGTATCTGGCGAAACCTCACCGGTTCACTACTGATCAGCAGCTCCAGCGGGCCTAGGTCGATCAGGTTCATGGCTTCAGGCCGTGACACCAATTGCTCTGGCTGACAACGCTCAATCGGCTCCTTGTCGAACGCTTCCCCTGGCTGCAAGGCAAGCAGGCGCGCATCCAGTTCATCCAGGCCAAGCGGCTTGATCAGGCAATCGCTCATGCCGGCCTGGATGCACTGTTCGATTTCTTCCGGCTGGGCGTCAGCGGTCAGGCCGATGATCACTGTAGTGTCCAGACCCCGCTCCTGCTCAGCCTGGCGGACCGCCCGGGTGAAGTCGACGCCATTCATTAACGGCATGCGGCAGTCGGAGATGATGATGTCGAAGGGTTGTTCGCACCAACGCTCGTACGCTACCCGGCCATTTTCCGCCTCGAAAACGTCATGTCCGAGAAAGCTCAGTTGCTGATGCAATACCTGCCGATTGATCCGGTGATCATCCACCACCAGCACTTGCAATCGATACCTAGGGACGTCCTGGATCAACGCAGGCGCAGGCATCTGGCGTACGTCGATGTGCTCCAGCACCTGCAGGCGCATCTCGACATCAACCCGCGTGCCCCGGCCCAGGGTACTGGTGAGGTGCACCCTGCCGCCCATCATTTCGCACAGCGAACGGCAGATCACCAGGCCCAGCCCTGTGCCTTCGGTATGCTGAACATTGCGCAGGGCCTGGACAAAGGGTCTGAACAAGCGCTGCTGATCGGCCGTGCTGATTCCCACGCCGGTGTCTTCGATACTGAGATTGACAGTGAGCAGGCTGGCATCGATCAAGAGCCCAGAGATACTGACGGTGATCGAGCCCTCCTCGGTGAACTTGATCGCATTGCCGATCAGGTTGGAAAGGATTTGCTTGAAACGCTGGGCATCGATCAGCACATCACAGTTGATGCTCGAGTCGATATCGAGGATCAGATTCAGTCGCTTTTGCCGCGCCAGTCCTTCGAACACCCGGGCCACCGACTCCACCAGTTCGCGCAGGTTGGCGCGCTTGGGCGATAGACTCAAGCGCCCGGACTCGATACGGGCGATGTCGAGAATATCGCCGATCAGCTCGAGCAGGCTCTTTGCCGAGGCATGGGCGATTTCGATGCTGGCGCGGTCGATCGGCTTGCTGTCGGCGCGCTTGAGGGCAAGCTCGAGGATGCCGATCACGGCGTTCATCGGTGTGCGTATTTCATGGCTCATGGTGGCCAGGAAACTGGTCTTGGCACGGCTGGCGTCGTCGGCATGGGTCTTGGCTTCTTGCAGCTGCTGAACCAGCTGACGGTGTTCGGTGATGTCCAGCCAGCCACAGATAACCCCCTTGATCATACCTTTGGAGTCCCGGAACGGCTGCACCCAGTGGTTGATCCACACCTCCCTGCCCTGGAGCTGAACAGCATGCACCGACTCGATCGTCTGCCCGTCACGCATGGCCTGCAGGTAGTGGCGATGAAAATCCGGGAGGCTCTCGAAATTCTCCTTGGGTAATTGACGCACAGTTTTGTTCAGCACCTGGTCAGCGCTCAAGCCAACGCTTTTGAGGTAGCTACGGTTGCATGACAGCATGCGCCCCTTGATATCTCGCACATACAGCGGCGGCGGCATGCAGTCGGTCAGAGTTTCGACAAACTGCAGCTGATCGTTGAGCATCCGTTCAGCCTTGAGCCGGGCCTTGATCTGACTTCGCAGATAGAACACCCACGCCAGCAACAGCACCAGCAGCACCATGGCAGCGGCGACAATTTCGCTGATCACCCGCTGGTAGTCGATCCAGGTCTGACCGCTCATGCCCGGTGGCGAACGCCAGCGATTGGAAATCGCATTGAGCTCATCGGGGGCAATGCTCTGCAAGACCTTGTCGATGATCGATTGCAGCTCGACATCACTGCGGCGCATCGCGAAGTTGGTCGTCGATGGCCCGAGATCGAGCATCTGATTGATGGCCAGCTTGTCGCGAAACAACCGCTCGATGTAATAGCGCGCAGCGGGCAATGCCACCATGGCGGCATCGGCCTTGCCTTGATAGAGCAGGTTCATGGCATCCAGTGAGCCGCCCGCTTCGACCACCACGGCTTCAGGGTAACGCTGGCGCAATGGCTGGATGGCCACATGACCTGTGGGAACCGCCACACGACTGTCGGCCAGATTTCCCAGCTTGCCGTGCTGGTCAATGTCGCTGAGCAACACAAAGGGACTGTTGAGCAGCGGCCGGGAAAAGCGCAGGTACTCTTCCCGATCGGGGCTTGCCGTCATCAGCGCCAGATCGGCCCTACCGTTTTGCACCGCATCGATGAGCTGCGGGAAGCCGCCACTGCGAGAAACCACGTCAAAGTGCAGGCCGGTACTGAGGGTTATCATTTCGAGAAGATCGGCGATCGCACCAGAAAACACCCCGCTCGAATCGAAATACGCACCTGGCGCAAAGTCATCATTGATCACCAGCCGTACCACCGGGTGCCGCTGGATCCAGCGCAACTGCTCTGCGGTCAGATCGACGGGCTCTTCACCGGGAATGAAGCTGTTGCCGACCCAGCGCTTGGCAAGTGTGCGCAGCTGATCGACGCCGATGGCCTCGATAGCAACGTTGATCAGCCGCTGCAAGCGCGTGTTGTCGCCCCGCAGGGCATAACTGTAATCGCCTCCGCGAACGTCGGAGAAACGCTCAAAACGGACAAAGTTGTAGAACGAACGATTGATCAGGAAATATGCGCTGTACAGATCGTCCAGGTACAGGTCGGCCTGGCCAAAGGCGGTAGCAGCAATCGCCTTTTCATGACTGGCATATACCTGAAAATCGGCCTGCGGGTAGCGTTGCTTGAGCTCGGCGCTGTGTTCGTCGGTGATCGCCACGCGCATGTCGGCAAGATCGGCGGGCGAATGCCGGGATTCGGCATTGCGCTTGAACACCGCCAGCCGATCCCGGGCGTAGGGAATGCTCAACAGCAAGTCCGGGCGCGGCTCAGCACTGCCGTGAATGCTGATCACGTCGACGCGACCATCCTGCAATGCCTGGCGCGCATCCTGCTCATTGGCAAAGGCCACGATCTTCACCTGCAATCCCAACAACTGCGCGACCAGGGCAGTTGCATCGGCGCTGATGCCCTCGTACAGGTTGTCCTGGGCATTGACCGAAAACGGCGCAGACTCGGTTGCCGACACGCCGACCTTGAGCTCGGCCTTGTGCCGCAACCAATGCCAGTCTTCGGTCGAGATCGCCATATCATGGTGAGCGATATGCAGCTGGCTGGACAGCGCCTTCGGGGCCACAGGCAAGGATGCAGCCATGACCGGCGCGCTACTCAACAGCAGGCCGATGGACAGGCAGAAAGAACGTAGATACATGCGAGATAAAAAGCCGATAGAGCCTGGGGATCGCCGCGATGGGCGGCGCAATGATAGTTCAATGCCGTTGCTGTCGCTCGTTCATCAAGACCTGCCTCGCCCCGCTCGCTGCGCGCAGAAATCGATAAAGTGACTTTCCGGCATGGGCCGAGCAAACAGATACCCCTGGGCAAGGGTACCGCCCAGCTCAATCAGGCGGACCTGTTGCTCGACGGTCTCTACACCCTCGATGACCAGTGAGATACCCAGCGCCTTGGCCAGCGCCACCGAGCACGTGATGATTGCAGCGCTTTTGGGCTGGCTTTGCATCTTGCGCACGAAGGCCCGGTCAAGCTTGATCTGGCTGAATGGCAGTTCGCTGAGTCGATCCAGCGAAGAGTAACCGGCCCCAAAATCATCCATGGCCAGGCCACAGCCGAGCATACGCAGCCGCACCAGGCTCTCCAGGCTTCTGGCCGGTGCACTCATAAGGCAAGACTCGGTGATTTCGAACATCACACTGGTCGCGGGTACCTGCGAGCGCTTGAGCAGCAGTGTGATGCGCTCGGTCAGCACGCCGCAGTCCAGCTGTGCTGGACTCAAGTTGAACGCCAGGTTGATCTCGTGCCCTTGCGCAGACAGCCTTTGCTGCAACCCCAGGCCTTGCTCGAACAGCTGCCAGAACAAGCGGCTGATCAGATTGTGCTCTTCCATCACCGGTAAAAAATGCGCAGGCGACAGCACCCCCCATTGCGGATGCGTCCAACGCGCCAACACTTCTGCGCCGACCAGTAGCTGCCCCGCCAGGGTGACCTTGGGTTGGTAGTAGGCCTCAAACTCACCGTTGTCCAGGCCCTGCCGCACGTCGCTCAGGGTGGGTAGCTCTGCAGGCGACAACCGTCTGGGGGTGGCACTGCATTGTTCCCGGTAGCATTTGACCAACTGGCTGAATCCCTCCAGTTTGAACGGCTTGCCCAGATCGCCCAAAAAGGTCAGACCCAGGCAGTGAATCATCGCGACCGTGGCCTGACGCAGAACCGGGTCCAGTTCGCTGCATAACACTACCGCCCCGATTTTGCCGCTGCTACTGGCATGGCGAAGAAACGCCAAGCCATCCATGCCGGCCATTTTCAGGTCACAGAGGACAATATCCACAGCGTCGCAGGCAGACAGCACGGCAATCGCCTCATGGCCATCCGCCGCTTGCAGTACGCGCCCCGGCAGCACTTTTTCCAGCGCGGTCACGGTGACGAGGCGCTGGAAGGGTTCATCCTCCAGCACCAGAACAGTCAAGTTTTGCATTGCAGGTCTACACGCACGCAATCGAAGGGGAGGTAGTGTGCAAGGCTCGCCCCTGACATCTCTATGGGAGATTTCCTGCGCACGATAGGAAATTTCCCAAGACAAACTACAGCGATGTCCTACGCGACTAATGCTGTTAACCTTTACCGCCCAGGCCGTACCGTTCCGTAACAAGCGCGTTTTGAAGGTGAACTCACACTATGCATAGCGTTCTGATAGTTGACGATCATCCGGTCATTCGACTGGCCGTCCGGGTTCTACTGGAAAAGCACGGCATGCGCGTGGTGGGTGAAGCGGACAATGGACTCGATGCTGTTCAGCTGGTACGCGAACTCACTCCACAAGTGATAATTCTCGATATTGGCATTCCTAAACTGGACGGATTTACCGTTATTTCCCGGATCAAAGCACTGAATGTGCGTAGCGAAATACTGATCCTGACTTCGCAACCTGCCGACTCGGTGTGCCGACGCTGTATCCAGCTAGGTGCTCGTGGCTTCGTCAATAAAGAGGAAGACCTTGGCAGCCTGATCTCCGCGATCAAAGCGGTGGAAGCCGGCTACACCTTCTTCCCCTCCCTGGCGTTTGACAGCGTCGCTCCTTCAGAGCAACTAACGGAGCTGGAGCAGATTCGATCGCTGACTGATCGGGAAGTGACAGTATTGCAATACCTGGCCCAGGGTTACTCCAATAAGCGGATTGGTGAAATGCTCTTCCTCAGCAATAAAACCGTTAGCACCTACAAAACCCGCCTATTACAAAAGCTGGGAGCCGCGTCGCTGGTTGATCTGGCTGAGTTCGCCAAGCGCAACTCATTGACGCCCTAGTCGGCACTTAAAATACCTGTAGGAAATTTCCTAGGCCTGCGTCGGCAACGTCCCATCCACCTCGTCCATATCTACTCCTAAGCTTACTCCTGCTCAACGGCACACAGACATTCGAGCAGAAAGAGTGTTCCATTGAGTTCCCTGCAAGGACTTCAATATAAATCTAGGAGTATGAAATGAAAGTTCGTTCGCTGGCTGGCGCGATCATGGCAGTCACCCTGGCAACAACTTCGGCTGTGAGCTTTGCCAAAGATCAGGGTCACGGTGTGATTACCTTCAAGGGCGCAATTATCGATGCGCCGTGCTCCATCGCTCAAGAGTCGCAATACCAGACTGTCGAGATGGATCAAATCTCCAATGTCGCCTTGAAAAACGGCGGCAAATCCAGCCCGAAAACCTTCAAGATCGAACTGCGCGGCTGTGAACTGGGCGCCCTGAAGGCGGCGACTGCAACCTTCACCGGCTCGCCTTCGTCCAACCCTGACCTGCTGGCAATCAAGGGCACTGCCCAAGGCGCCAGCCTGGCCATCGCCGACCACACCGGCGCGCTGATCAAGCTGGGCAGTGCTTCGCCTGCGCAGGCGCTGACCGATGGCGACACATTCCTGCAGTTTAACGCCTATCTGCAGGGCGACATGGTCTCAGAAGGTGGCGGCGCAGAAGTGCCAGCCGAAATCGTACCGGGCAACTTCGAAACGTTCGCCAACTTCACCCTCGCTTATCAGTAACGGACGTCGTCACTGAAGCGACTCGCAGTACGCACAGGTTGCGTACTGCGAGGGGCTCGCGAGGTTTAGATGATTCGTTCAACCACACTGCTACTGACCCTCGGCATCCTGGGCGTGCCCATCAGTGCTGCCGATGCGCTCAAGGGGCGCGTGCAACTAGCCGGGAGCATCGTCGATAGCGCCTGCACCATCCGTGTGGGTAATGACAGTCAGACGATCGCGTTCAATCCTCTAGCGCTTAATAGCTTGGTAAGCGGCAATACATCACACCAGCAATCCCTGAATATTTATATCAGCGATTGCATTGCGTCGGACACACAGAACAAAACCGACCCTGCCCAGCGTTTCGAACTGACATTCGAAGGTCAGCCGGATGGTGAAAACTTCGCCATTCAGGGCGACGCGAAAGGCATTGCATTGCGAATTAAAGATGAACAAGGGCAGTTGATTTCACCCGGCATGTTAATTGAGCACAGCACACATTCCACCGACAGCTTGATGCTCAATTATTCACTTGCGCTCGTCGGTAGCGGACGTGCTCTGGAAGCGGGCGAATACCACGCCACGATCAAACTGAGTATTCAGCACTTCTGAACTGCAGACACTCAGCATTCAGTTCCGCTCAAGGATTTAGTCACGTGGATCACCGTAAGGTACTGGCTACCACGGCGTTGTTTTGTCTCGCGCCGTGGGCAACTGCAGCCGAAGAATTCCGATTCAACACCGATGTACTGGACCTCAAGGATCGCGAGAACCTTGATCTTGGCGTGTTTTCTTTGGCCAACTTCATCATGCCCGGCCAATACAGCCTGATGGTGCACGTGAACCGCGATACGTTGATGGAGTTTGCCGTCGACTATTTCCCGGCCGAAGACGATCCGAAAAGTAGTATCGCCTGTCTTTCGCCGGCCTTGGTCAATGAACTGGGCCTTAAAGAACAAGTCACCAAGTCCCTGACCTGGTCGCACGACGGTGCCTGCCTGGATCTGGGCAGCGTTCCTGGCATGCAGGCACGTGGCGACCTGGGCACCTCGGCACTGTACCTGAGCATCCCCCAGGACCAGCTGGAATACACCGCAGCGAACTGGGATCCGCCTTCACGTTGGGACGAAGGCATTTCCGGAGTGCTCTTCGACTATAACCTCAACGCCCAGACAACCGAGCGCAAGCAGGGTAAAGGCCGCAGTGACAGCCTCAGTGGCAACGGTACCGCCGGTATCAACCTGGGCGCCTGGCGCTTGCGCGGCGACTGGCAGACCCAGATGCAACGCAGTGACGACCAGCCTTCACTCGACCAATTCGCCTGGAGCCGCTTTTATGCCTTGCGTGCTGTGCCGTCACTGCGCTCGAACCTGATCGTCGGTGAAGACTACCTGGACTCCAACCTGTTCGGCAGTTTCCGCTACACCGGCGCCAACCTGAGCAGCAACGACAACATGCTGCCCCCCAACCTCAGAGGGTATGCCCCGGAAGTCACCGGTGTGGCGCGGACCAACGCGCGCGTGGTGATTCGCCAACAAGGCCGGGTGCTCTACGACACCCAGGTGCCGCCGGGCGCTTTTCGGATCCAGGACCTCAACGACGCGGTCTCTGGCCAGCTTGACGTGCGCGTCGAAGAGCAGGACGGCAGCGTCCAGGAATTCCAGATGGACACCGCCAGCATCCCCTACCTGACCCGTCCGGGCACGGTGCGCTACAAGCTGGCCGCCGGCAAACCCTCCGACTGGGAACATCAGATGGATGGCCCAGCGTTCGCCACCGGTGAGTTTTCCTGGGGTGTGAGCAATGGCTGGTCACTGTATGGCGGCAGCCTCGCTGCCAGGGACTACGGTTCCCTGGCCGTGGGCGTCGGTCGCGACCTGATGGCCTTCGGTGCGTTGTCGTTTGACGTCACCCAGTCGAGGGCGACGCTGCCGGAGCACGACACACTCAGCGGGAAGTCCTACCGTGCAAGCTATTCCAAGCGCTTCGATGAGTACGACAGCCAGGTCACCTTCGCCGGCTACCGGTTCTCCGAGGAGAACTACCTGAGCATGAACGAATTCATCGAAGCCCGACGTGGCGTCCAGTCGTTGAATCAGAGCAAGGAGCTGTATACGGCGACACTGAGCAAGCAGTTCCGTGATTCCGCGCTCAGCGTGAACCTCAACTACAACCACCAGACTTACTGGAACAGCCAGGCGAGCGACCGCTACAGCCTATCGTTGTCGCGCTATTTCGATGTCGGCGGTTTGAAGAACCTCAGCCTGTCGCTGACCGCATACCAGAACAAGGCCAACGGCACCTCCGATGACGGTGCCTACTTGTCGGTCAGCATCCCCTGGGGCGACACCGGATCAATCAGTTATGGCTCGTCGGCCAGCCGCGGCGACACTACCCATAGCCTGAGTTACTACGACCGTATCGATGAGCGTAGCCACTACATGCTCAGCGTCGGCAAGGCTTCAAGCGGTGAAAACGCCAGCGGTTTCCTATCCCATGACGGGGACCAGGCCCAGGTAGTGGCCAGCGCCAGCTACCAGGCCGGTGAGTACACCTCGGCCGGGCTGTCCCTGCAAGGCGGCGCCACCCTCACGGGCCAGGGCGCTGCACTGCACCGCAGCAACGTCATGGGCGGCACCCGGCTGCTGCTCGACACCCAGGGTGTGGCCGACGTACCGGTGCGCGGTAACGGCGGGGTAACCCGTACCAACCGGTTCGGCAAGGCAGTGGTGACCGACGTCAACAGCTACTACCGCAACCAGGCCAGCATCGTACTGGACAGCCTGGCCGACGATGTCGAAGCCACCCAGTCAATCACCCAGGCGACCCTGACTGAAGGCGCGATCGGCTACCGCCGTTTCGATGTGATCGCCGGCCAAAAAGCCATGGTCATCATCCGCATGGCCAATCGCAGCGCGCCGCCCTTTGGCGCCTCCGCACAGAACAACCGCGGCCAGGAAACCGGCATCGTCGGCGAGGAAGGATCGACCTACCTGAGCGGCATGAGGCCGGGCGAAACCATGTCGCTGCATTGGGACGGCAGCGCGCGCTGCCATTTCACCCTGCCCGACCAGGTGGTATCGCCTGACCGACAACTGGAGCTGCTGTGCCAGCCCACCAGCGACGCGGACAACTCCACCGCCTAATTCATTACACCAGGTACCACTATGAAGACTTGTTTCATACGTAACACCCTGCCTCTGCTTGCCTTGTTGGGCACCTGCGCGGCACAAACCAGCCTGGCCGCCGTTTCGCTGGACCGCACCCGGGTTATTTTTACCGGTAGCGAGAAATCGGTCAGCCTCAGCGTCAGCAACCAGAATACCCAGCTGCCCTACCTGGCCCAGGCCTGGATCGAGAACGAGCAGGCCGAGAAAATCACCAGCCCCTTGGTGGTGGTGCCACCGATCCAGCGCCTTGAAGCCGGGGCCAACAGCCAGGTGAAAATTCAGGGTCTTCCTGAACTGAGCCAATTGCCCCAGGACCGCGAATCGCTGTTCTACTTCAATCTGCGCGAGATTCCGCCACGTAGCGATAAACCCAACACCTTGCAGATTGCGCTGCAGACGCGGGTGAAACTGTTCTATCGACCTGCGGCGATCGCCCCAGGGGCCGGCGTCAACGAAGCCCCCTGGCAGGAAAAACTGACCCTGACCCGCCAGGACGACCGTTACCTGGTGAACAACCCGACGCCCTATTACGTCACGCTGATCGATGCCACACCCAACCTCAAGTCTGCCAGTGCAACCGACTTCAAACCCCTGATGGTCGCCCCCAGGGGGCAGCTCGACCTGGGCGTAAGCAGCAAGGCGCTAGGCGACAAGCCGGTGCTGACCTACGTCAATGACTACGGCGGCCGCCCACAACTGCAGTTCAGCTGCGTTTCAGGCACCTGTACTGCCAGTCCCGTTGCCAGCAAACGCTGATATCCGATGACCCATTCCAGTGAGGGCAAATCATGAAGCCTGGACCCCGTTGCTGTCTGGCAGTCTTGCTCTGCAGTGCCAGTGTTTCGGCTCACGCCGCCGGCAACCCTGCGCAATCGGCCGAGTTCCAGGTCACCGGTACCTTGATTGAAAGCGCCTGCTACCTGGACCCGAGCTCCACCTATCAGACCTTGTCGCTGGGCGAACTGAGCACCGCCCGCCTGCTGCGCATCGGCGACCAGGGTACGCCTGTGGCCCTGCACCTCAAGCTTCAAGGTTGTGTACGCAGCAACGGCGGCCGCCATGATGAGCACCAAGGCACCCTGGCCTGGAGTGCTATCGAGCCGGTGGTTGCGCTGGCTTTCAGGGCAGTGGCCGACACCGATACGCCCGAGCTGATCAAGGTGGTCGGCGCCGAGGGTTTTGGCCTGCGCCTGCTCGATGTTCAGGGTAATGATGTGCGCCTGGGCCGCACCGCCCCCGCCTGGTTCGTCTCGCCCGGGGACAGCCAACTGACCTATTACATTCGCCCTGAGCGCACTGCGGCCCCCCTGCGCCCAGGCGCCTTCCGCGCCAGCCTCAATGTGAGCCTGGCGTATGACTGAGGCCCCCGCAATGACTGCCGCACGTCCCGCACTGCTGGCACTGCTGCTCGGCTGTGCATCCTTGACCCAGGCCAGCGAGCAGCAGGTGGTTACGATCAAAGGTGTCGTCTATGCGGCGATTCCTTGCGTGATCAATAAAAACGCACCCATCAGTGCTCCCTTTGGCGATGTGCAGGTCGCCGGCATCGATGGCCAGTACAAGACCATCACCTTGGAGTACACGCTCGATTGCACCCGCTCGGCGACCAATGAACTACGGATGCAGGTGAGCGGCAACCCCGGGTTCGATCCCGCGTTGCTGATGGTGCCGGGTTACGACAACCTCGGCATCGCCCTTAAAAAAGATGGCGACCGGTTTGCGCTCAATACCTGGGCTGACTTCGACCCCCGTAAAAAGCCCGTTCTGCAGGCAGTACTGGTCAAACGCGAAAACAGCGAAATCAAAGCCGGTGCGTTCAAGGCCAGCGCAACCCTTGTGGTGGATTATCGATGAGCATCCTGCGTCGCACCTTGGCGATACTGTCGATCGCCGCCCTGCCCTTGTCGGGCGTTGTCGCGGACAATCTGCAGTTCACCGGCAACCTGTTGGCGCCGCCCGCCTGTACCGTCAGCGACAAGGGCGGGCGTATCGACGTGCGCTTCAAGCGCAATATTGCCGTCAACCGCATTGATGGCGAGCTCTACCGACAGGCGATTCCCTACCAGATCGAATGCCCGGGTGCGTCCAACGCCGATATCACCTGGCACATGCGCCTGACCCTCAAGGGTACCCATGCGCATTTCGACCCTACTGCGCTGAAAACCTCGGTGAACGACCTGGGCATCAAGGTGCTGCTCGGCGGTACCGCACTGACACCCAATGAACCCCGAGAGATCGATGTCAGCGCATCGACACCGCCCGTGCTGGAAGCTGTACCCGTAAAGCTAACCGGCGCGGCGTTGCCCAGCACCGACTTCACCGCTTCGGCGCTACTGATGGCCGAACTCTACTAGGAGGATCTATGGGCAAGTGGGCAATGACCCTGAGCGCCTGGATCGCCGCCTGCCTCTGGTTGCAGGCAGCAAGGGCGGCAGAAGACAACCTGTACTTTTCCGGCACCTTGGTGAATGAGCCTTGCATGCTTGCTGAGGAAGATGAGTTGATCAAACTGGACTTCAAAAGCGTGATCGACAAGGACCTTTACCTTAACGGCAGAACCAAGGGACATCCCATCGAGCTGCGCCTGCAGAACTGCGACCTGGAGGTCGGTAAGCGCATGGTCAGCATTACCTTCAGCGGCAACGAAAGCAGCGATCCACCCGGGCTTCTACCGCTTCAAAGCGCCACCGTACAAGGCCTGCTGGTGGGGCTGGAGACAACCGGCGGCACGGCCCTCCCGTTGAACAAGACCCACCGCATGGGCGTACTGAGCAGTGGCGACAATCTGCTCAGCTTCAATGCTTACCTGCAAGGCGCGCCGGAGGTGCTAGCCAATCGCAGTCTCGGACAGGGCGACTTTGAAGCCTCCCTGACCTTTGCCTTGAGTTACGAGTGATCACCATGAAAAAACCTTGCGGAACTGTGGTGCGCAGCGTTCTGGCAGCGGTGCTGTCATGCGGTGCTGCCGTCCAGGCACAAGCCATCACCATTACAACCACGGAAAGTCAGTATGAGCCGGGTGGCGTGCGTTATCACTTCGTCGTGAGCGACTGGAGTTCGGGCGCGCCAGGGCAGCCCAGCCCGTGCAATTCGAATGACGGGTGGGTATCAACTTGTAACATTATGCTGTATGCGTACAAACGTCCCGGGGCCAGCAGCTCGGTTGGAAAATATGGCCAGTGGGCCGTGCCGATTCGCCGCGGCAGCTCGACCATGGGCCAGCTACAACGGGATCTGGAAGCCAGGGGTTTTCGAATACCGCTCAGTGGGTCGATTCTAGTCTCTCACAAGGACGCCAATGATGAAGCCTGCATCACTTTCAGCTACTCGCACACCGGGCCCGCCATTGGCGGCGCGATAGGTCCTTTCGGACCCTGCAGCCGTGTAGCCGCGCCAGTCTTGTCGTGCGAGATCAAGGGAGATACCACGATCGACCACAAAAACCTGCCTGACAATGCCCTGGACGGGGCGAAGGCCTCGACCCAGCTCAATGTGCAATGCCGGGGCCCGGCCAGCGTGACCGTCTCGGCCTCCAGAACGAATGTCTATGGCGTACGGCTCAGGGACGACGACAGCCTTTACAGCAAGATCACGGTGAACGGCAAGGACGCCACGGCGGGCATCAATGTGCCAATTTCACAGGGCCTGGCCAGCCCACTGGATATCACCTCGACCTTGGTCACGCGCGGGACCGTTACACCAGGTGCGTTCTCTGGCTCCACGGTGGTTACCGTGTCGCCGCCGTGAGACAGCCATGTGCATTCAAGCGAGTGACCCGAAAGACTTGGAACTCCGTAGCGTCGTGCTAGATCAACGAGCGCTGCGCAGTGTCCATGGCTTGAATCAGTCTCTCCAGCGCGTTTGTTGGCGCTTGCCCCTGGCGGGTTATGCAATGGAACTCCGCCCTGTACGCAAGCCTCTGCGGGGCGATCGAACGGAGCATTGCGCGGGCGACCCAAATTTCGGCGTAGTGCGTCGGTAGATAGCCAATGCAGGTGCCGGAAGCTATCAAGGTGGCAATCGCTTCCATTGACAATGCGCTCACGGAGTGGCCGAAACGCAAGTTATGCGGCCTTCGGCTTTCGAGCATGTAGCCACGATCCACATAGTCCGCTGTCTCGATTTCCTCATTGCTGAGTTGTTCATCCGGGCGCTCAAAGAGCGAATGCCCGCGCCCGCAATACAGGTTCTGTTCCTCTTCGAACAACGACTGATAGTGCAGGCCCGATAGCTGGTGGTTGAAACAACCGACTGCCAGGTGCAGACGCCCTTCGAGCACCGCTTGTTCAAGTTCATCGGCGCGCATGATCTGCAGGTCTATTCGGGTGCGCGGCGACGCTTTGCGGAACAGACTCAGGGCCAGCGGTAGCGGAGCCTGGGGATGCGAAAGCAGGTTGTCGGCGCTGCCGATTTGCAGGAACTCCGGGTACTGCTCATTGAGCATCACCACCCGCTGGTGAAAACGATCGATATCGGCATACAGCTCCTGTGCGGCAGCGTAGGTCTGCGCACCCTGCTCAGTCAGCTGAAAACCGCCCTTGCCGCGTCGGCACAAGGAGTAACCGAGGCGAACTTCCAGGTCTCGAACCAGCGTGCTCAGACGTGGCAGGCTGGTATTCAAGCGCACCTGCGCGGCGGTGAAACCACCGGCTTCCACGACCGAACAGAAGATGCGCAGCCTGCGCAGATCCACGTCTGAAAGGTTGGTCAGCATCAAGACCTCCGATACACGTTCACGACCGCCATGAGGATCTGTCTTATACCAGCTAATTTCCCTCCGGTTTATCCGTCCCGGTTGTTCTCCCATCGTCCCTACCTCCCGCCTGGCACAACACGAAACACTGGCTCGCTTTAGTTGCGTTTTTCGAGCAAGTCAGCTTCTGCGTTTGAGAATTTACCGGCCATTTCCTGGTTCCGATACTTGCGGCGCTCCTGGGACAGCGGTCGCTAAAGGCGCTGAAAACACAGCAGCGGCCCACGCGAGCGCTACACCACCAACAAAAATAATCAATCTTTGACGGAGTGCGGCATGGCACCTCAACGCAACGGCGAGTCAGGCAGACCCACAATCGAAGCCCGCTCAATCGACTATGTGCCGCGGGCAGAAAGGCACGGGAAGGTCTGGCATCAGGGCCCCTTCTGGTTCAGTGGCAACTTCGTGTTTCTCACCCTGATGGTCGGCTTTGTTGGCCCGGGCATGGGGCTGAGCATCCTGTGGAGCGTCCTGGCCGTTGTCGCAGGCGCAGGCTTCGGCACATTGTTCATGGCCCTCCACGCCAATCAGGGGCCGAAGATGGGCTTGCCACAGATGATTCAGTCGCGGGCACAGTTCGGCAGCCGCGGGGCCATCGTTCCCTTTGCCGCGACTCTCTTTGTCTACGTGGGCTTTATCGTGTTCGGCGTCATTCTCGTGACCCAGGCGCTGCAATTGGTATTGCCTGGTTCGAAGTGGTTCTGGTACCCGATGCTGATTGCCGTGAGTATCGTCATCGCAGTGTTCGGCCATGACCTGCTGCACTTCGTGCAGCGCTGGCTGACCTATCTGCTGATTGCCGTGTTCAGCATCGTCACCATCATGGCCATCACCGCACTTCCTGCCGCCAGCCCGGCACCGGTAGAGGCCGGGTGGAACACCACCGCGTTCCTGGTGCAACTGTCGTTGGCCGCTGGCTACAACATCAGCTACTCGGTGTATGTCTCCGACTACTCGCGCTACCTTCCCGAAGACTCATCCAGCTCCAGATTGATCTGTTGGACCTACCTGGGCGCTGCGGCTTCTGCGGCCTGGCTGATGTCGCTGGGAGCAGTGCTTGCCAGCTACATACCTGGAGCCGATGGCATTGTTTCGCTGGTGCAGACCGGTGACTACTTTTTCAAAGGTTTCGGCACCCTTGTCGTACTGGTAGGCGCCGTTGCGCAGTTGTCGGTGACAGGCATCAACAGTTATGGCGCGATGCTGACCGGCATCAGTGCGGTCGATGGCTTTAGCCCTGTGCGCCCGACCATCCGGCTGCGGGTGACAGGCCTGACCATTGTCGGCCTGGTTTCACTGCTCGTCGCCCTCGCATTACCCGAAGCCTATATGGCCAGCTTCAACGGTTTTGTACTGCTGATGCTGTATTTCCTGATCCCCTGGACGGCGGTCAACCTCGTCGACTTCTACGCGATTCGCAAGGGCGAATACGCCATCACCGAAATATTCAACCCGCACGGCGTGTATGGCCGTTGGGCCTGGCGTGGGGTGCTCGCCTATGCCGTCGGCTTCGTGGCGATGATTCCGTTCTTCTCCATCCCGTTTTTTGTCGGGCCCGCGGCGCAGGCGCTGGGGGGCGCAGATATCGCATTCATTCCCGGGCTGTTGATTGCGGGCGGTATGTACTACCTGCTGGCACGCAATCTCGAGCGTTCGGCGGAAATTTCCGCGCAACGCCAAAGCCAGATGCTGCTTGAAAGGGTTTCCGGTTAAGACGCCTTGACCTCCAGGTTCCGGCTGCCGCACTGCGAGCAGGCGAACAACGCAACGAACATAGAGAAGGTATTTGGAATGACCAGCAATAAAGAAAAAATTGTCGCCATCGTGCAAATGCCCGCAGCGGTTCTCGATTTCGCCGAATCACTTCGCAGGGCAGCCAAGCATATTCGTGACGCAGCGCTTATGGGCGCAGAACTCGTAGTGTTCCCTGAGACCTGGCTCAGCTGCTATCCGGCCTGGGTGTTTGGCATGGCCGGCTGGGACGATGCGCAAGCGAAATCCTGGTATGCAAAGCTGTTGGCCGACAGCCCGGTCATCGGTTTGCCTGACGCCATGGACGATGACCTGGCTGTGCTCCGCGAGGCCGCACGTACCAACGAAATCACGGTAGTGATGGGCATGAACGAGCGCGCGCGTCGGCACGGGGGCTCGCTATACAACTCGCTTGTCACCATTGGTCCTGATGGCGTGATCCTGAATGTGCACCGCAAGCTCACCCCCACACATACCGAACGCACCGTATGGGCCAACGGTGATGCCGCTGGGCTGAGGGTGGTCGACACCGAAGTTGGCCGTGTCGGAGGGTTGGTGTGCTGGGAGCACTGGCACCCGCTGGCACGCCAAGCTTTGCACGCGCAAGACGAGCAGATTCACGTGGCGGCCTGGCCAGACATGCCTGAGATGCACCATATCGCCGCCCGATCATATGCCTTCGAAGGTCGCTGCTATGTAGTCTGCGCAGGCCAGTACCTCACCACCGATGATGTTCCGGCCGAATTACTGGCGGCATATCGCAGTGGAGTCGGTTGCGAGGCGCCAGAAGCGGGCCTGTTGTTCAACGGCGGTTCTGGTGTGATCGGGCCTGACGGTTCCTGGGTAACGGAGCCACTTTTCGATGAGCCAGGCATCGTGCTGGGAAAAATCGACCTCACGCAGATCGACGCCCAGCGCCATGACCTGGATGTGACTGGGCACTACTTGCGCCCAGATGTCTTCGAGCTATCGATCGATCGGCGCATTCGCACCGGTGCGAACATCTGCGACGTTTGATTCCACTCCCAACTCATTTTTGGGTGGCGCCGCACGGCTCCACCCAACCTCACAAAAGGTTGCTTCATGGGTAATGTGCTTTTAGTTACCGCATTGCTATCCATCTCCCTGGGCGCGCTTTCCGGCTTTGCGGTGCTTGCCGCGGTCGACTATCCAGCGATGCTGCGTGCTGTCGGCGTTATCAACCCAATGCGACTGCGCCAAGCACACCTGGACTGGATCATCATGGGGACGGTAATGGCCGTCACTGCTCTGGCCGTTCCTCAGCTTTCTGGTTGGGCGACGGTGCTGGTGATTTTCGGTGGTGTGGTTAATCCGCTGACATTTGTCCCGATGGCGTTTTCCACCAAGGTGGACAGCACCAAGATATTTCGCTTGGTTTCATTCCTCTCCTTTGTGTCGCTTACCACGGGGCTGGTAGCCGCAACGGTGGCACTTATCCGTGCCTGAAAGCGCTCATCTGGGGGCGGTACATTTGGCTGGCTGTTGCAACAAAGCATCCCCATCATCGAGGGGCCGCACCGGATCGGGCCAGGTTGCATTGCGCTGTTCATCCGCGCCCCCGACGGCAACGTCCTGGAGTTCAACCAACCATTGGCCAATAACAAGGAAACGTCATGAAGCTCTATGACCTGGAACTGTCTGGTAACTGCTACAAGGTCCGCCTGTTCGCCCACCTGGCAAACCTGGACCTGGATATCGTCCCCGTCGACTTTCTCGACGGCGAACACAAGCGAGCGCCGCTGATCGACCTCAATCCCTGGGGAGAGCTACCTATCCTGGTGGATGGCCAGCAGGTGCTGCGCGATTCTCAGGCGATCCTGGTGTACCTGGCCGGCACCTATGGTGGTGCGGCCTGGTGGCCAATGGAGCCGCACCTGCAAGCGGAAATCATGCAATGGCTTTCGACGGCGGCCAACGAGATCCAGAACGGCCCCTGCGCCGCGCGGCTCGTGGACAAATTCGGCTACAGCATCGACAAGGCCGATACCCTCGCCCGGGCTGCACGCATCCTGCCACTGCTGGACGCGCACTTGGCTAAACATGACTGGCTGGCGCTTTCCCGCCCGACCATCGCCGATTGCGCGGTGTTCCCCTATGTTGCGCTGGCGCCGGAAGGTGGTATCGACCTGGCGCCGTATACCCACATCGAACGCTGGATCAACCGGATCCAGCAACTGCCCGGATTCGTGCCAATGCCGGGGATCTGAAGGAGGCCTACCAGGACCACTTTTCCGTTTCCTGAAGCAACGACTGTCACCATCCTCTTGCGAAAATGATGGTAGATATCCTCTCCACAGCCGACCAAACCCGTAACAGAAAAGCCGCTCCTGAAGAGCGGCTTTCTGCTAAATCGAATAGTCCAATTCGGTGCTCGTCACCGCTGGCTGGCACTTAATGCGGCCTGCATTCTTTTCAAGAAGATTTCCTCGGCCTGAGTGCGGACCTGGTGAGCGCTCCACATCAATACAATCAATACCTCGCAAACGTTCATTTCAGGCATGAGTTTTCGCAGAAGCCCACGCTCCTCATACTCCCGGCATAAATGCTCAGGGAGCGAACTTATACCTAGGCCCGCTAAAACCAACCGCAAAATCTCACCTGTATTCGCCGACGACGCCGATATGTTATGGCGTATATATTTACTGCCATAGTGCTCTGACAGCTTTGGCAACGTCCCCCCTAGCGACTCTCCCGAAAAGCTCACGAGTTTAGATGACTTGATTTTTTCAAGCGTGACATTGCTGTCATTGAACAGAGGGTGAAAATTGCTGCAATAGAAAAAGGATTGCTCTCGACTGAGCGTAAGTTGGTTTATGTCAATGTCGCCGGGTTGACTAATGCCAATACCGAAAGTCGAGTCGTTGCGATGCAGAGAGCTTACTATTTCCTGGGTTGAGGCCACTTCAATACTAAAAGTGATACCAGGGTGATCTTCGTGCATGCCACGCAAGACATCGTCGTACTCCGGGCAATTCACTCCACTGACGGTTAGCAGGCGAATGCTGCCTTTAACATTACTGCGCGTCGTGTCGACTATAGAGTCAATTTCTCGGATGCTTTGCCGAGCCGTCAGTGAAACTCTGAACAGAGACGATCCTATATCTGTCAATTCGAATCGATGACTGTCTCTGTCAATCAACGTGCATCCGAGTTGCTCCTCCAGCCGTTTAATTGCTTGGCTAACGGCCGGCTGAGAAAGATGTAGCCTTTCTGCACCTCTACTGATGCTTTTTTCGGTCGCAACGGTACAGAACGTCTTCAGAAGATTCCAGTCCATGCGCTCGCTAACAGAGCGAGGCTCTCCAGAGTTTGATCCAGAAGCTTGTCTGAAGCCCATGTGCTAGACCCTCCATTGGCTTGGCGAATAAATAATATAATAAAATATGAATATGCGCCATCGACTGAATTCAATAGTGTTCCTCAAAATAACACAAAAGAGAGGATCGCCATATGAGTTTCCCCAACAAGTTTAGCTCACAGGAATGGTCAATTCGCTGCGATCTCGCGGCATTGTTCCGCCTGCTGGCATACTATCGAATGACGGATCTCGTTGATTCCCACGCATCGGCATGCATCCCTGGAGAGCCAGGATTCTTTCTAATAAATAAATATGGCGTTCCGTTCGAGAAAATGCGCGCAAGCGACCTTGTGAAAGTTGGCCTTGATGGGATTCCTGTATATCAAGGCGAAACCGATGGCCCAATGAATGTTGCCGGCGCTGTAATCCACTCCTCTATTCACCGCGCCAGACCGGACATGAAGTGCGTTATTCATACCCACACTGCCGCAGGGATCGCTGTCTCGACGCTTGAGGAAGGACTTCTGCCGCTGTCTCAGCATGCAATGAAGTTTTACAGGAAGCTGAAATATCACACTTACGGATCTTTTATCGACACCAGGCTAGAAGAAAAAGCAATGATTGAAAGTCTTGGTGACGCTAACGCAATGCTACTGCACAACCATGGGGCCATTGTCGGTGGGCGCACTATTGGTGAAGCATTTCACAGTGTTTACATGCTGGAGCGGGCCTGCCAGATTCATTTGCAAATCAGAAGCACTGATCAGAGTGTCGTTATTCCCGACCCCGAGATGTGCCAAAAGACCTATGAAACATTTGCAGCTGATTTTGACTGCGGAATCGTGGACTTAGCGTGGAACGGAGCGCTTCAAATAATTTCATCACAAAAGGACTCGTACTGCAGCTGAGTAATGCGCACCGAACTGACCGGCCAATTAAAATCCAAAACTACTGCGCATCACTAAAATTGCCACGGCAACTTTAGTGCGTGCCTTGTGCATGGTAATAACTTATGAAAAAGCAAGCAGCCGTAATTGGGTTTTTGTATTTAGCGCTCTTGGGCGGATGGAATGGCGTTTCCGCGACTGAAGAACAGGCTCCGCTGAAAATAGGCATGGAGATCACCTACCCACCATTCGAGTCCTACGACGAGAACAACAACATTGTAGGTTCTGACCCTGAGCTTGCAAGGTCAGTTGCCAAGGCCTTAGGTAGAACCGTAGAGTTCGTTGATACAAAATTCTTGAACTTGATAAACGGGCTTAACTCAAAAAAATATGACGCAATAATTTCTGGAATGTATATAACCGAAGAAAGAAAGCGCCAAGCTCTAGTCATTCCCTATGCCATAACAGGGTCAGCAATATTGGTGACACGAGGCAGTGAGTTTCAGCCTCAGACCCCAGAAGAGTTATGTGGCAAGAAAGTTGGATTGGAGCAAGGGAATTCCTGGCTGCCCAAGCTGCAAAAGCTTTCTCAGAGCTATTGTCTTCCTAACAAGAAGCCCGCCGTCACACTTAGTGAGTACCCCTCTGCACCAGAGGCAACACAAGCCCTGCTCTCTGGCAATGTGGAAGCCCAAGTAGAAATAGCTGGCGCTGCCCATATGATTTCTGAGCGCACAAGAGGGCGGGTTGTAATTAGCTCAAAGGAGCTGATCTCTCCGGAGGTACTGGGGGTATTTATAAGGAAGGGGAACGATTCGACGTACGCCGAGATCTCCAAGGCACTAGCGCTAAGTAGAGAAAATGGAGAATACCACGACATTCTAAAAAAATACGGCCTTGAACCAACTTCAGAACAATAAATACATAGCGCCGCGCTGATTTGGGCGGACGCTATTGAGAGGCAAATATGTCGTTCGATTGGAATTATTTCGCATCCCTATTCACCCTCGACTTGTTCTGGATAGCGTGCTTACAAGTCATAAAACTTAGTGCCGCAGCGTGGGTTTTGGGTGGGGTGATAGGGTTCTTGCTAGCCATGGCGAAGCTGTCCAGTTCGCAGCTACTTAGAAGTCCTGCTTCAACCTACATCTGGTTCTTTCGCAGCATCCCATTACTGGTGCTAATAGTGTTTGTCTACAATCTCCCGCAGCTGATCCCAGCTTCCGGGGGGGTGCTTTCAAATCCATTTTGGTCAGCTCTTATCGCACTCGTGATTACCGAAGCAGCGTATATGGCCGAGATTCATAGAGGGGGACTTATTTCTGTAGCCAAAGGGCAACGAGAGGCAGGAAAAGCGTTGGCTATTGGCGCGATCGGGGCCCAGTGGCTTATCGTAATTCCACAAGCCATTCGCATATCGCTTCCTACGCTTATCAACGAGTACGTTACGATTGTCAAGCTAACATCCCTTGCCTCAGTCATCTCCCTCACGGAGATCCTGACTGTTGGGCAACGCCTTTATGCACAGAACTTCCTGGTTATGGAAACTCTTGCTGCCGTGGGCGTGTACTACGTCTTGATCGTGACGGTCTTTGGGTTCTTCCTTGAACGATTCGAATTGTCTCTTGATCTGAGTCGGCGCAAACCCCAAACCTTAGATGCAGATCAGACCTATGCACTGAGGAGTCAGGCCATTGGACATAAAAAGCGCAATCAGTCGTATTCCATTAGTGGCGGGCCTGTTTTGCAGCTACTTGGGATTCATAAAAAATATGGCAATCACGAGGTTCTTAAAGGTGTCGACCTGGAAATCAAAAAGGGAGAGGTCGTTTCTATAATTGGCCCGTCCGGGTCAGGAAAAACATCTCTTATCAGGACTATAAATGGGCTGGAAGATATCAACCAGGGAAGCATCAGGCTGTTTGGTCAAGATTTCATTAAGAGTGGTGCCATGGCGAATGGTGAACTCCGAACCTTCCGGCAGCGTGTAAAGCATATCGGCATGGTGTTTCAGGGCTTCAATCTATTCCCTCACCGCACCCTTGTTGAAAATATCACACTTGCTCCCCAATACCATGGCGATTGCAAAAGTGAAAGTCGGCTAAATGCTTATGCACTTCTGGACCGAGTAGGGCTTCTCGCTCACTCATGCAAATACCCACATCAGCTATCAGGTGGTCAGCAGCAGCGAGTTGCAATTGCTCGCGCACTCGCCATGTCCCCGGACATCATGTTATTTGATGAACCTACCTCCGCGTTAGATCCTGAGTTGGTTGGCGAGGTGCTCGAGGTGATCAAGGGGTTGGCGGACGAGGGAATGACGCTAATAATTGTGACCCATGAAATGGAGTTCGCGATGTCCATTTCGGACAGAGTCGTGTTTATGGAAAATGGAAACATTCAGTTTGATGCGTCTCCCGAGGAAATCCGCGAGGCGGTTTCTGCTGAACGTGTCAGACGATTCATCGGGCTGCCTGAACCCGATGTGGAAGTAATCTGCTGAATATTGTCTAATTACTCAAGGAGTAGCGTTGGCGCTCCAGAGGCGTTGAATTTAAAAATTTTGCCTCCCCATGAGCGCCAACTTTAAGCTTATCGAGAAAGCAGGAGTCGATTGGAAAAAACCTCTCGCCCTGCTCCACATTATGAGTTCAGGACGAATAAATGCAGGCTCGTCCGACCTTATTCCTTTGGATTTTTCACTGGATATGTCGTTGTCCGCTGCGCCAGGCAGGAGTTTTCTTGGGTACCACCCAAGGTAACTCAGAAATTGCAAAGCTCTGCGTAGATGGGGAATTGAACCTGGATGAGTTTTTTCGTAAAAGAGAAGTGGATGTCAGCAAATGCATTTGTGACTGATATCGTTTGACGGTTTTTGTAGTAGTGAGGTGAACCTATGCCATTCGTATCTCTTCGCATCACCCAGGGCGCAACCGAAAGCCAGAAGCAGGAAATCATCCGTGAGTTCACCGCGACACTGGAACGTGTCCTGGACAAGCCCCCGGAGTGGACCCACATCGTGATTGAGGAAGTCGACCCCGTGAACTGGGGGCATGCGGGCTTTTCCGTCAAACAGCACGAGCAGTCTAAAAAGGGCAGTTGAGCGAAAGGCCGGCTCCGGATCAGGGCCGGCCTTCCAGCCCCCATTCACAGAAGCCCCCAAGGACACCTTCCATAAACCTGCCGCAGCTTAACAGCAAGAGCCTTCGAAGCCGTCGCGCAACTAGGCAGCGTCTCCGCTATCGCGGGGAGCTGAATGTGACCGCGGGAGCCGTCAGTCAGCAGGTCAAGCTCCGCTAAGGGCACCATGACTCGTAATTGATGACCCGCCGCTTGGGGATACCTGGTGCTGACCGGCAAAGGCAGTCCGCAGCAGGAGTGGCTCTCCCCTGCCGTGGCGCGGTCCAGGAAACAGTCCGAATTCATTGTCCCATGAGACTCAAGCTGGTGCTCCCTACGGAGCATGCCATCGACTGGTCGGCGACTCCCTCATGCGAGTTCATAGTCCCTGACGACGGTGATGAGGTCGACTAGGAGATCGGGGATTACGCGGTGAGCCGATCATCGACGGCAGCTGGTAGCCGCCAGTAATTAAAAAAGTTAAGTAAATTGGCATGACGGAAAAGCCGCCACATTCAAAATGTGGCGGCTTTTATCTGTGCTTGGGTGACAGTCCGCTTCGGGTCGGTAGCTGACGCTCTCCAGAGGCTGCAATCGGCCAATAGCTGCCTCTTGCAACCGGCTGAAATCGACCCATAGATGCCCTTGGCGGAGGGCTGCTAACGCTACACCGAAAACAAAAAAATCCCGCTGTTTAGCGGGTTTTTCGTTTCCGGCGGTGATTACCAGTTCATGGCATACATCTCCGGTCTTGAGTGGGGGTCACTTCAAATGAACCTTCAGCTCTTCGGAAGCCTGCAGCATTGCAGAGCGTACCGCCGGAACCTGGCTGACCACGTTCAGCAAGCCGTAGTCATGGATCATGCCGTTGTAGCGCACCGCAGTGACCGGCACGCCGGCTTGGTCCAGTTTGCGCGCGTAGGCTTCCCCTTCGTCACGCAGCACATCGGCACTCGCGGTCTGGACCAGCGCTGGCGGCAGGCCTTTCAACTGCTCAGTGGTAGCGCGCAGCGGCGAGGCGTAGATCGCGGCACGTTGCTTGGGGTCGGTGGTGTAGTTGTCCCAGAACCACTTCATCATGTTCTTGGTGAGGAAGTGCCCCTCGGCGTACTGGTTGTACGACGCTGTCTCGAAGTTGGCGTCGGTCACTGGCCACAGCAGCACCTGGTACTTGATGGCCGGGGTACCTTTATCCTTGGCCATCAGGCTGACCACGGCTGCCATGTTGCCGCCGACGCTGTTGCCCGCTACCGCCAGGCGCTTACCGTCGACATTGATTTCCTTGCCGTGCTCGGCCACCCATTTGGTTGCCCCGTAGGCCTGGTTGATCGCCGTCGGGTAATGCGCTTCAGGGGACGGGGTGTAATTGACGAACACCGCCACCGCCCCGGACCCGACGACCAGATCGCGCACCAGGCGCTCATGGGTCGGGAAGTCGCCGAGCACCCAGCCACCGTCGTGGAAGTACATGAACACAGGCAAGGTCCCCTTCACACCCGCCGGACGCACGATGGTCAAGCTGATGTCCTGGCCGTCGACGGTGATGGTGATGGTCTTCTCGCTGACATCCGCCTTGGGCAGGGTCAGTTTTACCCCGGCCTGAGCGCCGGTCAGTACAGCGCGGGCGTCCTTCGGCGAAAGCTGTTCGATGGGTTTACCACTGCCTGAGTTCAGTGCATCGAGGAATGCCTGGGTGTTGTGTTCGACGCCAGAGTCAGCGAATGCGTTACCGATCGACAAGGCAAGGAGCGAACCAGCGAGTGTTTGGCCAAAACGTTCATTTCATATTTCCTGTTTCTGGTGAGGCGGGAAGTTAGACGGTGACGTGCAGACGGACATCGACGTTGCCACGGGTCGCATTGGAGTACGGGCACACTTGGTGGGCCGCCTCCACCAACGCTTGTGCATCGACTTGCTCCAGGCCTGGCAGGTTGATGTTCAGGTCGATATCCAGGCCAAAGCCGCCTGGGATCTGGCCAATGCCGACCCGCGCAGTGATCGAGGCGTCGGCTGGAATGCTGCGTTTGCTCTGGCTGGCGACGAACTTCAGCGCACCGATGAAGCAGGCCGAGTAACCAGCGGCGAACAGTTGCTCAGGGTTGGTGGCGTCACCACCGGCACCGCCCAGTTCCTTCGGAGTGGCCAGTTTTACGTCGAGGTTCTCGTCGTTGGAGATGGCTCGGCCATCACGACCACCGGTTGCGGTTGCGACTGCGGTGTAGAGAACTTTCATGGCTTTCCTCACTTTTGAATGTCTTCGGGGGATTTTGTTAGCGATTAAAATATTTGTTCACTAACAATACACAACTAGTTATCGCTAAATAAATTTGCGCGTAAGCCTTTTAAAGATTCATCTGTCGCTGTAACAAATTGATTTTCAAAGGGTTACACCTCAGTCCGCTTGGGCTCGCCGCCGCGTTGATGATGCCTTACCGTCTCAAGCAGCGGCCGGAATCGGGCAGATTGCTTGTTGCTGCCAAGCCTGCGGTGTCATGCCTTCAGTCTTCACGAAGGTACGGCAGAAGTGAGATTGATCGCAGAAGCCGCATTCCAGCGCGATCTCTGCGAGCAACATCGTGGAAGCCTTCAATAACTCTCTGCTCTTCATGACCCGCTGTTCACGCAGCCATCGCTGCGGGGACATCCGGGTGCTTTCCTTGAACATGCGTGAGAACTGACTGCGCGACAATGCGCAAGCTTCGGCTAGTTCGGTCACTGAAATGCCGGTATCCAGCCTGTCCAGCATCAGTTGTTTGGCAGTTCTTATCTGCCAGGGTTTGAGCTGCCCTGTCGAAGCCAGTGCGAGAATCGCCAGCACGGTAGGTTTGTCCTTGTTCATACACATCCATTAATTCAGGTATGGGTTGAAAGCAAACGCTATCAACCCATCGCTCCACTCTTTGCGCCGCGCATGAAGGCTATATCCCGTTGCCTGAGCGCCCCCTGTGCGTGCGGCGAGAACGTTCGGTGCACGCGGGCGCTACAATGGCGCCCGCGCCGATTCCCCGGATCGGGCACGCCCGGAGCCAATTCCTGATGTTCACCCTTGTAAACCTGGACACACCGCCGCCCGAATCCCTGAAGAGTCAGGTGCTACAGATGGTGGTGGACTATTTCAGCGACATCAGCCCGGTGCCGCTGACGCCCAGCAATCCGCTCTATCAGCTGTATCAGTACGTGGTTGGCTACGAGGTGCACCTGTATCTGCAGACCATGGACGGCGCTCTGGATGGCACCGTGCGGTTGATCCTGGCCCTGGATGATGAAGACCCCTCCCAGGTGCTCGGTTTCGCCCTGTACCTGCCGAGCCAGGATGATGCCGAGGCCTGCACGCTGGCCTATATGGCGGTCACGGCCAGCCACCGCCGACGCGGCATTGCCCGGGCGCTGTTGCAACGGATGATCGAGCATCGTCCCCACGCCGAGCTGGCTTGCGCGGCGGGCAAGGTGCCGACCTTCGAGGCGATGGGCTTTCGGGTACTGGCGGCGCAGGGACCGCATGTGCTGCTGAACACCCGCGATCACCGCTCGGACGGAATGGTCGCTGTGCAGGATCTGGCCCCGATCTTCCAATCCAAGGAAGTGCGGCAGATCCACGCCTACCTGGTGAAGCAACACGGCAGGAAGGCCATGAGCGAAGCCGAGAAAAAGCGCGACCGCCTGCTCGACCAGATGGCCCATCAGGCCCAGGCATTGGTGACGGAACGTTTTCCCACGCTGCACTGATGGCCGAGGGGGACGGACTGCAAAGACCCGCTCATCTCCGGCGGCGCCTTGAGTCGCCGGGTTCTGCCCCCAGGTTCATGCGCTTCGGATACCAGACGGCCGTCAGCCAGGAAACCGAAGCATTACCGACGATACTCGTCCGGCAGGCCCCTCTGCCGGGCAAACATGGCGAGCCGCGTAAAGCAGGCATCACCGGCATCGGCCCTGCCCGTCTCAATGCCCTCATCGAGCGAAGGGCTGCAGCCTGCCGGCGCGATGCGCTCCTCCATCGAGTCGAGCACCAGCGAGCGCCGATAGAAGCGCCAGATGCCATCGCGTTTTTCGTAGCGGTCGAGATAGCGCCCCCGGGCGATGACCTCACGCAAATCCGGGCCGGGCGTGCGGTGGTAGGCCAGCACCGCCAGTTCGCCTTCGGCCTGATGCCCCTCGACAAGAAAGAGCATGTTCGAGATGACGTGGGAGGTCGATTCCCAGTTGGCCAGCATGCCGGGCAGCCAGGCGACATACTCGTCGGGCGAGCCGCGGAACATCGGGCCGTGATCGTCGATCGCGTCGTCGTGGTAGAGGCTGCGTAGGAGCCGTAGATCGCCGCGGTCGATCGCATGGCAATAAGTCCAGGCGAGTTGCTGGAGCGCGAATTTCTCGACCATCTCCGACAGGTCGACCGGGTGCGGCTGCAGCGTCGCAGTCCTGCTCGCGGCTGCATCGGGCAAGCCCTCGGTCGGAAGCGCGCCGGGCTCTGCGCGCCCCATAGCGTCCACCTTGCTCTGCTGATTCATGCTGCACTTCTCCGTGGCCACTCGGGAAATGTGGCTCAGGCGCTGAGCCACTCTCCTTCCCCGCCGACTTACTCCGTCGCAGATCCGGGGCAATGCCCTAGATGCCGTAGCCGCCGGACACGTTCAGTTGCTGCCCGGTGATGTAGGCCGCGTTGTCGGATGCCAGGAACACGGCGGCACGACCGATTTCCTCGGGCTTGCCCCAGCGCTTGAGCGCCAGCATCTGCAGCGTTTCGTCGATCCACTTCTGGTCGAACTGCCCCTGCTCCAGGAGCTGCGGGAACATGCCGGCCTCGATGACACCCACCAGGACGGAGTTCGCGCGGATGTTGTAGCGGCCTTCCTCGCGGGCGAGGCCCTTTATCAGCGACTCATTGGCGGCCTTCGGCGCGACCGACAGGCCATCACGATCCGGCCAGCGCAGGTGGCCGGCGGAGCCCAGCGTGACGAACGAACCGCCCCCCGCGGCGCGCAGGTGCGGCAGCGCGGCCTTGGCGGCATTGAAGAAGCCCATAACCTCGACATCGATGGCGCGCTTCCAGTCATCGGGACCCATTTCGCTGATATGCAGCTGGTTCACGAAAGGACCTGCCGCCCAGACGATAGTGTGCACGCGGCCGTGAGCGGCAATGGCGGCGTCCAGCGTCGCCTTGATCTGCGCGGGGTCGGTGACATCGACCGGGTGGGTGCTTGCGTTGACGCCCTCCTCGCGGATCTGGCCGGCGACGCGCTCCGCCACCTCGGCCTTGCTCCGATAGCCGACGGCTACCGGCACTCCAGCGCGTGCGAACTCAAGGGCAACGCCCTGCCCGATGCCACCGCTACCGCCAAAGATCAGTGTGGCGCCTTCTGGGAATCCGCTCTTTCGCATGGCTGCTTCTCCTGACCTCGGTGGTTCGACACATTGTCGTCGAGGAAAAGTATCAGCAAGCGATCCCGCCTCAATACGCTGATGCCTGGATTTTAATTGAGTATCATCAGGAGACACTTTTCGGTGGCGCGATGCGGTACGCGCGGGAAGGGTGACACCTCGGCCGGTGTCACTTGGCCCAGAAAATCCGCGGATCGGTCAGGCGAGCCATGCAGAGCATGCTGTACCACTCGGTCTGCCCCGCCGGCAGGGAGCGATCGTCGGTGGCGAGTTCGCGCATGCGCTGAGACAGCGACGCCATCATCTGCCGCAGCTGGTCGATCGATCCGCGCGACAACTTGACGGTTTCGAGCTGCCAGAGCGACTGCGAGTCATGGAAATCCATCGCCTCGAACTGCCGGCGCATGGCGTCGTTCACTGCCCGTCGCAACGGGCCTCCCGGAATCCACTGCGGATGCCGGACCGTCAACAGACGGACACGGTTACCGGGGAACAGGTCGAGCAGGCGAAGTTTTTCCAGGTGGCGCAAATGAAGGAAGATGCCTGGCTCATCCAGGCCGAACTCCTGCTGTATCTCCCGGGGTGTCCAGTCATAGCGCAACAGCAGGAAGATGAACGCGGTGAACGGGGCATCGGCCAAGCCCTGCTCCTGTTCCAGGCTCAACGCCTGAATCTTGTTGTCGCTGCGCCGCGCCGCCAGCTCGGCCAGATCGATGAGGCGGACACCGGCGATGGCGCAAACCGACTCGAGCATCGAAACGCTCAGACCATGCCCGGTCAACTTGCGCTTGATGGTCGTCTCGCTGACGTTCAGCTGCTCGGCGATACCGCAGTAACGGATATTGCGATCCTTCAACAAGCGCTTCAGCTCCGCGAGCAGCAGCGTTTCATCGGTGGCCCCATCGAGGTTCTTCGGATGCATGGTCGGGCGTCCTTCCAGTCGCACGTTCGGAGCGTTGGCATGGCCGTGACGAGTTGAGCGGCTCGGCGGGCACGAAGGGTGGGCAGGCACTCTATCTCCAGCCAACCTGGCTGAGTAGGCAACGCGCCGGGTGCCACGGCCCCAAGCATCACCTGTTCGATCTGCACCGGATCAGCGCCCCGCGCACTGTCAGTTCTGGCGGTCGCCGGCTTCGGCCACGGGCGGCCGCTCCTGAACCGAGCCCCATCTCCGCGCGCTTCCGTGAAATGCGTCATGGCCCTCCGCCAACACTTGCCTATGCTCTGCAATGCGCCCACCAACGGCGGCGCTTCCTGACCCGATCGGACCCGAGCATTTTCATGGCCCAATCCGCGAACCCCGCGACAGAAACGCCCACCACCCAAGCCAACACCCGCCTCTCCCCACGGCCGGAGTGGCGCCCCGCATGATCAGGCACCGCTCCATCACCCTGCGCGGGCTGATCCTGGTCTTCGTGCTGCTGAGCACCCTCGCCACGCTGTGCAACAGCCTGTTCGTCGCCTACCGGGTACAGCGCGATGCGCTGATCCACTCGGCACTGGAAGCCAACAGCGCCTACGCCGCGAAGGTCGCCTCCGGCATCGGCGAGTTCCTCGGCTCGGCGCAACGCCACCTGCGCTACAGCACCACGGTGCTGTCCCGGCACATGGACGATCCGACGCTCATCCGGGCCGAAGCCATGCGGCTGCAGGCGCAGGACTCGTACTTCAATTCCATCACCGTCGTCGACGCCTACGGCCAGGTACTGCAGGCCTACCCCGACGCGCTGCAGATCGTCGGCACCACGCTGCGCTCGGAGGGGGTCGCGCAGGCGCTGAAGGAGCGTCGCCCGCTGGTCAGCCAGGCCTATGAGTCGATGGCCGGGAATCTGGTGGTGTTCATCTCCCAGCCGATCTTCAGTCCCTCGGGGGAGTTCCTCGGCGTGGTGGGCGGCTCGGTGTACATCCTCAAGCAGAGCGTGCTGCATTCCATCATCAGCAGCCACTTTCAACACGACGGCACCTTTGCCTTCGTCGCCGACGGCAACCGGCGCCTGCTGTTCCACCCCGCCCCTCCCCGGCTCGGCGCGGTGATCGGCAAGAGTGCCTCGGTGGACGCCGCGCTGCGCGGTGAAAGCGGCGCGAAGCCGATCGTCAACTTCCAGGGCATTTCGATGATCTCCGGCTATGCGCCGGTGCCCGAGGCCAACTGGGCGGTGGTGGCACAGCAGCCACGTGAGCTTACGCTGGCGCCGTTGCACCGGCTGATGATCGCCATGCTCATCGACATCATCCCGGCGAGCCTGATCGGGCTGGTGATGATCTGGCTGGGCACGCTGTTGATCACCCGGCCCTTGCGGCAACTGGCCCAAGGCGCGAATCACCTCGCGGCAGCGGAGACCACTGGGCAGCTGCGCGACGTGAAGGCCTGGTACGCGGAAGCCGCCGCCATACGCCAGGCGCTGCTCACCGGTGTGCAACTGCTGCAGCAGAAGCTGGGCCAGCTCAGCCACGAAGCGCAGAGCGACCCGCTGACCGGCCTGGCCAACCGGCGGGCGCTGGATGCGGCGCTGGAACTGCTGCAGGAAACCCAGCGGCCGTACTCGGTGCTGGCCCTGGATATCGATCACTTCAAGCGGGTCAACGACACCTTTGGCCACGACGCGGGAGACGAGGCGCTGAAGCAGGTCGCGGCAACGCTCAAGCAGCACTCGCGAGGCGAGGACCTGGCCTGCCGCTCGGGTGGCGAGGAGTTCATCCTGCTGTTGCCGGACACGGCGCTGGACATTGCCGGCGGCATCGCCGAACGCATCCGCCAGGCCATCGAGGTGACCGAGGTGCCCGGGGTCGGGTTCCTGACCATCTCCATCGGTGTCGCCTACGGTGGCGGCGAGCCGGACGCCATGCTCAAGCGCGCCGACGAGCGCCTCTATCAGGCGAAACAGACCGGACGCAACCGGGTCGTCGCCAGCTGAGCGGACCTCACGCAGGGCGCCCCGCCGCTCACCATGAGACGCCATGGCGGGCGCGGCCCGTCGGTCGGTAGCCGTGAGAGCGCACCACAGGGATACGCACGGGACTCGAGGTCGAAACGGCCTGTCGTAAGCGATCGTCCTGCGATGAGAAGAAGGTGTGCTCCGGAAAAGGCCAAACGGGTTCGCGAAGTCGCAAGAAATGGCAAACAGAGCGCCCTTCTCGATCGCTCTTCCCAGCCCCTCCCCCGGAGGTGCCCCATGCGAGAGTTTCTCCCCATCCCCTTCGCCGGCCAACCCGGCAACAACGTTTTCTTCATCAACGCCCTGGCTCCCGCCGAATATCTGCGTGAAGCCGCACTGCGGCGCATCACGGCGGTCGAGGACCTGCTGCAACTGATGGAGGACGACAGCGATCGTGGCCTGATCCACGCCACCGCCCGGCTCGCCTCCGCACTGGCCCCGCTGGTGAGCGAGGCGCGCCAGCTCTACGAACTGGCGCTGGAGCGCCCCGGCTACAAGGCGGGGCCAGCAGAACGATGAGCACCGACCCGGCCATGGCCCACTAGGGCGCCGCCATGCAGACCATCGAGTCGATGCGCGCCCTGCCACGGCACCACCAGGAACCTCAACTGTTGGCCTTGCTGGAGCGCGCGCAGGAACACGTCGAGCACGGCTTCTGGCTCGCTCACCTGAAGGTGCTGAGCAACTTCCGGGAAATCCCCCGCGACGCCCTACTGCCGGCGCATCCCACTGACACCGACCCAGGGCAAGAACCTCGGACTATTGCGACGGGGCATGCACGAGGCGCAGCTCGCCTTGGCGCCGGACGGCCAGTCGGCCCCATGGAATGCGCTGTTCAAGGTACGTCGTGAGTACGGCGCGGGCGTCGCCCGCGAATGCTTCGAGGCGGGCTATCTGATCCGCTTCTTCCAGCTGCTGCAGGAGGCCCGGCACGGCGTGCCGCACTGGTCGCTCGGCAAGTGTTTCATCACGCCGAGCGTCCGCTACCGGCGCTCTCCGGAATGATTCGTCCGGCTGCCGCAGGCGAGTCTCCTGCGGCAGCCGGGCGAACGAAGGGGCTTACTTCTTGGACGTCAGCGTGCTGTAGGCGGTGATCAGGTTGCGGTAGTCCGGGATGTGCGCGGAGAACAGCGCGGCCAGGCCTTCGATGTCGTTGCGCCAGTCGCGGTGCAGCTCACAGGCCACGCCGAACCAGGTCATCATCTGCGCGCCGGCGGCCTCCATGCGGCGCCAGGCGGCATCGCGGGTGACTTCGTTGAAGGTGCCGGACGCATCCGCCACCACGAACACATCAAAGCCTTCGGCCAGCGCCGAGAGCGCCGGGAAAGCCACGCAGACCTCGGTCACCACGCCGGCGATGATCAGCTGCTTCTTGCCGGTGGCCTTGACGGCCTTGACGAAGTCCTCGTTGTCCCAGGCGTTGATGTTGCCCGGGCGGGCGATGTAGGGGGCTTCCGGGAACAGGTCCTTCAGCTCCGGCACCAGCGGGCCGTTGGGGCCGTTTTCGAAGCTGGTGGTGAGGATCGTCGGCAGCTTGAAGTACTTGGCCAGGTCGGCCAGGGCCAGGACGTTGTTCTTGAACTTGTCCGGTTCGATGTCGCGTACCAGGGATAGCAGACCGGCCTGGTGATCGACCAGCAGTACGGCGGCCTGGGTCTTGTCGAGACGGACGTAGGGCTTGCTCATGGCGTTTCCTCGTTTGCGGGTGAAGTGCCCGGCGCGATCGCCGGGCCAGGGTGAGTCAGCGTTGCGAGTCCAGTACTTCGTGCGCGGTCACTACTTGCTGCGCCTTGGTGTAGCTTTCGATCAGCAGACGGTAGTGGGGGAAGATCAGGCTATAGGCCTCGGCCCATTGGGCGGCGTCGGGGCGGTTCCAGGTGCGCTGGATTTCCGACGCCACCGCGGCGGTGTCCATCGGTACCACGCCGGCCTGTACCACACGGGCCAGGGTGATTTCCTGGGCGGCCTTGGAGTAGGTGCCGGAGGCGTCGATCACGGCGAAGACCCGATAGCCGGCGTTGACCGCGGCAATGGCCGGGAAGGCCATGCACACGCTGGTGATGGTGCCGGCGATGACCAGGGTCTTCTTGCCGGTCTTCTCCACGGCGGCGACGAACTCGGGGTTGTCCCAGGCGTTGATCTCGCCCTTGCGCGCCACGTATTGGGCGTGCGGTGCGGCTTCGTGGATTTCCGGAATCAACGGGCCGTTGGGACCTTGTGGTACCGACGCCGTGGTGATGACCGGGATCTTCGCCAGGGTGGCGATCCGCGCCAGGGTGATGGCGTTGTTGCGCAGCTCGGTCATGGGCATGTCCTTGACCGTCTGGAACAGGCCGCTCTGGTGGTCGATGAGCAGCATGGCGGTGTCGTCGGGATCGATCACCGGACGCTGGCCGTTGAAGTTGGCGATCTGAGAGAAGTTGCTCATGTTGGTTTCTCCTCGGAAGGGCCGTCCCGACCCACGGTGCCCCTCGCACTCCAGCGAGGGAGATGATCCAGACTAGGCGCTCGCCAAGTCCGGGATGTGACACTCATCGGATCAGTTGGCCGAAGCGGCCTTCGCGGAAGTCGTCGATGGCCTCGCGGATCTCTGTGTCGCTGTTCATCACGAAGGGGCCATAGCCGACGATCGGCTCGTTCAGCGGCTCGCCACTGAGCAGCAGGACCAGGGCATCGCTGTCGGCTTCCAGCAGCAGGCTGTCGCCTCGCGGGTCGAACAACGCCAGTTGCCCTTCCCGCAGGCTTTCGCCACTGCCCAGCCGCAGGTTGCCGCGCAGGACTACCAGGGCGGTGTTGCGCCCGGGGGTGACCCGCAGGTCCAGCGTGCGACCCGCATTCAGGCGCATGTCCCAGACATCCAGTGGGCTGAAGGTGTGGGCCGGGCCCGCTGCGCCGTGGTAGCGGCCGGCGATCACCCGCAGGGTGCCAGCGCCGTCGGGCAGCTCGACCTGCGGGATGTCCGCCGCCAGCAGCGTCTGGTAGGCCGGCGCGGTGCGCTTGTCACGTGCCGGCAGGTTCACCCAGAGCTGCGCCATGTGCAGCGTGCCGCCACTGCGGCTGAAGTCGGGCGAGTGGAATTCCTCGTGGAGGATGCCGTTGCCGGCAGTCATCCATTGCACGTCGCCGGGGCCGATGCGCCCACCGCCGCCGCTGGAGTCGCGGTGTTCCAGTTCGCCCTGGTAGACGATGGTTACCGTCTCGAAACCGCGGTGCGGGTGCTGGCCGACGCCGCGTGGGCTGTCGCTGGCGGTGAAGTCATGGGGACCGGCGTGGTCCAGCAGCAGGAAGGGGCTCAGGTGCTCACCCAGGTTGTCGTAGGAGAACAGCGAGCGGACCGGGAAGCCATCACCGACCCAGTGCGGCCGGGGTGCGCTGTAGATACCAAGAATCTGTTTCATGGGGTGCCTCCTGTAGTGCATGGGAGACACGATAAATCTGCAACAATGGAGTCGGTAGACGGCGATAATTCACCTCAGAGTTCCATCCGGAGAACACTGAAATGGAAGACCTCAACGATCTCTATTACTTCGCCCAGGTCGTCGAACACGGCGGCTTCGCCCCCGCCGGGCGCGCCCTGGACCAGCCCAAGTCGAAGCTCAGCCGACGCATCTCCTCGCTGGAGGAGCGCCTGGGGGTACGCCTGATCCAGCGCTCCACCCGGCATTTTTCGGTGACCGAGATCGGCCAGGAGTACTACCGCCACTGCCTGGCGATGCTGGTGGAAGCCGAAGGCGCGGCCGAGGTGATCGAGCGCCACCGTTCCGAGCCCCAGGGCGTGGTGCGGCTGAGCTGCCCCACCGCCCTGCTGAACTTCTGGGTCGGCCCGATGCTGGCGCGCTTCATGATCGAGCACCCGCTGGTGGCGCTGCATGTGGAAAGCACCAACCGCCAGGTGGACCTGATCCAGGAAGGCATCGACGTAGCCCTGCGGGTGCGCTTCCCGCCGCTGGAGAGCAGCGACCTGGTCATGAAGGTGCTGGGCGAGAGCCGCCAGCGTGTGGTCGGTTCGCCGTCGTTGCGCGAGCGGTTGACGGCGCGACCGATCCCCGCCGACGTGGCGGCGTTGCCGACGCTGCACTGGGGCTCGGTGCAGCGCGAATACCACTGGCAACTGGACGGCCCCAAGGGCGCCAGCGCCCAGGTGCGCCATCACCCACGGCTGGTCACCGATGACCTGATGGCGCTGCGCCAGGCCGCGCTGGCCGGGGTCGGCGCGGTGCACCTGCCGGCGGTGGTGGTGTGCGAGGACCTCAATGACGGCAGCCTGGTCAACCTGCTGCCCGACTGGTCGCCACGCACCGGGGTGGTCCACGCGGTGTTCCCCTCGCGTCGCGGCCTGCTGCCATCGGTGCGGGCACTGCTGGACTTTCTCGCCGAAGCGTTCGAGCGCAGCGACATGGCCTGAACCGCTCGCGCCTTAAGGCTGCATTCAGATTCGCCACGGATACTCTCCTAACGAACTATCTCCAAAGTGTTGGGGGGGACGTCATGACCCAGTCCGAATGGGAGTCACTGTTTCCGTTCCGCTTCGGTCCGCGCGACACGCACCTGGCGAGCCTGTGCCTGATCGGCCGTGACGATCCGCAGCGGCACGAGATCGAAACCTTCGTGCACGAGCGCTTCGACCGCATCTACCACGCCGACCTGCACCAGTACCTGCCCGAGCTGCTCAGCCTGCGCGACCGCCATGGCGCGCTGGTGGCGGTCGCCGGCATCCGCCTGGCGCTGCGCGAGCCGCTGTTCCTCGAACGCTACCTGGACGAGCCGCTGGAATATCCGGTATCGCGCCTCGCCGGTTATGCCGTGCCGCGCGAGGAGCTGGCGGAAGTGGGCAACCTGGCCGCCCGGAATGCCGGCAGCGCACGCCTGATCATTGCCGCGATGACCTGGCTGCTGGCCGCGCGCGGGCTGCGCTGGGTCGCCTTCACCGGCGCTGCGCGGCTGGTCAACAGCTTCCATCGCCTGGGCCTGGAGCCGACGGTGCTGGCGCCGGCCAACCCGGCCCGGCTGAACGGCGAGCTGGCCGACTGGGGCAATTACTACGACCAGCACCCCCAGGTGTTCACCGGCAGCATCCGCTACGGCCATGAACAGCTGGAGAACAGCGGGGCGTACCAGCGCCTGGGGCTCCCGGTGCTGCTCTACCGCGCGAGGCTCGTGCATGCGGCCTGAGCTGGAAGACTTCCTGCACCATCTGCGCCACCACGCCCGTGACCATGGCGAGCGCCTGGCGCTGCGGGGCGCGACCCAGCGCTACAGCTACGCGCAGTTGCTGGAGGCCGTGGAGCAGCGCGCGGCCCACCTCGCCGCACAACCGGGCGGCGCCTTGGCGCTGGTGCTGGACAATGGTCCGGAAGCCCTGATCTGGGACCTGGCCGCGCTGTTCAGCGAGCGCCCCTGCCTCATCCTGCCGCCCCTCTTCAGCAAGTCCCAGCGCGCCCACTGCCTGATGCAAAGCCAGGCCAGCCTGGCCCTGGTCGAGCCGGGCCTTGAGGACGAGCTGCGCAGCAACGGTTTCAGCCGTGGCGAGACCTTCTGGTACCGCCCGGCGGTGGTGGACGCCGGCCTGCCCCTGGGTACGGCGAAGATTACCTACACCTCCGGCAGTACCGGCACCCCCAAGGGCGTATGCCTGGATGCCGGCGCCCTGCTGCGGGTTGCCCGTGAACTGGAAGCCGCGAGCCGGCCAGCCGAGCCCGACCGCTACCTGGCGGTCCTGCCGCTGGCGGTGCTGTTGGAAAACCTCGGCTTGTACGCCGCCCTGTGCGCCGGCGCCACGCTCACCCTGCTGCCCACCGAACAGCTGGGGCTGAGCGGGTCGAGCAACGTGAACTGGAAGCGCCTGCTTGGCGCCATCGCCCTGAGTGGCACGCAAAGCCTGTTCCTGGTGCCGCAACTGCTGCTCGGCCTGGTCACCGCCATCGAGCGCGGCGTGATGCGTCCCGGCGCGCTGAAGTTCGTCGCCGTGGGCGGCACCCGGGTGGCGCCGTCGCTGCTGCAACGCGCCGCCGCCGTCGGGCTGCCAGTGTTCGAGGGCTACGGGCTCTCCGAATGCGCCTCGGTGGTCTGCCTGAACCGCCCTGGCGCGGTGCGTCCGGGCAGCGTGGGCAGGCCCCTGCCCCATGTACAGGTGAAGCTGGCCGAGGATGGCGAGGTGCTGGTCAGCGGCTCTGCCCTGCTCGGCTATCTCGGTGAACCGCCACACGCCGGGCAGTGGTGGCCGACCGGCGACCTCGGCCGTTTCGACGAGGACGGCTACCTGTACCTCGCCGGCCGCAAGAAGAACCAGTTCATCACCCGCTTCGGCCGCAACGTCAACCCGGAATGGATCGAAGCCGAACTGACGCAGAACGGCGTGGTGCTCCAGGCCTTCGTCCATGGCGAAGGCCTGCACCAGACCCTGGCGCTGCTCTGGCCGGTGGACCCGACCTGCACCGATCAGGCCCTGGAACAGGCGGTGCACCAGTGCAACCAGCTGCTGCCGGACTACGCCCGCGTGCATCGCTGGGCGCGCCTGCCGGAACCTTTCAGCAGCGCCAGCGGCCTGCTCACCGCCAACGGCCGCCCACGCCGCGCCGCCATTCTCGAACGGTACCGCGAAGCCCTTTCCGAAATGGTCACCGAGTGAGGCGCTGGCCCATGCCCTTCTTCGATAGCCTGCAGTCGGCCACCGCCACGGAGCGCGAAGCGCTGTTCGGTGTCCCGGTGGTCCGCGAGGCGCCAGGCCAGGCGTCGGAGATCGCCCGCCACCGGCATGTCGACACCCGCCGCGCCCTGCCAGGCGCCCGGTCGCAGCACGACGAGGTGCAGCATGCGCTTGCCTGAGTGCCGCGTAGTGCTCACCGGCGCCAGCGGCGGCATCGGTCTGCAACTGGCCGAGCAGCTCTGCGCGGCCGGTGCCCAGGTCCTGGCGGTGAGCCGCCACGCCGGCGCGCTGATCGAGCTGATGCAGCATTACCCCGAGCATCTGCACTGGCAGGCCGCCAACCTGCGCAATGGCGCGGACCGCCAGGCCCTGCTGGATAGGGTGCGGTGCAACGGCGGGCTCAACCTGCTGATCAATGCCGCCGGGGTCAACCAGTTCGCCATGCTCGACCAGTTGGATGAGTCGCGGCTGGACGACATGATCGAGCTGAACATCGCCGCCACCCTGCACCTCACCCGCCTGCTGGTGCCGATGCTGCGCGAGCAGCACGAGGCGCTGGTGGTCAACGTCGGCTCGATCTACGGCTCCATCGGCTATCCGGGCTATGCGGTCTATTGCGCCAGCAAGTTCGCCCTGCGCGGCTTCTCCGAAGCCATGCGCCGCGAGCTGGCGGACACCACGGTGGACGTGCTCTACGTGGCCCCACGCACGACCCGCACCGGCATGAACAGCGCCGCGGCGATGGCGCTCAACGACGCGCTCAAGTCCCGCACGGACGATCCCCGTGATGTCGCCCGGGCCGTGCTCGCAGCCATCGAAGGAAAGCGCGGCGAGCTCTACCTGGGCTGGCCGGAAAAACTCTTCGTGCGCATCAATGGCATGCTGCCCGGCATCCTCGATCGCGCACTGCGCAAACAGCTGCCGCTGATCCGCCGCCACAGCCGCCATGGGCAACAGCCCTGATGTCATGCGTGCCCGCTCCGTCGCTCCACCACCCGAGCGCCCTGCCCTAGGCGCCCCAGGCGCGGGACGGCGCGCCGGGTTCGATGCTTTACTCATGGAAATTCACGCAGTACAGGACTGATCATGCGTTTGCTGTTGGTAGAGGATGACCAGGCTCTGGGCGAAGGCGTTCGCACCGGCCTGCGCCAGGAGGGCTACACCATTGACTGGCTGCAGGATGGCGCCAGTGCGCTGCACGCCTTGCAGACCGAGGAGTTCGACCTGGTGGTGCTCGACCTCGGGCTGCCGCGCCTGGACGGTCTGCAGGTGCTCGGCCGCGTGCGCGCTTCCGGCTCGACGGTGCCGGTGCTGATCCTCACCGCCCGCGACGCTACCGAAGACCGCATCGCCGGGCTGGATGCCGGCGCCGACGACTATCTGGTCAAACCTTTCGATCTCAATGAACTCCAGGCCCGCCTGCGCGCCCTGCTGCGTCGCAGCAGCGGCAGGGCACGGGCGCTGATCGAACACGCCGGGGTCAGCCTCGACCCCTCGACCCAGCAGGTCCATTTCCAGGGTCAACCCGTGGTGCTCACGCCCAAGGAGTACCAGCTGCTGCACGAGCTGCTGGCGCAACCGGGCAAGGTCTTCACCCGTGACCGCCTGACCCAGCTGCTCTACGGCTGGGATGAAAGCGCCGAAAGCAACACCCTGGAAGTGCACATCTCGCACCTGCGCAAGAAGCTGTTCAGCGGCCTGATCCGCACCGTGCGGGGCATCGGCTACCTGGTGGAAGCCTGATGAGCTCGTTGCGCAACCGCACCCTGTGGCGGGTGATGCTCCTGCTGCTGGTGGGCACCGGCCTGCTGGCGCTGTACAACCACCACGACAGCAGCCACGAGATCGCCGAAATCTACGACGCCCACCTGGCGCAGAACGCCCGCCTGCTACAGGGCGTGATGAGCCTGCCGCTGGCCGGTGCCGAGCGGCGGACGCTGTACCACGCGTTCAACGAAGCGCTCAGCCAGTCCGGCGAGGGACGTCCCGGACACCCCTACGAAAACAAGCTGGCCTTCGCCGTGTGGAGCGATGACGGTGAACTGCACGTACGCTCGCCCAGCGCGCCGGGCTTCGATACCCCGCCGAGGGTACCCGGCTTCACCACCGAGACCCGCGACGGTCAGCAATGGCGTGGCTTCGTGCTGCCGGTGCCGGCGCAGAAGCTGGTGATCTGGGTCGGCGAGCGCTACGACGTGCGCGACGACCTGGTTGGCCGCATCGTCCGCCACACCCTGCTGCCCTTCCTGGCCGGCAGCCTGGCGCTGGCGCTGCTGGTCTGGCTTGCCATCGGCTGGGGGCTGGAGCCCCTGCAGAACATGGCGCGAGTCATCCGCGCCCGGCACGCCGATTCGCTGGAACCGTTGCAACTGGTGCCGCTGCCGCGCGAGCTGGAGCCGATGCAGGCGGCCCTCAACCGCCTGCTCAGCCAGGTGGATTCGCTGCTCCAGCGCGAGCATCGCTTCATCGCCGACGCCGCCCATGAGATGCGTACGCCGCTGGCGGTTCTGCGCCTGCATGCGCAGAACGCCACCCAGGCGGACAATGAGGAGCAGCGCCAGAAGGCCCTGGACTTCCTGATCGATGGAGTCGACCGACTCAGCCGGGTGGTCAATCAGTTGCTGACCCTGGCGCGCCTGGAACCGGTGTCCAACCGCAGCCTCTGGAAAATGCTGGATGTACAGACCCTGATCACCGACAGCCTCGCCGAGCTGACCCCCTGGATGCTGCGCCAGCAGGTCGAGCCCGACCTGGAGATCGCCAGCGGCGACTACCACACCCTCAGCGATCGCGCTGCACTGGAAGTGATCCTGCAGAACCTGGTCAGCAATGCGGTGAATTTCTCCCCGGCCGGCGCCACCGTAAGGGTCGCCCTCGAACGCCAGGGCAGCGACCTGCTGCTGACCGTGCAGGACAGCGGCCCGGGGATAGAGGAAGCCCGGCTGGAGCGGGCCTTCGAGCGCTTCTACAGTGAAGGCAACCCCAGCGGCGCGGGCCTGGGTCTGTCCATCGTCAACCGGGCGGTGCAGCGTCTGGGTGGCGAGGCACGGTTGAGCAACCGCCCCGAGGGCGGTCTGCAGGCGCGCATTCGCCTGCCCGTGCGAGGCGAACCTCGTCCCTGATCTTCATCCCGCGTCGAGAATAATTTCATAACCCATTTGGCCGATGGAGATTTTCCCTCGGCGGCTTATGCTTTCAGAAAAGAGCACCCGTACTCTGCCGTAAGGAGAAGGTGTCATGGAGAGGATTCCCAAGGAACGCGCAACAGCCATCCGCCGTCTCAAGAGCAAGTCCCCCGGACGCTCGAGAGTCAGGATGTCGGAGCAGGTCGCTGAGAAATCTCCTACAGACTCCGCTGAAAGCCGACCCTTACCATCTGCACACTTCATTTCCGTAACTGACTATCCCACCAAGCAATTCTTCATCCATGGCGACGCGTCCGATGTTTGCAGAGTGATTGGTTTTGCCGCAGAGGTGCCGCCATGGGTAAATCGCTGAAGGAACGTGCAACGGTCATCTGCCGCCTCAATGACAAGATTCTCTTCGTCCGCAAGGCCAAGTCGAAATGGAACCTGCCCGGCGGACGCATCGAACAGGATGAGCGTCCCGGCCAGGCCGCCCTGCGCGAACTGAACGAGGAAACCGGCCTGCACGCAGCGCAGCTCAGCTACCTCGCACCGCTGGAGCTGTACCAGACGCTGCATTACGTGTTCGAGACGCCGATCGATCCGGCCCAGCAACCGGTACCGCTGAACGAGATCGCCGACTGCCGCTGGTTCGGCCCGGAAGACGTGGAGCAGCGCAAGATCAACAAGTCGGTGCGCCGCCTGCTGCGCACCTGCCTGTCCAAGGCGAGCTGAGTCCTGGGTAACGCTGCGGGCAGAAGATGAGGGGTGCAAGGCGCCGGTGCTTCGCGGTATCTTCGGCGCCCTCTGAATGAACCCTCTGACAGGATTTTCCGCCCATGCGTCGCGTCACCCTGTTCTGCGCCACCCTCCTCTGCTCCGCCAGCGCCCTGGCCAAGGTCGAGGTACAGCCGGTGCAGCACAGCAAGGTCGGCCCGGTACTGGCTGTGCGCATTTCCGAGGACGTCGCGCCGGGTGACTACGAGCGCCTGCTCAAGGGGTTGATGGGCAATCCCGGCAAGTTCGCCCGCAAGGTGGCGCTGCTCGACAGCATTGGCGGCAGCGCGGCGGAGTCGATCAAGATGGGGCGCCTGTTGCGCGAGTCCGGCTTCGAGACCCTGGTGCCGTCCAACAGCGTGTGCCAGGGCTCCTGCGTGTATCTGCTGGCCGCCGGCCAGCGCAAGACGGTACGCGGTTACGTCGGCCTGCACCGCCCCTACTATCCGGGCGGCGACTCGTCCCAGGCCGGCGGCGCCTACAACGCACGCGGCTACCTGCGCGACATGGACATCCCCCTCGCGCTGGCTGACGACATGCAGGAGATCGAGCCGCAGAAAATGCATGTGCTTTCGCCGCAGGAGCTTGAGCGCTACCACCTGGGCGGCACGCCCCGCAGCCTCAGCGCCCGCTGACGGGCGACCCGGCCGGACACCGTCTCGGGCTCATGCCAGATGTGTGGCAGGCGTCTTGAAGCAGTGACCGTGGCCAGCCTCAACGGGTCGACAACGATGCTGCCAGCAGCCGTGTGCCCGGATTGATCATCTGGAAACCCGCTGCCGACATGCGGCGCCCTTGTGGGATCAACGGATCGGCGCGACGGCGGCCCATTGATCGGCATCCAGGTAGCCGAGCAGCTTGGGTGGCGTTTGACCGTCGTTGATGAGGAACAGCGACGACGCGTAGCCGGGCGTCTCCGATCTGGAGATGCTCACGGTGGCCTCCAGATCCTCGATGCACTCGCTATGGGTCACCAGGATCAGGTTGCGATGGGGAGCCTTGTGTTGCCGCGCCTGGTTCAGCATCGAGCCACGGCAGTTGGACAGCCACTCCTGCTGGTTCGGCGTCTGGCCGAACATCGAGGCGGCGGTCTGCTCGGCGCGGACCTGCGGGCTGCTGAAGATGTCGCTGTCGGCGATGCCGAGCACGCGGAAATGCCGGCCCAGCTCCTGGGCTGCGGCCTGGGCACGGACGGTAATGCCCTCGGGCGCGGACAGGCAGGGCGCGCTGGAGCGGTCGCAACGCTCGGCATGGCGCACCAGGATGATCAGGTCGCCCTGGCGCCAGTGCTCGCGCAGTGCTTCCAGGCTGGCCGGATCATGGGCGATGTTCTCGGCGGCCGGCGGGCGGATGAGCCAGAAACCGCTGATCAGCCCCAGGGTGAGCAATACCAGGGGAACCACCAGCAAGCGGTTGGCGAGGAGTCGTCGCACGTTCCGGGCGAAGAGAGACATTGGCTATTGGTTTCCGCTGGCTGGCCTACAAGGCTGTGTTCGTACCCATGCCCGGCATGCCTGGGGCACACCGGGACCCGGCCCACTCCTGGGGCTCACACCGCACTGTTGGTTGTCGGATGTGGGACTGGGAAACGTAGCGTCGGGCTTGTGAAGATGGCGTCATGAATTGCTGAAGATGTCGTTACCGGGCGCCGCGCGAGGCAGAGCGCACGCCGGTACGCGCGCGCACGACCGCCCGTCGGCAAGGCGCGCTGGGGGAACGGCGCGGTCGTCTGGCGGCATGCCCGGGTCACGGGAGTGCGGTATAACAAGGCACTTTGCCATCAGGATGCGCACATGCAGTACGACGCCCCCACCGACAGCGCGGTATACAAGACATTGCTCGAGTCGACCCAGGCCATTCCCTGGAAGATCGACTGGAAGACCATGACCTTCGCCTACATCGGTCCGCAGATCGAAGCGCTGCTGGGCTGGAGCCCGTCCAGCTGGGTCAGCGCCAACGACTGGGCAGAGCGCATGCACCCCGAGGACCGCGACCGGGTGGTGAATTTCTGCGTGTCGCAATCGCGCGAGGGCACCGACCACGAGGCCGACTACCGCGCCCTGACCATCAAGGGTGACTACGTGTGGATCCGCGACGTGGTGCACGTGGTGCGCGACGACAACGGCGAGGTGGATTCGCTGGTCGGCTTCATGTTCGACATCAGCGAGCGCAAGCGCGCCGAAGAGCAGCTGATCATGCTCCAGCGCCAGCTGGAGGAGTACTCATACAAGGACGGCCTCACCGGCGTGGCCAACCGGCGCATGTTCGACTCGGTGCTGGACACCGAATGGGGCAGCGCCCAGCGCAGCGGCCAACCGCTGTCGCTGATCCTTCTCGATATCGACTACTTCAAGCAGTACAACGACCACTACGGCCACGTCCGCGGCGACGACTGCCTGCGTAGCGTCGGCAAGGCACTGGCCGGCGCGCTGCACCGTCCGCGCGACTTCATCGCGCGCTTCGGCGGCGAGGAATTCGTCCTGGTGCTTCCGGAGACCGACAGCGAGGCCGCCCGGCATGTCGCCGAGCGCTGCCACAGCGTGCTGCGCGAGCAGAAGATCGCCCACGAGAAATCCAACGTTTCATCGCTGCTGACCATCAGCCTGGGCATCGGCACCGCCGTGCCCTCCTCCAGAGACCGCCCGCTGGACTTCGTCGCGGCGGTCGACCGGCTGCTATACCGGGCCAAGCAGGACGGACGCGATCGGCTGGTGGCGGCGCAATGGGATCGCGGTGACGACTTGCGCCAGGATGCAGCGCCCCAAGGGTCCTGAGGGGTCCTGGTAATTCCCGGCCCGAACATCGGGCGAGCTTCCGTTCCGAGTCTCGCCACGTTCAATGCTCGTCGCCCATGCTCAGAGACGTCCGAATACGGCTGCCTCGGACACGGCCGTCCATTCCCCAGTCGTGCCCTGGCCATATCTACTGCGCCGGAGGTCCAATCGCTTGCAGCGATGCCCTCCTCCCCCAGCGAGAGCCAACAAATGGCCAACTGACATCAGTCCTGATAGAATCTCCGCTTTTTTTAATCAGGGAGATATGTGGTGGCAGGGATGACGCGAAATCTATCCTTGGACTTTTTCCGAGGGGCATTCGCACTTGCGGTTGCACTGGGGCATTTCTATCACTGGAACGGAATAAGGGATATAGTACCCTCCTCCTTTATTCTGGCGGTGGACTTCTTCTTTATCCTGAGCGGATTCGTCCTTACAAAATCGGTTCTTGCCGACAAACGATCCGACTCCAACTGGTTCATCAGCTTTACAGAAAAGCGTTTCTACCGAATATTCCCCACTTTCCTATTTGTAGTTGCCATACATTTCGTAATCCTGAGGATTACCAAAAACATCCCCTATCCAACCGGTTTGGATTTGTTCAGAATCACAACACTGACGCAACTCTTCCCATTTGGTGGCGGCTCAAATTATACATTCGAACCAATGGGTGTGGGCTGGAGTATTTCTGCAGAGTTCTGGCTTGGAATGGTCTTCTTTGCCGTAGTTCATGCACTGAAGGCAAGGCACTCCGGCGTGCTGCTGTCTTGTCTAATCCTGATTTCCCTGTGGTTAGTCGTACTTATCAGCAGGACTTCGCCAGCACAGATGAATGCCCACTACCAGCTATGGAACAATGGAATTCCGTTCGGATTCATTCGTTGCCTGGTTGGATTCTGCTTGGGCGCCGCGGTGGCAATTCATGTGCGCTCCACTCAGATTTCCGAACTTACTGAGTCAATTGTCCAGATTATAGTAATTGGTGTCGGACTTTATCTCTTTGCAAAAACCACCTGGATTGGCCGGGACTCCTTCATTGCTCCATTCATCTTCACCGTCCTGATCTACTCCCTTGCCAGCCAGGCGGGAATCATTTACCACCTTACCAACAATAGAGTTGGCGACTTCCTAGGTAAAATTTCCTTTGCTGTTTACCTGGCACACCCCATCTTTGTGCTCTTCGTCAAGGAGCATATGGACATGACCAGTTTGTCCGCCGTCCTGTCGTACTTGATGATGGTGATTGGAGCCGGTTATCTCCTCCATGTGTTCATAGAACAACCCGCAATCGACTATGTGAACAGAAAGCAAAGGGCCTCGCGCAGTAATCTCGTGACCTCGTGAAACGGTTTACAGACCTGGACTATCGAAGCCCGCCAACCGGCGGGCTTTTTTGCAATGGAAGAAACAGCCTATCGATAGCCTCCATTCGACGACCTGACTCGACGACCAACCCCGACAGTCGCGGCAGGGCTGTCTAAGCTCTATCCCACGCACGCGTGCCGGCGGTAGGCAGCGAAGTTCGGAAACGGACTTCAGCTTTTCCGCCAAACTGGCGGTGGGACTGGCCCCGGTGCCGGCATAGCGTTGAGCCGACCCCGTAACCAGGACCCCTGACCATGCACGATATCGACCCCGTGGAAACCCAGGAATGGCTGGACGCACTGGAATCCGTACTGGAAAAGGAAGGTGAGGACCGCGCCCGCTACCTGATGACCCGCCTCGGCGAGCTGGCCAGCCGTACCGGCACCCAACTGCCCTACGCCATCACCACCCCGTACCGCAACACCATCCCGGCCGGGCACGAGGCGCGCATGCCCGGCGACCTGTTCATGGAGCGGCGCATCCGCTCGCTGGTGCGCTGGAACGCCCTGGCCATGGTGATGCGCGCCAACCACAAGGACCCCTCGCTGGGCGGCCACATCTCCACCTTCGCCTCCTCGGCGACCCTCTACGACATCGGCTTCAACTACTTCTTCAACGGCCCGACCGAGGAACACGCCGGCGACCTGATCTACTTCCAGGGCCACGCATCGCCCGGCATCTACGCCCGCGCCTATATCGAGGGGCTGGTCAGCGACGAGCAACTGGTGAACTTCCGCCAGGAGGTGGACGGCAAGGGCCTATCCTCCTACCCCCACCCGCGCCTGATGTCGCACTTCTGGCAGTTCCCCACGGTGTCCATGGGCCTGGGGCCGATCCAGGCGATCTACCAGGCGCGCTTCATGAAGTATCTGGAAAGCCGCGGTTTCATCCCCGCCGGCAAGCAGAAGGTCTGGTGCTTCCTCGGCGACGGCGAGACCGACGAGCCCGAGTCCCTCGGCGCCATCTCCCTGGCCGGGCGCGAGAAGCTCGACAACCTGATCTTCGTGGTCAACTGCAATCTGCAGCGCCTGGACGGCCCGGTGCGCGGCAACGGCAAGATCATCCAGGAGCTGGAAGGCGTGTTCCGTGGCGCCAACTGGAACGTGATCAAGGTGATCTGGGGTCGCTTCTGGGACCCGCTGTTCGCCAAGGACCACGCCGGCCTGCTGCAGGCGCGGATGGACGAGGCGGTGGACGGCGACTACCAGAACTACAAGGCCAAGGATGGAGCCTTCGTCCGCGAGCACTTCTTCGGCACCCGGCCGGAGCTGCTGGAGATGGTCAAGGACCTCTCCGACGACGAAATCTGGAAGCTCAACCGTGGCGGCCACGACCCCTACAAGGTCTACGCCGCCTACCACGAGGCGGTGCACCACAAGGGCCAGCCCAGCGTGGTACTGGCCAAGACCATCAAGGGCTATGGCACCGGCACGGGCGAAGCGAAGAATATCGCGCACAACATCCACGAGATCGACGTCGACAGCCTGCGCGCCTTCCGCGACCGCTTCGACATCCCGATCAAGGACGCGGACCTGGCCAAACTGCCGTTCTACCGTCCCGAAGAAGGCAGCGCCGAAGCGCGCTACCTGAAGGAGCGCCGCGCGTCCCTCGGCGGCTTCATGCCCCACCGCCACGGCAACAGCCAGAGCATTCCGGCACCGTCGCTGGAAACCCTCAAGGCCATGCTCGACGGCACCGGCGACCGCGAAATCTCCACCACCATGGCCTTCGTCCGGATCATCTCGCAGCTGGTCAAGGACAAGGAACTGGGCCCGCGCATCGTGCCGATCATCCCCGACGAGGCACGCACCTTCGGCATGGAGGGCATGTTCCGCCAGCTCGGCATCTATTCCTCAGTGGGCCAGCTCTACGAGCCGGTCGACAAGGAACAGCTGATGTTCTACCGCGAGGACAAGAAGGGCCAGATCCTCGAAGAAGGCATTACCGAGGCTGGCGCCATGTCCTCCTTCATCGCCGCCGGCACCGCCTACAGCAACTACCGCCAGCCGATGCTGCCGTTCTACATCTTCTATTCGATGTTCGGCTTCCAGCGCATCGGTGACCTGGCCTGGGCCGCCGGTGACAGCCTGACCCGCGGCTTCCTGCTCGGTGGCACCGCCGGACGCACCACCCTGAACGGCGAAGGTCTGCAGCACGAGGACGGCCACAGCCATGTGCTGGCCTCGGTGATCCCCAACTGCCGCACCTACGACCCGACCTACTCCTACGAGCTGGCGGTGATCATCCAGGAAGGCGTGCGGCAGATGATGGAGGAGCAGCAGGAGGTCTTCTACTACATCACCGTGATGAACGAGAACTACCCTCACCCGCCGCTGCCCGAAGGCGCTGCCGCCGGGATCATCAAGGGCATGTACCTGCTCGACGAGGACCGCCGCTCGGCCGCGCACCATGTGCAGCTGCTGGGTTCGGGGACCATCCTGCGCGAGGTCGAGGCGGCGGCGAAAATCCTGCGCAACGACTTCGGCATCGGCGCCGACGTCTGGTCGGTGCCGAGCTTCAACGAACTGCGCCGCGATGGCCTGGCCGTGGAGCGCTGGAACCGCCTGCACCCGGGCCAGAAACCCAGGCCCAGCTACGTCGAGGAATGCCTGAGCGGGCGCCGGGGACCGGTGATCGCCTCGACCGACTACATGAAGGTCTACGCCGAGCAGATCCGCCAGTGGGTGCCGAGCAAGGAGTACAAGGTGCTGGGCACCGACGGCTTCGGCCGCAGCGACACCCGCGCCAAGCTGCGCCACTTCTTCGAGGTGGACCGCCACTGGGTCGTGCTGGCGGCCCTGGAAGCCCTGGCCGACCGTGGCGACATCGAGCCGAAGGTGGTGGCCGAGGCCATCGTCAAGTTCGGTCTCGACCCCGAAAAACCCAACCCGCTGGATTGCTGAGGAGAGGCACGATGAGCGAGACCATTCGCGTACCCGACATCGGCAACGGCCAGGGCGAAGTCATCGAATTGCTGGTCAAGGTCGGCGACCGTATCGAAGCCGAGCAAAGCCTGCTGACACTGGAGTCGGACAAGGCCAGCATGGAAATTCCCGCGCCGAAGGCCGGCGTGGTGAAAGCCATCAAGGTGAAGGTCGGCGACACCCTTAAGGAGGGCGACGAAATTCTCGAGCTGGACACCGAAGGCGCCTCCGCTGAAGCGCCGGTTTCGGTGCTCTCTCCGCCCCCCGCCGAGGCACCGAAACCGGCTGCTGCGCCAGCACCACAACCGGCCTCCTCAGGTGGTGGCGTGGAGACCATCAAGGTCCCGGACATCGGCAACGGCCAAGGCGAGATCATCGAACTGATGGTCAAGGTCGGCGACCGCATCGAGGCCGACCAGAGCCTGCTGACCCTGGAATCCGACAAGGCCAGCATGGAAATCCCCGCACCCAAGGCCGGCGTGGTGAAAGCGATCAGGGTGAAGATCGGCGACACGCTCAAGGAGGGTGACGACATCCTCGAGCTGGAGACCGAGGGCGGCGCGCCGGCGGCCAGCACCCCGTCCGCTCCTGCCCCGGCGAGGGAAGACAAACCCACTGCCCCGCCGGCTGCTGCGCCTGCACCCGCCACTGGCGGCGTCGAGACCATCAAGGTGCCGGACATCGGCAATGGCGAAGGCCAGGTCATCGAGCTGATGATCAAGGTTGGCGACCACATCGCCGCCGACCAGAGCCTGCTGACGCTGGAATCGGACAAGGCCAGCATGGAGATCCCCGCGCCCAAGGCCGGTGTGGTGAAGGCGATCAGGGTGAAGATCGGCGATACGCTCAAGGAAGGCGATGAAATCCTCCAGCTGGAAATCACTGGCGGCGCGGCACCGGCCCAGGCTCCAGCACCGAGTGCAGAGAAATCGGCCGCTGCCCCTTCCGCAGCAAAAGCCGAGCCGCCCAAGGCCCCCGAAGTTGCCCCGGTCGGCGCGCCCAGCCGCGACGGCACCAAGGTCCACGCCGGCCCCGCAGTGCGCATGGTTGCCCGCGAGTTCGGCGTCGATCTGGCCCAGGTAAAGGGCACCGGCCCGAAAGGCCGCATTCTCAAGGAAGATGTGCAGCTCTTCGTCAAGGAACAACTCCAGCGCAGCAAGGCAGCCCCGGCTGGCGTCACTGGCGGCTCGGGCATCCCGCCGATCCCGGAAGTCGACTTCAGCAAGTTCGGCGAAGTGGAAGAAGTGCCGATGACGCGGCTGATGCAGGTCGGCGCCGCCAACCTGCACCGCAGCTGGCTCAACGTACCCCACGTCACCCAGTTCGAGTCCGCCGACATCACCGAGCTCGAAGCCTTTCGCGTGGCGCAGAAAGCCGTCGCCGAAAAGGCCGGCACCAAGCTGACCGTGCTGCCGATCCTGCTCAAGGCCTGCGCTCATCTATTGCTCGAGCTGCCGGACTTCAACAGCTCGCTGGCCCCCAGCGGCAAGGCGCTGATCCGCAAGAAGTACGTGCACATCGGTTTTGCCGTGGACACGCCGGATGGCCTGCTGGTGCCGGTGATCCGCGATGTCGACAAGAAGGGCCTGCTGCAACTGGCCGCCGAGGCTGCAGAGCTGGCGGAGAAGGCACGGACCAAGAAGCTCTCCGTCGACGCCATGCAGGGTGCCTGCTTCAGTATCTCCAGCCTCGGCCACATTGGCGGCACCGGCTTCACGCCGATCGTCAACGCGCCGGAGGTGGCGATCCTCGGGGTGAGCAAGGCCGCCATGCAGCCGGTGTGGGACGGCAAGGCCTTCCAGCCGCGCCTGATGCTGCCGCTGTCGCTGTCCTACGATCACCGGGTGATCAACGGGGCGGCGGCGGCGCGTTTCACCAAGCGGTTGGGTGAGTTGCTGGGGGATATTCGAAGTCTGCTGTTGTAAGGCAGGTGCTCACCTGTAGGAGCGCCCCATGGGTGCGATCGCGGGCATGGCCCGCTCCTCCAGGTGCGCCCGTCACGCTCCTACGGTTGTCCCCTGCGGCGATCACATCCGATCCAGCGGAATCTTCAGGTAACGCACACCGTTATCCTCCGCCTCGGGCAACACCCCGCCGCGCACGTTCACCTGGATCGACGGCCAGATCAGCGCCGGCGCATGGAGCGTCGAATCGCGCTGCTGGCGCATGCTGACGAAGCTCTCCTCGTCCACGCCGTCATGCACGTGCACGTTGTCCTGACGCTGCCGCTCGACGGTGGTTTCGTGCTCATGCTCCTCCCGGTCCGCCGACAGGTAGTCGTGGCACATGAACAGCCGGGTCTCTCCCGGCAGCGCGAACAGCCGCTGGATCGAGCGGTACAACTGGCGCGCGTCGCCGCCGGGGAAGTCGCAGCGGGCGGTGCCATAGTCAGGCATGAACAGGGTGTCGCCGACGAAGGCGGCATCGCCGATCCGGTAGGTCATGCACGCGGGGGTATGGCCGGGCGTGTGCAATGCCTCGGCCTCCAGTTCGCCGATGAAAAAGCGCTCGCCGTCTTCGAACAGGTGGTCGAACTGGCTGCCGTCGCAGGGGAAGCCTCCCCCCAGGTTGAGCAGCCCGGCAAAGGTGCGCTGCACTTGGGTGGTGCTCGCACCGATGGCCAGACGCCCGCCCAACTCGCCCTTGAGCCAGGCCGACGCGGACAGGTGATCGGCGTGCAGGTGGGTCTCCAGCAGCCACTCCACCGTCAGGCCCTGTTCACGCACGTAATCGCGGATACTTCGGGCATTGCCATAGCCAATGCGCCCGGCAGCGGCATCGTAGTCGAGTACCGGGTCGACGATGGCGCAATGGCCGGTGTTCGGGTCGGCCACCACATAGCTGTAGGTGGAAGTGGCCGGATCGAAGAAGGGTTGGATAGTGGCGCTCATGCGGGTCTCCTCTTCGCGTCGCGTTGCCATTCGTACCCGGCGTGCAGCCCCATGCCCACCAGCATGGCCAGGCAGAACAGCGCGCCCTGCCAGTAACCGGCGGCGAAGGTCACCAGCGCCGGTCCCGGGCAGATGCCAGCGATGCCCCAGCCGACACCGAACAGCAGGCTGCCACCGATCAGTTGGCCATCCAGGTCGCGGCGCTTCGGCAACTGCATGACGCCGCCCAGCAGCGAGCAATCATGCCGCCGCGCCCAGGTGAAGAACGGCAGTGCCACACCAATGGCGGCGGCCATCACCAGCGCCAACGACGGGTCCCAGTGCCCGGCGAGATCGAGGAAGCCCAGCACCTTTGCCGGGTTGGCCATGCCCGCCAGCAGCAGGCCGATGCCGAACAGCAGGCCGGCCAGAAACGCAACGATCTTGCCCATGCTTCAGGCTCCCAGCAGGTGACGCAGGATGAACACGGTGATGAAGCCGGTGGCCATGAAGCTCAAGGTTGCCACCAGGGAACGGCCGGACATCCGCGACAGGCCGCAGACGCCGTGCCCACTGGTGCAGCCAGAGCCGAAGCGGCTGCCGACACCGACCAGAAGCCCCGCCACCAGCAAGGTCGCCCAGCCGGCCTCGAAGCGAATCTCCGGCAGCGGCCGCAGCACCGCCCACAGCAAGGGCGCCGCCAGCATGCCGAGCAGGAACAACGGGCCTTCGCCACGCCAGCCGGCACCTTTGAAGAGCCCGCCGAGCAGGCCGCTGATGCCGGCGATACGACCATCGAGCACGGCGAACAGTCCTGCCGACAGCCCGATCAGCGCGCCACCGGCCAGGGCGCTCCAGGGCGTGAAGTGGGTCCAGTCGATCATTTCGGCACCTCTGCGCAGAACAGCCGATACAGGGTCTCGATCACCGCCAGCGCCTGGTGGCTGGCGATGCGATAGTAGACCTGCTTGCCTTCGCGACGGGTTTCCACCAGCTCCTCGCGGCGCAGCACTGCCAGTTGCTGCGAGAGGGTCGGCTGGGAAATGCCGGTGCGGGCCTCCAGCTCACCCACGTTCAACTCGCCCTGGGCCAACTGGCAGAGCAACATCAGGCGGTCCGTGTTGGCCAGGGCCTTGAGCAACTGGCAGGCGGATTCAGCGGATTGGTGCAGACGCAGCGCGTCGGCGGGGTCGAGCGTAGTAGCGGTCATGGCAACGATCTACAGATATACAATCTATATTTTTATATATTATTTTTCGTGCAATGACCAGCCAGATATCGCGCGCCTGGACCAACGGCTTCCCGGAGGTCATGCGGGAGCCGCGCCTACATCCACCGTTGCGCGCCCCCTCGGCGTACCGCGCGAGGCCTAACCGAAGCGTACGCAGTAGATCGGTGGCAGGTTGGCCGACAGGCACTGCCAGTGGTCGCCGCCGTTTTCCGACAGCCACAGGCCACCGGTGGTGGAGCCCATCGCCAGGCAGATACCGTCGTCGTCCACTGCCAGGCCATGGCGGTACACCAGGTCGAAGGCCGGCCCCTGCGGCAGGCCGCTGTCCAGCACCTCGAAACTGGCGCCGCCATCGCGGGTACGGGTGACCACGAAGTGGCCGTCTACCGGCACCCGGCAGACATCCTGCACCGCCGGGACGAACCAGGCGGTGTCCGGCTGGGTCGGGTGCACCGCGACGGCGAAGCCGAAGCTGGAGGGCTTGACCTGGACGTCATGCCAGCGCGCACCGCCATCGCTGGAGGTGAAGATGCCGTTGTGATGCTGCACCCACAGACGGTCCGGTTGCGCCGGGCACTGCACCAGACGATGCGGGTCCTGGATGGCGCCGTCCTCGCGCAGTTCCGGCGGCATGTAGTCGGCGTACATGCCCGCCGTGGTGTTGCGCCAGTTGGCGCCGCCGTCGTCGCTCTGCCAGACGCCGCCGCAGGACACCCCGACGGTCAGGTGCTGGCTGTCCCGTGGGTCGACGCTGACCGAATGGATGCCCGGCCAGTCGTAGCCACCGCCGAACCAGCGGGCACGCTCGGGGCGGTCCCACAGCGGGCGGTTCAGTTCCCAGTTGTCGCCGCCGTCGGCGCTGCGGAACAGCCCGCCGGGAATGGTCCCGGCCCAGAGCACGCCGGGCTCGGCCGCGCCGCCCGTCTCCAGGCACCAGATCTGTTGCAGGGTCCAGGGCGCGGGCGGCGCATCGCCCTCCTTCGGTTGCGGCAGAGGGTCGGGCTGCGGCGGGTAAACCGGCACGGCGACTTCCTGCCACTCCTCACCTGGGCGCTGGCGCCACAGCTTGCAGCCGAAGTGGCCGAGGTTGAGCGCGGCGTAGAGGGTTTCGTCGCGGGGGTCGGCCAGCACCACGCTCAGGGGCTCGCCAAGGAATTCGCGGCGGGCTTCCTGCCAGCCGTTCACGTCGCGCGCAAAGGTGAACAGCCCCTTGCGGGTCGCCACCAGCAATCGATCGTCCATAGCCGCCTCCTCAGCCGCCGCTCAGGGCCTGCACCACGTAGACCTCGCTGTCCGCCGCCAGGGCATCGCTCAGGCGGACGCGGTCGCGCAGGCGCAGGCCGTCGATGAAGATCGTCAGGTGCCGGCGCAGCCCGCCCTGGTCGTCCAGCAGGTAGCCGCGCAGGGCGGGCGCCTCGGCGAACACCGTCTCCAGCGCCGCGCGCAAGGTCGGCGCCGTCAGCTCGCGCTCCTCCAGCGCGACGTGGCGCTGGATCGAGGGGGCGAAGACGATTCGGCTCATGGGCTGACCCGGTCCTGACGAAAGATGCTCCCAGTGTAGGGGAGGCTCGAGCCCCCATCGGCGCACGCGACCGGCTGTATCCGAACACCCGCGGCGCCTCTGGAACGGCGCTCGTGGCGACGGGGCTCAGGCATTCAGTTTCGTTTTTTAGAATCTAATCATCTCGAAAATCACATTTAATAAACGCATGAGCCTGTGCGAGGCTGCTCGCATCGTCAGCCATCCCGTCCAACATGCACCTGCTCGTTTCGCCCGCACCGCTGGAACCCGTCGCCGCCCGCAAGGCCGGCAGCGCTACCCGTCTGCCGCGCAAACATGCCCGATGGCTCGAACTGCAACCGCTGACCCTGCCTCTCGAACTGGCCTTCTGGGCGCTCTGGCATTGCCGCCACGCGCGCCCACCGGATAGCGCCAGCCGCTGACGGGCCGCCGCGCCCGAACTCCATCGACGGAACTACGCTCAGGGAAGGCCCGCGCCTCCTCGAACAAGACGTAGCCCGTTGCGTCGCTTGCCTGCCTTTATCTCCGCACCCGAGGTGCGGCCCTGGCCTGCAGGTCGTCAGCGCATCCGCCTGGATGCTATCGAGAGCCCCATGAATTTCGCCTCCGTGCAAGAAGCCCAGTCCTTCCTGGCCCAAAACCCCGATATCGAGATGGTCGAGCTGTTCATCCTCGACGCCAACGGCGTGCCGCGCGGCAAGCTGTTGCACCGCGAAGAGCTGCTCGCCGTGTACCAGTCCGGCCGGCCACTGCCCAGCACCATCCTCGGTCTCACCATCCACGGCGAGGATGTGGAGGACTCCGGGCTGGTCTGGGACGTCGGCGATATCGACTGCCGCGCCTATCCGCTGGCCGGCAGCCTGGTGCGTCTGCCCTGGCGGCAGATTCCCACGGCGGCGGTGCAGGTCAGCATGCACCCCGTGGAAGGCAAACCGGCGGACATCGCCGACCCGCGCCATGTGCTGATCCACGTGATCGACCAACTGAAGGCCGACGGCTTCCACCCGGTGATGGCCTGCGAGCTGGAGTTCTACCTGCTGGACGCCAAGCGTGACGCCAATGGCCGTCCACAGCCTGCACTGGACGCCGACGGCGGCCGTCCTCGCGCCACCCAGGTGTATGGCCTGCGCGAGCTGGAACAGATCGAGCCGTTCCTCGCCGACCTCTATGCCGCCTGCAAGGCCCAGGGCATTCCGGCCCGCACGGCGATTTCCGAGTACGCGCCGGGCCAGGTGGAGATCACCCTGGAACACGGCGATGCGCTGGTCGCCATGGACCAGGCCGTGCGCTACAAGCGCCTGGTAAAAGGCGTGGCGCACAAGCACGGCATGCAGGCCTGCTTCATGGCCAAGCCGTTCGACGACCTGGCCGGCACCGGCATGCACATGCACGTGTCCCTGGCCGATGCCGCGGGCAACAACCTGTTCGCCAGCGAAATGGCTGATATTGAAAGCGGGGCCGGCACTCCCCTGCTGCGCCAGTCCGTGGGCGGCATGCTGAAAAGCCTGCTCGACTCGCTGCTGCTGTTCTGCCCCAACGCCAACTCCTACCGCCGCTTCCAGGCCAACAGCTACGCGCCGCTGGCGCCGACCTGGGGTTGCGACAACCGCACCGTAAGCCTGCGTGTACCGGGCGGCCCGGCCCACACCCGGCACGTTGAGCACCGCATCTGCGGCGCCGACGCCAACCCCTACCTGGCCGCCGCCGGCATCCTCGCCGGCATCCATCGCGGCATCCGCGAGGAGATCGACCCGGGCGCGCCGGTGGAAGGCAACGGCTACGCCCAGGCCAAGGAACTGCTGCCCACCGACTGGCTCACCTCGCTGCGCGCGCTGGAGCGCTCCAGCTGGGCGCGCGATGCCCTGGGGCATGAATTCCTCGGCGTCTACCTGAAGGTCAAGCAGGCCGAGTACCGGCAGTTCATGGGCGAGGTCGGCGAGCAGGACTGGCGGTGGTATCTGACCCAGGCTTGATATCCATCTTCTGGGCCCCCGCATTCGCGGGGGAGACGCAGAAACTCGCCACTCACGTCATTCCCGCGAACGCGGAAAACCAGAATCGCAGAACTTACAACCCGCTCCCGAGCAATCCCCTCTCCCTTCAGGTAGAGGACCAAGGAGAGGGAAAACGAACAACAACAGGACCACCGAAATGAACGCTGCACTGAACCCCGCCACTCCTGCCCCCGAGCGCGCGAAGTCCTATTACTCCGCGAGCCTCAACGAAGAGACCCGCTACCCCACGTTGCAGGGCGAGGTGAACGTCGACATCGCCATCATCGGCGGCGGCTTCACCGGCGTCGCCACCGCCGTGGAACTGGCGGAGCGCGGCTACAAGGTCGCCATCGTCGAGACCAACAAGGTCGGCTGGGGCGCCAGCGGGCGGAACGGCGGGCAGGTCACCGGCAGCCTCTCCGGCGACTCCGCCATGAGCAAGCAGATGCGCCAGTGGCTGGGCGACGACGTCGAGGATTTCATCTGGCACCTGCGCTGGCGCGGCCACGAGATCATCAAGAGCCGCGTGGAGAAATACGGCATCCAGTGCGACCTGAAGTTCGGCCACCTGCACGCCGCGATGAAGCCGTCGCACATGGACGAATTGAAGGCCACCTTCGATGACGCCAAGCGCCGTGGCATGGGCGACGAGATCACCCTGCTGGACAGCGCCGGCGTGCGCGCGCACCTGGAAAGCGACCTCTACTGCGGCGCCATCAAGAACACCCGCAACATGCACCTGCACCCGCTCAACCTGTGCATCGGCGAGGCCAAGGCCGCCGCCAGCCTGGGCGCGCTGATCTTCGAACACTCCGAGGTGCTGGATATCATCCACGGCCCGCGCCCGGCGGTGGTCACCTCCGGCGGGCGGATCAACGCCGCGCAGGTGATGCTCGCCGGCGACGTCTACCACAAGCTGGAGCGCAAGCAGCTCAAGGGCATGATCTTCCCGGCCATGGGCGGCATCGTCACCACCAAGCCGCTGGGCGAGCTGGCCAAGCGCCTGAACCCGCAGGACCTGGCGGTCTATGACTGCCGCTTCGTGCTCGACTACTACCGCATGACTGGCGATGGTCGCCTGCTGTTCGGCGGCGGCGCCAACTACTCCGGCCGTGACTCGCGCGATATCGCCGGCGAGCTGCGTCCGTGCATCGAGCGCACCTTCCCGGCGCTCAAGGGCGTGGACATCGAGTTCCAGTGGAGCTGCGCCATGGGCATCGTGATGAACCGCATCCCGCAACTGGGCAAGCTGTCGGAGAACGTCTGGTACTGCCAGGGCTACTCCGGCCACGGCGTGGCGACCACCCACATCATGGGCGAGATCATGGCCACGGCGATGACCGGCGACCTGGAGAAGTTCGACACCTTCGCCCAGTGCAAGCACATCCGCGTGCCGATGGGCGACGTGTTCGGCAACCCGATGCTGGCGGCGGGGATGTGGTACTACCAGATGATGGAGAAGTTGCGCTGATAGCCGGCTGAGCCCTGTTTGCACCGCTGGATCGCGGACAGAGTCCGCTCCTACAGGTTGATACCGCCTCCGTAGGAGCGGACCTTATCCGCGAATTCCCTTGCGGCGGAATCCGTCAAGGCAGACCAGTTCCTGAATACTGCGCCAGTTGTAGGATGGGTAGGGCGAAGCGAAACCCATGCTGTCGGTGCACGGATCGATGGGTTTCGCGTTGCTCTACCCATCCTACGACCAGCCGCGTCACCTCTGCGCCCGCACCCGCCCCACTCGACACCACCGCCCCGCTCAGGGATAAAGGCTGCACTTCGCCGTTAGGAGTGAGCCATGCGTTTCCCCTCAATGACCGCCCTCCGCGTGCTGGATGCCGTCGCCCGCCTGGGCAGCCTGTCTGGCGCGGCCAGCGAGCTGAGCCTGACCCGCAGCGCCGTCAGCCACCAGTTGCACAGCCTGGAAGACTGCCTGGGCATTCCCCTCACCGAGCGGGTCGGCCGTGGCATCGCGCTCACCTACCACGGCGAATGCTTCGCCCGTGAAACCCAGCGCGCCCTGGCGATCCTCAACGAGGCGCGGCGCTTCGCCAATGCCGAGGAAATCTCCGGTCGCCTGTGCGTGAGCTGCACACCGGGCTTCGCCACCTACTGGCTGTGCCACCAGATAGGCAAGTTCCAGCGCGCCCATCCGCAGGTGGAGCTGAACCTGGTCTCGCCACGGATTCCCGACGATGTCTCCAACCGCGACGTCGACCTGTTCATTGCCTACGGCGTGGGCGACTGGACGGACCTGCACGTCGACCTGATCGCCACCCTCGACACCTTCCCGGTGTGCAGCCCATCGCTGCTCAACTCCATCGGCGGCCTGGACTCGCCGGAAGACCTCGCCAACCTGCCCTTCCTGCACATGGTCGATCACTCCGACTGGCTGCTGTGGACGGCCGCCGCCGGGGTGAAGAACCTCAACGTGCGCAATGGCATCGTCTTCTCCGACGCGCACCTGGTGCAGTCGGCGGCCATCGCCGGGCAGGGCGTGGCGATGGGCGATGCGCTGGTCAGCGGCGATGCCATGGCCAAAGGGCAACTGGTGCGGCTGTTCAACGTCGCCATCGAACCGCCCAACCGCTACTACTTCGTCACCGACCCGGCCAAGTCCGAACGCCCGGACGTACGGGCCTTCAAGGCCTGGATGAAGGCGGAACTGCGGATGTCCGAGCAGTTCCGCCAGGGCGGCCGCAACGTGATGATTGGTGAATGATTTCGAACAATGAGGGCAAAAAAACGCGATTGAAGCGGAGAGAGATTTGACAATACTGCATTAAAAAAAGGCCGCTGATTTTTACCCAGATCCTCACCCGGCGACCTCTCGAACAAGAACAAGAAATCGAGGTAAGTGCAGTGGAGCGACAGCCCCAACTTCGTGCCATCGGCATCGGCAAGAGCTACGGCAGTTTCAACGCGCTGGACGCAGTGTCCATCGACATCCAGCAAGGCGAGTTCCTTACCCTCCTCGGCCCGTCCGGCTCGGGCAAGACCACCTTCCTGATGATCCTCGCCGGCTTCCAGGACCCGTCCCGCGGCAAGCTGGAAGAAGGCGGCGTCGACATCACCCGGCGCCCCGCCGAAAAGCGCAACTTCGGCATGGTGTTCCAGGGCTACGCCCTGTTCCCGCACATGACCATCGAGGACAACGTCGCCTTCCCGCTGAAGATTCGCGGCGTGAAGACCGAGGAGCGCAACCGCCGCGTGCGCCGCATGCTCGAAGTGGTCGGCCTGGGCGAGCATCTGGGCAAGCGCCCCGGCGAGCTCTCCGGCGGCCAGCAGCAACGCGTGGCCATTGCCCGCGCCCTTGTGTTCGAGCCGGACATGCTGCTCCTCGACGAACCCCTCTCGGCGCTGGACAAGAACCTGCGCGAGCAGCTGCAGGCGGAACTGCAGCGCATCCACCGCCAGGTTGGCACCACCTTCGTCTTCGTCACCCACGACCAGAACGAAGCCCTCGCCCTGTCCACCCGCATTGCCATCTTCAACCGTGGCCAACTGGCCCAGGTCGATGACCCGCAGACCATCTACAACCAGCCGAACAACCGCTTCGTCGCCGAGTTCCTCGGCAAGATGAACCTGTTCCCACTGACCCAGGTGGGCCGTGCCGGTGAGCTGGCCTGCGGGCGCTACGGCGAAGCCGAGCTGCGCGCCGAATACTCGCCCGCCATGCAGGCCGCCGCCCCGCTGCTGGCGGTGCGTCCGGAGCACATGCAATTGCACAGCGTGCCGCCGACCACCGCTGGCCACAACGTGGTGCAGGCCGTGCTCACCGCCAAGACCTACCAGGGCGCCAGCACCGAGCTGGGCCTGGCCACCGCCGCCGAGGGCGCTCTGCCCATGAGCCTGGCGGTGCACGCCGACCACCAGGCCTCGCGCCTGGAGCACGGCGCCAAGGTCTGGCTGAGCTGGCCCATCGAGAAAAGTTTGCTGCTGGCCTGAGCCACCGAACGCGTTCGTTTCCTTTTCGTCATCCCTTCCGACCGGGAGCTGCACTCATGTTCAATCCGCATCAGCAAGACTGCATCGAAGTCCTCATCGAAAAGACCCGCCGCGGGCAGATCGACCGCCGCACCTTCCTCAAGGGCATGGGCCTGATGGCGGCCCTGCCGCTGGCCCTGCGCAGTGGCGTCAGCTTCGCCACCGGCGACAAGCCGCTGGTGGTGGTGAACTGGGGCGGTGACGCGATAAAGGCATTCGGCAAGGCCTGGACCGAAGGCTTCTCCAAGGCCACCGGCATCCCGACCAAGATCGACGGCAGCGGCCCCACCGAAGGTGCCATCCGCACCCAGCTGTCCAGCGGCCGGGTGAGCTGGGACGTGGTCGACGCGGAAAGTTCGGTCCTGCAGATCCTCGGCAAGGAAGGCCTGGTGCAGCCCATCGACTACAACGTGGTCTCCAAGGACAAGGTGCTGCCGGGCTTCGCCTACGAATACGGCATCGCCGACTACATGCTCAGCTACGTGATCGCCTACGACAGCCAGCGCTTCGGCGACAAGGCGCCCAAGACCTGGGCGGACTTCTGGGACGTGAAGACCTTCCCCGGCAAGCGCACCCTCTACAAGTGGATGAACGGCATGCTGGAGGCCGCGCTGCTGGCCGACGGCGTCACCCCGGACAAGCTCTACCCGCTGGACGTGCCGCGCGCGCTGAAGAAGATCGAGGAGCTCAAGCCCCACGTGCTGTCGTTCTGGGGCTCGGGCGCGGAGACCCAGCAACTGCTGATGGAAGGCGAAGTGTCCATGGGCGCCATCTGGAACACCCGTGCCCAGGTGATCTCCGAGGACAGCGAAAACCGCATCAAGTGGACCTTCGACAATGCCCTGCTGGGCTGCAGCAACTGGGGCGTGCTCAAGGGCAACCCGGCGGGCACCGAGGCGGCCATGAAGTTCATCGCCTACGCCCAGGACCCGCAGTCCCAGGTCGAGCTGTTCAAGATGTTCGGCAACGGCCCAGCCAACCCCGCCGCCGCCACGCTGATCCCCGAGGATCGCCGCCACCTGAACTGCACCGACCCGGCGAACCTGCCCAAGCAGGTGATGCTCAGCCACGAGTGGTACACCGACCACTACGGGGCGACCCTGGAGCAGTACCTGACGCATATCTCCAAGTAACGCGGAGTGCCGGACCATGGCCGATAACGCCCCCTCGCGGCTGAAGCTGGGCGCGCTGCTGCTGCCACTGCCGGTCGTTCTGATCCTGTTCTACGTACTGCCCTTCCTCGGCGTACTCGGCTGGAGCTTCACCCTGCCGGAGCCGGGGATCGAGCAGTACCAGCGGATCATGACGGACCCGGCGATCCACGACGTGCTCTGGCGGACCTTCCGCCTTTGCACCACGGTCAGCGTGGTCTCCCTGGTGATCGCCTACCTGATGGCCTACTGCTGGGTGTACAGCCCGCCGTTCTGGCAGCGCGTGGTGGAAATCTGCGTGTTCATCCCGTTCTGGCTGTCAGTGCTGGTACGCGCCTTCGGCTGGCTGATCGCCCTGCGCAGCAACGGCCTGCTCAACGGCTGGCTGCAGAACCTGGGCATCATCAGCGAACCGTTGCAGCTCACGCGCAACGAGCTGGGGGTGGTGATCGGCATGGTCCACTTCATGGTGCCCTTCGCCCTGTTCCCGCTGGTCTCCACCATGCGCCGCCTTGACCCGCGCGTGCTGCTGGCCGCGCGCGGTCTGGGCGCCGGGCAACTGCGCACCTTCTGGAGCATCTTCGTGCCGCAGACCATCCCCGGCATCCTCGGCGCCTTCATCATCGTCTTTGTGTTCTGCCTGGGCTTCTTCATCACCCCGGCAATCCTCGGCGGCGGGCAGACGGTGATGGTGGCCGAGTACGTCTACCTGCAGATGTTCCAGACCAGTAACTGGGGCCTGGGCGCGGCGCTCTCGGTGGTGCTGCTGATGCTGGTGAGCGGGATGATCTGGGCGCTGCTGCGCATGACCCGCGTCGACAAGCTGGTGGGATAGCAGGTGTTTTCTAGGCTCCCGCATTCGCGGGAGTGACGCCCTTTTTCGTCATCCCCGCGAACGCGGGGACCCAGAAAAGAATTTAGGAATCGAACGATGAACTCACACGAAACCAAGGCGCCTAGCCGCTTGCTGGCGACCATGGCGATGATCTTCATGGTCTTCCCGCTGCTGGCGGTGATCCCGGTGTCCTTCACCAGCAAGCGTTTCCTGTCGATGCCCAATGGCAACTGGTCGCTGCGCCACTACCAGGCGCTGGTGGACAGCCCGGAATGGCTCTCGGCGATCAGCCAGAGCCTGATCGTCGCCACCGCCACCTGCGTCATTGCGACGGCGTTGGCGGTGAGCTTCAGCCTCGGCATCTGGTACCTGCGCTCGCGCCTGGCGACCCTGCTGATCGGCCTGGTGCTGTTGCCCATGGCGATCCCGCCGATGATTTCGGCGATGGTCCTGTACTTCATGGAGACCAAGGTCAGCCAGTTCGCCCCCGGCCTGGGCTACGACACCCTGTTCGGCCTGACCATCGCGCACATCGTGATGGTGGTGCCCTACGGCGTGGTGACCATGCTGGTCGCATTGAGCCAGCTGGACCGACGCATTGAACTGGCCGCGCGCAACCTCGGCGCAAGCCTGGGCCAGACCACCTTCATGGTGGTGCTGCCGAACCTCAAGCTGGGTGTGGCCAGTACCGCGCTGCTGTGCTTCGCGCTGAGCTGGGAAGAGATCGCGGTGACCCTGTTCGTCACCAGCACCGAGGTGAACACCCTGCCCCGGCAGATCTGGTCCGGCCTGCGCGACAACATCGACCCGGCGGTGGCGGCCATCTCGGTGGTGCTGATCGGGCTGACCTTCGTCGCGCTGATCGGGAGGATGGTTGCCCAGAAGCTTGCGGCGCGGCCCGCAGGAAGCTGAGGTACATCCCTGTAGGAGCGAGCTTGCTCTCGAACCAGCTTCCCGGCAGCTCTTACGCTGGGCGGTTCGCGAGCAAGCTCGCTCCTACGAAAAGCCTCTCGTCAGGCAGATCACTCCGCCTTCTTGCGAATCCAGCCTCGTAGGATGGGTGGAGCGCAGCGATACCCATGCTGTCTGCGCACTGAATCGATGGGTATCGCTACGCTCCACGCCATCCTACACAGCGCTCATGCCACGAAATGGGTGCAGAACGCCCACACCCCGGCAGATCAATCCGCCTTCTTGCGAATCCAGTACAGGTAGGTCCCCGCCTCTTCCTGCTGCTCCACCAGTTCATGCCCGAGGAACACGCAGAACTTGGGGATGTCGCGGCGGGTGGAAGGGTCGGTGGCGATTACCTTGAGCAGGCCGCCGGCCGGCAGGTCGCGCACCTTGTTGTGCAGCATCATGACCGGCTCGGGACAGTTCAGGCCGGTGGCGTCGAGAATCGCGTCGACAGGCTGGGACATCGGGTAACTCCAGAAAAACGAATGAGGCATTGTCGCGCAAAGGACACCGATCGGTCACCCCGCGTCCGTCCGAGTCACCGAACCTTGGTTGGGCGGCAGGCGCTGCGGGCGCCGGGCATGCTGGCGCATTCGCCCGATCCGTCCACGCTCTTCAAGGAGCCTCGATGCGCGCCTTCCTCTGCCTGTGCCTCGTGCTGCTCGCCGGCTGCGCCGCCCGCGACCAGGTTCCCGACTTCAGCGCCAGCGCCGGCAAGGACCTGCCGGCCACCTGGTTCGAGGCGGTCATCATCGCCCGCGACGGCACGAAACTCTCCGCCACGGTCTTCCAGCCGGCACTCAAGGCCGGAGAAACCGCCCCGTTGATCGTCCACACCCACGGCTGGGGTGGCTGGAGGGTGACCGGGCCGGAAGGTTTCTACGGCAAGACCATGATGTCCGGACGCGCCGCGCTCAAGGCGTGGAAGGCCGGTTACTGGGTGGTCAGCTACGACCAGCGCGGCTGGGGCGGCAGCGACGGGCGCATCGAAATGATGAACCCGCAGTTCGAAGTGCAGGACGCCAGCGCGGTGATCGACTGGGCCGCCGCACACCTGCCCCGCATACTGATGGACGGGCCGAATGACCCGCGCGTCGGCATGCTCGGCGAAAGCTACGGCGGCGCCGTGCAATTGCTGGCCTCGGCGGAAGACCCGCGCATCGACGCCATCGTCCCCATCGCCACCTGGTATGACCTGGCCGATGCCCTGGCGCCGGATGGCCAACTGAAGATCGGCTGGGGCGGCGTGCTGGTCAGCCTGGGACTGGCCACCGGCTATGACCTGGGCAAGTTCGTCCAGTCCGACTATCTGCACACCGCCGGCGGGCGCATGGCCGGGCCGGTACAGGCTGAACTGCACGACCACAGCCTGTCGCGCTACTGCTCCGAGGGCCGCCGGCCCCACGCCGACGCGCTGCTGATCCAGGGCATGCGCGACACCCTGTTCCCGCTCGACCAGGGCCTGCAGATCCGCCAGTGCCTCAAGCAGGGCCCGGCCGACGTGCGCCTGCTGGGCATGCAGGGCGGGCATATCCTGCCCCCGCCGCTGCAGGCCTGGAGTGGGCTGCCGCCCTTCAACAACGAGCCGGTGATCCACTGCGGTCCGCGCGCCATCAACCTCTACCAGGGCATCGTCGCCTGGTATGAAGAGAAGCTGCGCGGCCGAGCCGGCGCCGCCGACAGCGTGCCGGACCTGTGCATCAGCCTGGACCTCGACCAGGGTGTGGCGCTGAACGAACTGCCGCCCCCCGGCCCGACCGTGGCGCTACCGGCAACGGCGATCCGCCCGGCGGTGAGCGGCTTGGTGCAACCTTCCAGGTTCGTCCCATTGCAGCAAGTAAGCGAGCACAGCGCCCTGCTCGGCAGCGCGGAAATCCGTCTGGCGCAGCCGCTGTCCCCACAGCCCGACGCCCAGGTGTTCGTCGCGATGGCGATTCGCAGTGCTGACGGCCACACCCGTCGGCTGGATGAGCAGGTGAAACCACTGGCGAACCAGGGCACTACGCGGTTGAACGCGGTCAGCGCGAGCCTGGCGCCGGGGGACGAGATCGGACTGCTGGTGAGCGGCTTCAGCGGCCAGTACCTGTTCAACAGTTCCTGGCGGATTTCGCCGGTGGAATTGCAGGGCGAGGTGCAATTGCCGAGCCTGGTGCCGCTACAACCTCGCGTAGCCGAAAACCGGTGATCGACCTGTAGGAGCGGGCCATGCCCGCGATCGCGCCCATGGGGCGCTCCTACAAGGGGTTTCGGAGTTCGCCGGGACGATCCGCGATCTGGCCGGAAGGACGGTCCATCAGCGCAACGGCCCGCCCGGTTCCTCGTCCAGCTGTGCCAGCAGCATCGGCTCGCCCTCCCCGTCGGCCGGCAGCAATGCCCACTGCTCCTTCGTACCCAGCCGCCGATAGCTCTGCTTCACCTGGCCACCCAATGGCAACGGCGCCTTGAAGTGCGCATCCAGCCGCACGTTCTCGGCAAGACGGCGGCCGGTCAGGCTGCGCGCCAGACCCCACATGCCATGGGCGAAGGGTTTGCCGAAGCCGTAGTGGGAAGCCATCAACCGCGACAGGTGCAGCGGATTGAAGTCACCGCTCAGGCCCGCATAGCGCCAGCCGACGATCTTCGGCACGCGCCATTGCACACCGGCATGGATCGGCGCTTCCAGGGTATGCCACTGGGCCCGTTCCGGCAGCGGATCGGGCTCGGCACCGGGTTCGAGGAAATCGCCACGGCGCAGGTAGGTGGTGATCGACTGCCAATAGAGCATGTCGTGGTGCCAGGCCTCGGTGAGCACGTCCACCTCCAGGCCCAGCGCGCTGCGCCGGCTGGTCAGGATGCGGCAGTCGAACTGCAGCGGTTCGTGCTCGTCGAGCATGCGGTAGCGCTGGATATGACTGCGCAAGTGGATGAGCCCGAGCACCGACAGCGGCATGCGCGAGCGGCTGAGCAGGCGCAGGTGCAACGGCAGGCTGATCACCTGCGGATACAGCAGCGGTACGCCCAGCGACGGATCGAGGCCGAAGTGCTGGCGGTACGCGCGCAGGTGGCGCAGGTCGAAATGCAGGGTTCGGCTATCCATCGCCAGGTAGGGCACGCGCTCGCCCTGGCCGAGGCCTCGGCGCGGCAGCAGCATGCGACTGTAACTGCCCAGCAGGGAGGGCAACTTTCGCTTCACGAAGGTCTCCGGAAGATCTCGCGCCGCACAGCATGGGCCAATGCGGCGCGCCGCGACAAGTCACCGAAGGTCGGGTGGCGCAGCGTGGCAGTTCCGCGTCGTCAGCACTCGCCCCTATCCAGGCGACGCGGCAAGGATCGCGCCGATGCGGTCCTGCTCCGGCAGCGCGGTGAAGCCCGTCCCGCGCGCCCCCTGGTGCGGAACGATCAGAGCGAAAATACGCAGCTGGCGCATGGGTCGCTCGGCGTCGTCGGCCTCCTGACAGACGAACTCGGCATAGGCGGTAGACGGCCTGGCCCGTGCGTAACCGGGGACTTCAAGGCGCGCGGCGCGCTCGGACAGCTCGGCGCAGACCTCGTTCTCGATTCCCGGACGGCGATGCAGTAACAGAGTGTTCATCGCGGTGTCTCTTCGGCCGCGCACTGTAGAGGTTGCCTGCGACGGTTACATTCAGATTCGCAGGAGTTCTCCGACCATGGCCGTCATTTGGCAGGAACCCTCATACCGGGCTACCGGTCCAGAACAGATGGCAAGACCCTGCACAGCGGTCTAGCTTGAGTGTTCTGGTGCACCGCCGCCAACGGGCGCCGGTGATGACCGCGCATGGCGGAGATCGATACCAATCGCGTTTTTTCTGCGATGGATCAGGGTGCTTTACCCACCCTTCGCCACGTATCGGCAGCACGTTGCCGATCCAAGTCTGAGGAGAATGTCATGCCTGCCGTGGATAGCCTGAAGAGCCTGCGCACCCTGGAAGTCGCCGGCAAGACCTATCACTACTACAGCCTGCCCGAAGCGGCGAAGAGCCTGGGGGACCTGGGCAAGCTGCCGATGTCGCTGAAGGTCCTGCTGGAGAACCTGCTGCGCTGGGAGGACGACAACACCGTCACCGGCGATGACCTCAAGGCCCTGGCCGGCTGGCTGAAGACCCGCAGCTCCGACCGCGAGATCCAGTACCGCCCCGCCCGCGTGCTGATGCAGGACTTCACCGGCGTGCCGGCGGTAGTCGACCTCGCCGCCATGCGCGATGCCATGGCCAAGGCCGGCGGCGACCCGCAGAAGATCAACCCGCTGTCCCCCGTCGACCTGGTCATCGACCACTCGGTGATGGTCGACAAGTTCGCCAGCCAGGCCGCCTTCGCCCAGAACGTCGAGATCGAGATGGAGCGCAACGGCGAACGCTACGCCTTCCTGCGCTGGGGCCAGAATGCCTTCGACAACTTCCGCGTGGTGCCGCCGGGCACCGGTATCTGCCACCAGGTGAACCTGGAGTACCTGGGGCGCACCGTCTGGACCAAGGATGAAGACGGCCGCACCTACGCCTTCCCCGACACCCTGGTCGGCACCGACTCCCACACCACCATGATCAACGGCCTCGGCGTGCTCGGCTGGGGCGTCGGCGGTATCGAGGCTGAGGCAGCCATGCTCGGCCAGCCGGTATCGATGCTGATCCCCGAAGTCGTCGGCTTCAAGCTGACCGGCAAGCTGAAGGAAGGCATCACCGCCACCGACCTGGTACTGACGGTCACCCAGATGCTGCGCAAGAAAGGCGTGGTCGGAAAATTCGTCGAATTCTACGGCGACGGCCTGGCCGACCTGCCCCTGGCGGACCGCGCCACCATCGCCAACATGGCTCCGGAATACGGCGCCACCTGCGGCTTCTTCCCGGTGGACCAGATCACCCTGGGCTACCTGCGCCTGTCCGGCCGGCCGGATGAAGTCGTCAAGCTGGTGGAGGCCTACTCCAAGGCCCAGGGCCTGTGGCGCGAGAAGGGCCACGAGCCGGTGTTCACCGACTCGCTGCAACTGGACATGGGCGAGGTCGAGGCCAGCCTGGCCGGGCCGAAGCGCCCGCAGGACCGCGTCGCCCTCGGCCACGTCAGCCAGGCCTTCGACGACTTCCTCGGCCTGCAGATCAAGCCCTCCTCCACCGAGGAAGGCCGCCTGCTCAGCGAGGGTGGCGGTGGCGCCGCGGTGGGGGCCTCGACGCCATCCGGCGAAATCGAGTACCAACAGGACGGCGACACCCACCGGCTGAAGAACGGCGCCGTGGTGATCGCCGCCATCACCTCCTGCACCAACACCTCCAACCCCAGCGTGATGATGGCCGCCGGCCTGCTGGCGAAGAAGGCGCTGGAGAAGGGCCTGCAGCGCAAGCCCTGGGTGAAGAGCTCCCTGGCACCCGGCTCCAAGGTGGTCACCGACTACTTCCGCGCCGCCGGCCTGACTCGCTACCTGGACGAGCTGGGCTTCGACCTGGTCGGCTACGGCTGCACCACCTGCATCGGCAACTCCGGCCCGCTTCTCGATCCGATCGAAAAGGCCATCCAGCAGGCCGACCTGACCGTCGCCTCGGTGCTCTCCGGCAACCGCAACTTCGAAGGTCGCGTGCACCCGCTGGTGAAGACCAACTGGCTGGCCTCACCGCCGCTGGTGGTGGCCTATGCCCTGGCCGGCACGGTACGCACCGACCTGACGAAGGACCCACTGGGCACCGGCAAGGACGGCAAGCCGGTCTACCTGAAGGACATCTGGCCGACCCAGCAGGAAATCGCCGCGGCGATCCAGAAGGTCGACACGGCGATGTTCCACAAGGAGTACGCCGAAGTCTTCCAGGGCGATGAGAAATGGCGTGCGATCCAGGTGCCGGACGCCAAGACCTACACCTGGCAGGACGACTCCACCTACATCCAACACCCGCCCTTCTTCGAGCATATCGCCGAGGCGCCGCCGAAGGTCGAGGACGTCCAGAAAGCCCGCATCCTCGCGGTACTGGGCGATTCGGTGACCACCGACCACATCTCCCCAGCCGGCAACATCAAGAAGGACAGTCCTGCCGGGCGCTACCTCAGCGAGCACGGCGTGGCCTACGCCGACTTCAACTCCTACGGCTCACGGCGTGGGAACCATGAGGTAATGATGCGCGGCACCTTCGCCAACATCCGTATCAAGAACGAGATGCTTGGCGGTGAGGAAGGCGGCAACACGCTCTACGTACCCACCGGCGACAAGCTGGCGATCTATGACGCCGCCATGCGCTACCAGCAGGACGGCACGCCGCTGGTGATCGTGGCCGGCAAGGAATACGGCACGGGCTCGTCCCGCGACTGGGCGGCCAAGGGCACCAACCTTTTGGGCGTGAAAGCGGTGATCGCCGAGAGCTTCGAGCGCATCCACCGTTCCAACCTGGTGGGCATGGGCGTGCTGCCGCTGCAGTTCAAGGACGGCAAGGACCGCAAGGCCCTGAAGCTCACCGGCAAGGAAGTGCTGAGCATCAGCGGGCTGTCCGGGGAACTGAAGCCGCACATGAATCTCAAGGTCGGCGTAACTCGCGAGGATGGCAGCCAGGACAGCTTCGAGGTGCTCTGCCGCATCGATACCCAGAACGAGGTCGAATACTTCAAGGCCGGCGGCATTCTCCACTACGTGCTGCGCAGCCTGATCTGAACCCCTCGGGGGTGGCCCGCAACGGGCCGCCCCACGACTTTCGCAGGATTCCGTGACTGATAGCACCCGGCTATCATCCAGTGCAGCTCTGACATTTTTCTGAAACAACCATCAACTTGCTGATCCGGCGGCCGATATCCCGACCAAGCGATTTGCTTCTGCTGTGGAATGCCCCTCACATGCGCAACAACCAGCCGATCACCCAGCGTGAACGCACCTTCCCCGCCGACCAGCGGCTGATCTCCACCACCGACGCCCGCGGCGTGATCACCTACGTCAACGACGCCTTCACCGCCATCAGCGGCTTCTCCCGCGAGGAACTGCTGCGTGCACCGCACAACCTGGTGCGCCACCCGGATGTGCCACCAGCGGTGTTCGCGCACATGTGGACCACCCTGAAGAAGGGCCGGCCATGGATGGGCATCGTCAAGAACCGCTGCAAGAATGGCGATCACTACTGGGTCAGCGCCTACGTGACGCCGATCTTCGAACGCAACGAGATCATCGGCTTCGAATCGGTGCGGGTGAAGCCCACCGCCGAGCAGGTACGCCGTGCCGAGGCGCTGTATGCGCGGATCAATGCCGGCAAGACGGCGATCCCGAGCCGCGACCGCTGGCTGCCGGTGCTGCTGGATTGGCTGCCCTTCATCCTGATCGGCCAGGTCGCCTTTCTCGTTGGCGCCTGGCTCGATTCCCACTGGGGTTTCCTGCTCGCCGCGCTGCTCTCGATCCCGCTGGGCCTCGCCGGCCTGAGTTGGCAGCAACGCGGCCTCAAGCGTCTGCTGCAGCTGGCCGAACAGACCACCTCCGACCCGCTGATCGCGCAGATGTATACCGACAGCCGAGGCGCACAGGCGCGCCTGGAAATGTCCATCCTCAGCCAGGAAGCGCGCCTGAAGACCTGCCTGACCCGCCTGCAGGACACCGCCGAATACCTGACCGAGCAGGCCCGCCAGGCCGACACCCTGGCGCACCACAGCTCCGCCGGATTGGATCGCCAGCGCCAGGAGACCGAACAGGTGGCCACGGCGGTCAACCAGATGGCCGCCACCACCCAGGAAGTGGCCGACAATGTGCAGCGCACCGCCGACGCCACCCGCCAGGCCAACGACCTGACCAGCCAGGGCCGCCTGATCGCCGCGGAGACCCGCGAGGCCATGCAGCGCCTCTCAAGCTCCGTGGGTGAAACCGGCGAAGCGGTCAGCCAGCTCGCTCGCGACAGCAACGAGATCGGCGGCGTGGTGGATGTGATCAAGGGCATCGCCGACCAGACCAACCTGCTGGCGCTCAATGCCGCCATCGAGGCCGCCCGCGCCGGTGAAATGGGACGGGGCTTCGCCGTGGTGGCCGACGAGGTCCGCTCGCTGGCCCAGCGCACCGCCGAGTCCACCGAACAGATCCACCAGCTGATCGCCAACCTGCAGCACACCGCCACCGAGGCCGTGCGCGCCATGGAGGCCGGCCGTCGCCAGGCCGACGAAGGCGTGGAGCGCGTGCTGCGTGCCGACAATGCCCTGGTGGGCATCAGCGATGCGGTGGCCAACATCACCGATATGACCACCCAGATCGCCGCCGCGGCGGAAGAACAGAGCGCGGTGGCCGAAGAGATCAACCGCAACATCAGCACCATCGCTGACCTGGCCGACCAGACCTCCGGCGAAGCCCAGCGCACCGCGCAGCTCAGCGAAGAACTGACCCAGACCGCACACCGCCAGTATTCGCTGGTGGAGCGGTTCAACCGCTAGGTTCGCCCGCTCCTGGCGTCTCCCCAACCCTCTCCCGGAAGGGAGAGGGGTCGCAATGGGCTATTGGCAAAACACGGCCGCGACCTGGAAAGCCATTAACCAGGCCGAGGACATGGCGCCCCTAGCCCATCACGCGCCGAACAACCCCCTCTCCCTTCCGGCAGAGGGCTGAGGCGCGGGAGCGGATTGATCCGCTCCCGCACAGCCCGCCGAGTGAGCGAACGCGTCCTTACTTGAAGTCCCACTGCATCTGCGCCGGGATGCTCACTTCCTGCGAGGAATGCACGCAAACATCCACATAGTCGGTGAAGCGCGGCGGCGGGGCGATGCCTTCGTCCAGCAGGCGCTGGTTGTCGAACAGGTAGTTGAGGTCGGCAAAGCCGCTGTACAGGCGCAAGGCACGCAGCACCAGGCGCGGGTTGGCCTTGCCGATGCGGCTTTCGAAACTGCCCGCCAGCTCGCGCAGGTCCTCGGCGCTGACCTTGCGGTAGCGCTCACCCACCGGTTCCTCGCCACGGGCGAGTGCGTAGGCGCGGTCGATCTCGCCGAAGGTGCAGGAGGAGCCGTGGCCGGCGGAGATGTGGTAGAGGCTGTGACTCAAGGTCGGCTTGAGCGCCAGGGCGACCAGCGCCTCGGCGCAGTAGTCCACCGGGATCACGTCGATCTGTTCGTCCAAGCCGCAGGTGAAGCTTTCCAGGGCGAAGCCCATGCGGAACACCCAGAAGATGCTGCCCGAGGCGCGGCAGCCCAGCTCACTATGGCCGACCACGATGGACGGCCGCGCCACCACCAGCGGCAACTGCGGCAGTTCTTCGCGCATCCGGCGCTCGATCTCGGCCTTGGAGGCGGTGTAGTCCACCAGTTGCTCCTCGCTGTCCGGGAACTCCCAGGACTCGCTGACCGGCGACTCGCGTTGCGGCCCGCAGCACATGGCGGTGCCGACGTGCAGGAAGCGCTTGAGGTTGCGCGACTGGCTGAGCAGGCGGGCGAAGGCGAAGGTGCCCTCGACGTTGACCGGCCAGATGCTCGGGTTCTTCGAGAACGACGCCACGGCGGCGCAGTTGATCACGTGCTCCACGCGCATCAGGCGGGCGCGCTCGCCTTTCAGCCAGGTCGTGTCGAGGAGGTCGCCGCAGAGGATCTGGCTGTCTTGCAGGGCGGCCAGCGAAGCCTCGGAAACGCAGTGCAGGCGAAGGTTGTCGCGTAGCCGCTCCAGCCCCTGTGCGGGCGAGTCGGCACGAACCAGGAACAGCAGCGCCGGGGTATGTCCTTCGGCGATCAGTTGAGCGGCAACTGCGCCGCCGAGGAAACCGGTGGCGCCGGTCAGCAGCAGGCTGTGCGCGGCGCCGGGGGCGAATCGGGGAGTTGGGGTGGCAATGCGATCAGCGTATTGGGGGTTCATGGCAGCCTTCGGCCTGTCCTCTGGAAGCGGGGCGCCGGCTCCTGGGAGCCGACGCCGGCGAGGATAGGTTGGCCTGCATTAAGGAGCGATTAGCGCAATAGGAAAGCTTCGATCCTTGCAGCGGCACTTTCCAGATGCTGCTCGTGGGTCAGTCCGGAGGCCTTGAGCGGCTTGAGGTCGTGGTCGCCGGCGGCCAGCCAGTGCAGCTGGATGGCCGGTGACAAGTCATAACCCTCGACCGTGGGCCGGTCGCCCAGCGCATCGCGCTCGCCCTGGATGATCAGGGTCGGCGTCTTCAGCTCGGCGAGATGTGCCACGCGAGGCTTCTCCGGCTTGCCGGCGGCGTAGAAGGGGTAGCCGAGGCAGACCAGCGCATCGGCGCCCAGCTCATCCGCCAGCAGGCTGGCCATGCGCCCGCCCATGGACTTGCCGCCAATCGCCAGCTTGCCGGGCACTTCGGCACGCACCTGCGCATACACCGCGCGCCAGCACTCCAGCAGCTGCTTCTGAGGATTGGGCGGACGCCGCCGTCCGTCTTCCCGGCGCATCGCCATGTAGGGGAATTCGAAGCGCAGCACGGCGATGCCGCGCTCCGCCAGGCGCGCGGCGATGTCGTCCATGAAGGGACTGTCCATCGGCGCACCCGCGCCATGGGCGAGGACCAGCGTAGCCGACAGCTCGCCCTGTGCCGGGTTCCGTAGCAGCGACAAAGCACCGCAGGCCAGAGCTTTCCGGGTTTCTGACGGCAATTGACCGGAATCAATATTCCTCGAGGGGCCTTTATCCATCCTTCACTCCGCTAATTCCTAATTAGTACCTATCCCAAGGGGGAGGGGCGGCATCTGCCGTAAAAAACCTGCCGGGATGGGCATAGCCCATAACCGTGGATGGAAGCCCATAAATGAGCACAACCAATCAGACCGCTTATAACTATAAGGTGGTCCGCCAGTTCGCCATTATGACAGTGGTCTGGGGGATCGTCGGCATGGCCGTCGGTGTCCTGATCGCCGCGCAACTGGTGTGGCCAGAACTCAACTTCGGCCTGCCGTGGACCAGTTTCGGACGCCTGCGTCCGCTGCACACCAACGCCGTGATCTTCGCCTTCGGCGGCTGCGCACTGTTCGCCACCAGCTATTACGCTGTGCAGCGCACCTGCCAGACCCGCCTGTTCTCCGACACCCTCGCTTCCTTCACCTTCTGGGGTTGGCAGCTGGTGATCCTGCTGGCCGCCATTACCTTGCCGCTGGGCTACACCTCCTCCAAGGAGTACGCCGAACTGGAATGGCCGATCGACATCCTGATCACCATCGTCTGGGTCAGCTACGCGATCGTATTCTTCGGCACCCTGATCAAGCGCAAGACCAAACACATCTACGTGGGCAACTGGTTCTTCGGCGGCTTCATCCTGACCGTGGCGCTGCTGCACGTGGTCAATAACCTGGAGATCCCGGTCAGCCTGACCAAGTCCTACTCGCTGTACTCCGGCGCGACCGACGCGATGATCCAGTGGTGGTACGGCCACAACGCCGTGGGCTTCTTCCTCACCGCCGGCTTCCTCGGCATGATGTACTACTTCGTGCCCAAGCAGGCCGAACGTCCGGTCTACTCCTATCGCCTGTCCATCGTGCACTTCTGGGCGCTGATCGCCGTATACATCTGGGCCGGCCCGCACCACCTGCACTACACCGCGCTGCCGGACTGGGCACAATCCCTGGGCATGGTGATGTCGCTGATCCTACTGGCTCCGAGCTGGGGCGGCATGATCAACGGCATGATGACCCTCTCCGGTGCCTGGCATAAGCTGCGCACCGACCCGATCCTGCGCTTCCTGGTGGTCTCCCTGGCCTTCTACGGCATGTCCACCTTCGAAGGCCCGATGATGGCCATCAAGACCGTCAACGCCCTCTCCCACTACACCGACTGGACCATCGGCCACGTACACGCCGGCGCTCTGGGCTGGGTCGCCATGGTGTCCATCGGCTCCCTGTACCACATGATCCCGAAGGTCTTCGGTCGCGAGCAGATGCACAGCGTGGGCCTGATCAACACCCACTTCTGGCTGGCCACCATCGGCACCGTTCTGTACATCGCCTCCATGTGGGTCAACGGCATCACCCAGGGCCTGATGTGGCGCGCGGTCAACGCCGACGGCACCCTCACCTACTCCTTCGTCGAAGCCCTGGCCGCCGGCCATCCCGGCTTCATCGTGCGGATGATCGGTGGTGCGGTGTTCCTGATGGGCATGCTGGTCATGGCCTACAACACCTGGCGCACCGTAGCGGCCGCCAAGCCGGCTGAAATGCACGCCGCGGCGCAGATGGCCTGAGGAGACCGACATGAAACACGAAGTACTCGAGAAGAACGTCGGCCTGCTGGCGCTGTGCATGGCGGTTGCCGTGAGCATCGGTGGCCTGACCCAGATCGTTCCGCTGTTCTTCCAGGACGTGACCAACACCCCGGTAGAGGGCATGAAGCCTTATACCGCCCTGCAACTGGAAGGCCGTGACGTCTACATCGCCAACGGCTGCGTGGGCTGCCACTCGCAGATGATCCGTCCGTTCCGCGCCGAGACCGAGCGCTACGGCCACTACTCCGTCGCCGGCGAAAGCGTCTGGGACCACCCGTTCCTGTGGGGCTCCAAGCGTACCGGCCCGGACCTGGCTCGCGTCGGCGGCCGCTACTCCGACGACTGGCACCGCGCGCACCTGTACAACCCGCGCAACGTGGTGCCGGAGTCGAAGATGCCCGCCTACCCCTGGCTGGTCGAGAACAAGCTCGATGGCAAGGACACGGCGAAGAAACTGCAAGTGATGCGCACCATGGGCGTGCCCTACACGGACGAAGACATCGCCGGCGCCAGCGACGCCGTCAAAGGGAAGACCGAAATGGACGCGCTGGTCGCGTACCTGCAGGTTCTCGGCACCTCCATCAAGAACAAGCGGTGACGACATTGGATATCGGGACCATTCGTGGCCTGGGCACCGTCATCGTGATGGTCGCCTTCGTCGGCGTTCTGCTCTGGGCATACAGCGGCAAGCGCAAGCAGCGTTTCGACGAGGACGCGCTGCTGCCTTTCGCGGATGACCCGGTCGCCAAGCGGCACGCTGAGCAAGAGCAAGCTTCTAGGAGCAACAACGCATGACTACCTTCTGGAGTCTGTACGTCACCGTTCTAACCGTCGGTTCGCTGATCGCCCTGCTGTGGCTGGTCTTCGCCACCCGCAGCGGCCAGAACGCGAACACCACCGACCAGACCATGGGCCACGCCTTCGACGGCATCGAGGAGTACGACAACCCGCTGCCGAAATGGTGGTTCCTGCTGTTCGTCGGCACCATCGTCTTCGCCGCTGGCTACCTGGTGCTCTACCCGGGCCTGGGCAACTGGAAAGGCGTCCTGCCGGGCTATGACGGCGGCTGGACCCAAGACAAGCAATGGGAGCGCGAAGAGGCCCTGGCCAAGGAGAAGTACGGCCCGATCTTCGCCAAATACGCCGCGATGCCCGTAGAAGAAGTCGCCAAGGACCCGCAAGCCCTGAAAATGGGCGAGCGCCTGTTCGCCACCTACTGCTCCATCTGCCACGGCTCCGACGCCAAGGGCGCGGTCGGCTTCCCGAACCTGACCGACCAAGACTGGCGCTGGGGCGGCGACGCCCAGAGCATCGAGACCACCATCCTCGGCGGCCGCCACGCGGCCATGCCGGCCTGGGGTGACGTGCTGGGCGACAAGGGCGTGCAGGACGTGGCCGCCTTCGTCACGGCCAAACTGGACGGCCGCAAGCTGCCCGATGGCGTGACCGAAGAGCAGGTCGACAACGGCGGCAAGGTATTCGCCACCAACTGCGTCGCCTGCCACGGTCCGGAAGGCAAGGGCAATCCGCTGATGGGCGCGCCGAACCTGACCCACCCGGGCGCCTTCATCTACGGTTCCAGCTACGCGCAACTGCAGCAGACCATCCGTCACGGCCGCCAGGGCCAGATGCCGGCGCAGGAGCAGTACCTGGGCAAGGACAAGGTGCACATCCTCGCCGCTTACATCTACAACATCTCCGGCCAGGCGAAGTAATTACCCTCCCCTCACTCGCGCCCATCACCGGGCGCGAGTTCCCCCGCATCTCGCGACGAAGTGTCGCACCCTCCTACTCCCCATTCTTCACACCCTCAAAGTTCGCGTCTAAGCTGGTTTCCATTCGCAAACCTGCAATATGACTACCCTGACCTGATTCAAGGATTGATCGGGGCGACTCGGGATAACCGGCGAACAGCGGCCGAAAGCGCTCTGAAGCAGGCATCGAACCAGCCCTGGCCCTAGGCTCGGCGCGTTGCATTGCCTATCTGCTTTCTCCATACTTGCCGCCGTTTTTTTGTCCATAAATACTCAAAAACCGTGGAACCTTAGAATGAGCACAGCAATCAGTCCGACTGCTTATAACTATAAGGTCATCCGCCAGTTCGCCATCATGACGGTGGTCTGGGGGATACTTGGGATGGGGCTCGGTGTTTACATCGCATCACAGTTGGTTTGGCCCCAACTGAACCTGGACCTTCCCTGGACCAGTTTCGGGCGTCTGCGTCCGCTGCACACCAACTTGGTGATCTTCGCCTTCGGCGGCTGTGCTCTGTTCGCCACCTCCTACTACGTCGTACAGCGCACCTGTCAGACCCGTCTGATCTCCGACACCCTCGCCGCCTTCACCTTCTGGGGCTGGCAAGCGGTGATCGTGGCCGCCGGCATCACCCTGCCGCTGGGCTACACCACCACCAAGGAATACGCCGAGCTGGAATGGCCGATCGCGATTCTCCTGGCCGTGGTCTGGGTCACTTACGGCGTGGTGTTCTTCGGCACCATCGTCAAGCGCAAGACCAAGCACATCTACGTCGGCAACTGGTTCTACGGCGCCTTCATCGTGGTCACCGCGATGCTGCACATCGTCAACCACATGTCGATCCCGGTCAGCCTGTTCAAGTCCTACTCGCTGTACTCCGGCGCCACCGACGCGATGATCCAGTGGTGGTACGGCCACAACGCCGTGGGCTTCTTCCTGACCACCGGCTTCCTCGGCATGATGTACTACTTCGTTCCGAAGCAGGCCGAGCGTCCGATCTACTCCTATCGCCTGTCCATCGTGCACTTCTGGGCGCTGATCACCCTGTACATCTGGGCCGGCCCGCACCACCTGCACTACACCGCACTGCCGGACTGGGCCCAGTCCCTGGGCATGGCGATGTCCCTGATCCTGCTGGCTCCGAGCTGGGGCGGCATGATCAACGGCATGATGACCCTCTCCGGCGCCTGGCATAAGCTGCGCACCGACCCGATCCTGCGCTTCCTGGTGGTTTCCCTGGCCTTCTACGGCATGTCCACCTTCGAAGGCCCGATGATGGCCATCAAGACCGTCAACTCGCTGTCGCACTACACCGACTGGACCATCGGCCACGTACACGCCGGCGCTCTGGGTTGGGTAGCGATGATCTCCATCGGCTCCCTGTACCACCTGATTCCGAAGGTCTTCGGCCGTCAGCAGATGCACAGCGTTGGCCTGATCAACGCCCACTTCTGGCTGGCCACCATCGGTACCGTGCTGTACATCGCCTCCATGTGGGTCAACGGCATCACCCAGGGCCTGATGTGGCGCGCGGTCAACGCCGACGGCACCCTCACCTACTCCTTCGTGGAAGCCCTGCAGGCCAGCCACCCGGGCTTCATGGTCCGTGCGCTGGGCGGCGCCTTCTTCGCCTCCGGCATGCTGCTGATGGCCTACAACACCTTCCGTACCGTACGCGGTTTCAAGCTGGCTGACGCCGATGCCGCCGCTCAGATTCCCGCTGTAGGAGCCCACTGATGAAGCACGAAGCAGTCGAGAAGAACATCGGCCTGCTGGCCTTCTTCATGGTCATCGCCGTGAGCATCGGTGGTCTGACCCAGATCGTCCCGCTGTTCTTCCAGGACGTGACCAACAAGCCGGTGGAAGGCATGAAGCCGCGCACCGCGCTGCAGCTCGAAGGCCGTGACGTCTACATCGCCAACGGCTGTGTGGGCTGCCACTCGCAGATGATCCGTCCGTTCCGCGCCGAGACCGAGCGCTACGGCCACTACTCCGTCGCCGGCGAAAGCGTCTGGGACCACCCGTTCCTGTGGGGTTCCAAGCGTACCGGCCCGGACCTGGCCCGCGTTGGCGGCCGCTACTCCGACGACTGGCACCGCGCGCACCTGTACAACCCGCGCAACGTAGTGCCTGAGTCGAAGATGCCCTCCTACCCCTGGCTGGTCGAGAACAAGCTCGACGGCAAGGACACGGCGAAGAAGATGGAAGTGATGCGCTCGATGGGCGTGCCTTACACCGACGAAGACATCGCCGGCGCCCGTGACGCCGTTAAAGGCAAAACCGAGATGGATGCGCTCGTGGCTTACCTGCAAAGCCTCGGGACCATCATCAAAAGCAAACGGTGAGTGCAATGGATATCGGGACGATTCGCGGCCTGGGTACTGTCGTGGTGATGATTGGCTTCATCGGCGTTCTCCTGTTCGCCTACAACGGCAAGCGCAAGCAGCGCTTCGACGAGGACGCCCTGCTGCCCTTCGTGGACGACCCGGTAGCCATGAAGCACGTCGAGCAAGAACAAGCTTCTAGGAGCAACAAAGAATGACTACCTTCTGGAGTCTGTACGTCACCGTACTTACCCTGGGCACCATCTTCGCCCTGGCGTGGCTGCTGTTCGCTACCCGTCGCGGCCAGCGCAGCGAAGCCACCGACGAAACCGTCGGCCACTCCTTCGACGGGATCGAGGAATACGACAACCCGCTGCCGAAGTGGTGGTTCATGCTGTTCGTGGCCACCTTCGTCTTCGCGCTCGCCTACCTCGCCCTCTACCCGGGCCTGGGCAACTGGAAAGGCCTGCTGCCGGGCTATCAGGACAAGGCCGAGTTCGCCAATGGTGAGGCCGGCTGGACCGGCGTGCACCAGTGGGAGAAGGAGATGGCCAAGGCCGACGAGAAGTACGGCCCGCTGTACGCCAAGTTCGGCGCCATGCCGATCGAGGAAGTCGCCAAGGACCCGCAAGCCCTGAAAATGGGTAACCGCCTGTTCGCTTCCAACTGCTCGGTCTGCCACGGCTCCGACGCCAAGGGCGCCCACGGTTTCCCGAACCTGACCGACGAAGACTGGCGGTGGGGCGGCGAGCCGAAGGACATCGTTGCCACCATCGAAGGCGGTCGCCACGCGGCCATGCCGGCCTGGGGCGAAGTCATCGGCGATGCCGGCGTTCACGACGTAGCCGCTTTCGTCACCACCAAGCTGGACGGCCGCAAACTGCCCGAAGGCGTGACTGACGAGCAGGTCGCCAACGGTCAGAAGATCTTCCAGACCAACTGCGTGGCTTGCCACGGTCCGGAAGGCAAAGGCACCCCCGCCATGGGCGCGCCTAACCTGACCCACCCGGTTGCCTTCATCTACGGCTCGAGCTTCGCCCAGCTGCAGCAGACCATCCGCTACGGCCGCCAGGGCCAGATGCCGGCTCAGCTGGAGCGTCTGGGCAAAGACCAGGTTCACCTGCTCGCTGCGTACGTATACAGCCTGTCCCACGGCGAAGGTCAGAAGAGCGCCGAATAAGCCTCCCCTGCCCTACTCCATAGCAACACCCAGCGGCGCCGGTTTCCATACCGGCGCCGCTCTATTTCTGGGTCCATAATTTCTTACGCGACCAACTGTCGCACGGTTGCGACACCCACCACGCCGTATCATTGTCAGGCGTGCAAGCCTATTTCTGACCCTGCTCGGCATGTATCGACAGGGCGCCCTCCCGCTGCCGTGGAATGCACTGATGAGCAAACAGATTCCCGTCCATGACATCACTCCGCCCACCAAGGGCAAGGGTGATAGCGTCGACCTTTATGCCTCTCGGGAAAAAATCTATACCCGAGCCTTCACCGGATTCTTTCGAAATCTCCGAATGGCCGGAGGCGCCTTCCTCTTCCTCCTCTACTTCGGCACCGTATGGCTGACCTGGAACGGTCGCCAGGCAGTGCTCTGGGACCTGCCCGAGCGCAAGTTCTACATCTTCGGCGCGACCTTCTGGCCACAGGACTTCATCCTCCTCTCGGGCCTGCTGATCATCAGTGCCTTCGGGCTGTTCTTCATCACCGTATTCGCCGGCCGCGTCTGGTGCGGCTACACCTGCCCGCAGAGCGTGTGGACATGGATCTTCATGTGGTGCGAAAAGGTCACCGAGGGTGACCGCAACCAGCGCATGAAGCTCGACAAGGCCGCCATGAGCGGCAACAAACTCCTGCGCAAAGTGGCCAAGCACAGCCTGTGGCTGCTGATCGGCCTGGTCACCGGCCTGACCTTCGTCGGCTACTTCGCCTCGATGCGTGAACTGCTGCCGGACCTGGTGACCGGCCAGGCCGACGGCTGGGCCTACTTCTGGGTCGGCTTCTTCACCCTCGCCACCTACGGCAACGCCGGCTGGCTGCGCGAGCAGGTGTGCATCTACATGTGCCCGTATGCGCGCTTCCAGAGCGTGATGTTCGACAAGGACACCCTGATCGTCTCCTACGACCCGCGTCGCGGCGAGACGCGCGGCCCGCGCAAGAAGACCGTGGACTACAAGGCCCAGGGCCTGGGTGACTGCATCGACTGCACCATGTGCGTGCAGGTCTGCCCCACCGGCATCGACATCCGCGACGGCCTGCAGATCGAGTGCATTGGCTGCGCCGCGTGCATCGACGCCTGCGACAGCATCATGGACAAGATGAACTACCCGCGCGGGCTGATCAGCTACACCACCGAGCACAACCTGTCCGGACAGACAACCCACCTGGTGCGCCCGCGCCTGATTGGCTACGCCATCGCCCTGTGCGTGATGATCGGCCTGCTGATCACCGCCGTGGTCATACGCCCGCTGGTGGGCTTCGATGTCAGCAAGGACCGCGTGCTCTACCGCGAAAACGCCGAAGGGCGGATCGAGAACGTGTACAGCCTGAAGATCATGAACAAGGATCAGCAGGACCACACCTACGTGCTCGGCGCCAAGGGCCTGGACGGCCTGATCCTGGAAGGCAAGAAGGAAATCTCGGTGGCTGCCGGCGATATCGTCAGCATGCCGGTGGAGCTCTCCATGGATCCGGAGAAACTCCCCTCCACCACCAACGAGGTGAGCTTCACCATCCAGTCGGTGGACACCCCGTCCATCCACAAGGAATCCTCCAGCCGCTTCATCGGCCCGCGAGTTCATTGAACTGCAGCTGAACCAATTGGCACCCCATGTTGCGCATGGGGTGCCAGTGCCGCCCGAAGCACGTAGAATCCGCCCGCCCCTGCAACGGTCAGACCGCGCCCGTGCGGGCCATTCCAGCGAGAGAAAAGAGAATGCAATCGGCCATGAAAACGCCCGTGCAACCCTGGTACAAGCACCTCTGGCCATGGATCATCATCGGCATGCTGGGCACCTCGGTGTTTCTCAGCCTGATGATGGTCAACATCGCAGTGAACAACCAGGACTCCCTGGTCAGCGATAACTACTACGAGGCCGGCAAGGGCATCAACCGCTCCCTTGACCGCGAGCACCTGGCGCAGCAGCTCAAGCTGCGGGCGAACATCAGCTTCGACGAGCTGACCGGCGAAATCGACCTGCGTCTCTCCGGCAACAGCCATCCGGACAAGCTCACCCTCAACCTGCTCTCCCCCACCCTGGAAGCCCAGGACAAGCACATCGAACTGCTGCCCAGCCCGGCCGAAGCCGGCCGCTACACCGGCAGCCTCGACGCCGCCGTCAAGGGTCGTCGCTTCGTCGAGCTGCTCGGCGAGGAAAACGGTCAGGCCTGGCGTCTGTTCGAAGAAGAGAAAGTCGCCCCCGGCGGTTCGTTCGTCCTTGGCGACGAGCCCCTCAAGGGAGACGAAGCCGAGCGCCCATGAGCGCCCCGCTGCCCTGCTACCACTGCGCCCTGCCGGTTCCACCCGGCAGCCGTTTCACAGCGCAGGTCCTCGGTGAAACCCGCGAATTCTGCTGCCCGGGCTGCCAGGCCGTGGCCGAAGCCATCGTCGCCGGCGGCCTGGAAGGCTACTACCGCCACCGCACCGAAGCGGCGCCCAATCCCGACGTACTGCCCGAGCAACTCAGTGACGAGCTGAAGCTGTTCGACCGCCCCGACGTGCAGCAGCCCTTCGTCCGCCACGAGGGCGAACTGGCGGAAACCACCCTGATTCTGGAAGGCATCAGTTGCGCCGCCTGCGGCTGGCTGATCGAGAAGCACCTCAAGGGCCTGCCCGCAATCGCCGAGGCCGGCCTCAACCTGTCCAACCATCGCCTCCATGTGCGCTGGTCCGACAGCCAGATGCCGCTGAGCGCGCTGCTCGGCGAGCTGCGCAAGATCGGCTACGCCGCCCATCCCTACCAGCCCGACCGCGCCGCCGACCAGCTGCACCAGGAGAACCGCAAGTCCCTGCGCCAGCTGGGCGTCGCCGGCCTGCTGTGGTTCCAGGCGATGATGGCGACCATGGCCACCTGGCCGGAATTCAACATCGACCTCAGCCCAGAGCTGCACGAAATCCTGCGCTGGGTGGCGATGTTCCTCACCACACCGATCGTCTTCTACTCCTGCCAGCCATTCTTCCGTGGCGCCCTGCGCGACCTGCGCACCCGCCACCTGACCATGGATGTCTCGGTCTCCCTGGCCATCGGCGGCGCCTATCTGGCCGGCATATGGACGGCCGTTACCGGCCACGGCGACCTGTATTTCGACGCCGTCGGGATGTTCGCCCTGTTCCTGCTCTCCGGCCGCTACCTGGAGCGCCGCGCCCGCGAGCGCACCGCCGCCGCCACCGCGCAACTGGTCAACCTGCTGCCCGCTTCCTGCCTGCGTCTGGATGAGCTGGGCCAGAGCACCCGCGTACTGCTCAGCGAGCTGAATGTCGGAGACCGCGTGCTGGTGCAGCCCGGCGCGGTGATTCCCGCCGACGGCCTGATCCTCGACGGCCAGTCCAGCGTCGACGAATCCCTGCTCACCGGCGAATACCTGCCGCAACCGCGCCAGACCGGCGATGGCGTCACCGGCGGCACGCTGAACGTGGAAGGCCCGCTGACCGTACAGGTCAACGCCCTTGGCAGCGACAGCCGGCTCTCCGCCATTGTTCGCCTGCTGGAACGCGCCCAGTCGGACAAGCCGCGCCTCGCCGAACTCGCCGACAAGGCCGCGCAGTGGTTCCTCATCGCCCTGCTGGTGCTCGCCGCCGTGGTCGGCCTGTTCTGGTGGCATCACGATGCTTCCCGCGCCTTCTGGGTGGTCCTGGCGATGCTGGTGGCGACCTGCCCCTGCGCCCTCTCCCTGGCTACGCCCACCGCGCTCACAGCGGCCACCGGCAGCCTGCACAAGCTCGGCCTGCTGCTGACCCGCGGCCACGTGCTGGAAGGCCTGAATCACATCGACACGGTGATCTTCGACAAGACCGGCACCCTCACCGAAGGCCGCCTGACCCTGCGCGCCGTGCGGACGCTGAGCGAGCTCGACAGCGACAGCTGCCTGGCCCTGGCTGCCGCGCTGGAGAACCGCTCCGAACACCCCATCGCCCGCGCCTTCGGCCGCGCGCCGCAGCCTGCCGAAGGCGTCGAGAGCCATCCGGGCCTGGGCCTCGAAGGGCAGGTTGGAGAGCGCCGCCTGCGCATCGGCGAGCCGTCCTTCGTCTGCGCCCTGAGCCACAGCGTGGCGCCTGCGCACCCGCAGGAGCCCGGCCAGTGGCTGTTGCTCGGCGATGAGCGCGGCGCCCTGGCCTGGCTGGTGCTGGACGACCGCATCCGCGGGGACGCCGCTGACCTGCTCGACGCCTGCCGTACCCGTGGCTGGCGGACCCTGCTGCTGTCCGGCGACAGCTCGCCGATGGTCGGTCGGGTCGCCGCCGAACTGGGCATCGACGACTGCCGCGGCGGCCTGCGCCCGGACGACAAACTGGAGGTCCTGCGCCAGCTGCACCAGGAAGGCCGCCGCGTACTGATGCTCGGCGACGGCGTGAACGACGTGCCGGTGCTGGCCGCCGCCGACATCAGCGTCGCCATGGGCTCGGCCACCGACCTGGCGAAGACCAGCGCCGACGCCGTGCTGCTGTCCAATCGCCTGGACAGCCTGGTGCAGGCCTTCAGCCTGGCACGCCGCACCCGCCGGGTAATCATCGAGAACCTGATCTGGGCAGGGCTGTACAATGGGCTGATGTTGCCCTTCGCCGCCCTCGGCTGGATCACACCCGTGTGGGCCGCGGTGGGCATGTCGATCAGCTCGCTGACCGTGGTGCTCAATGCCCTGCGCCTGACCCGGCTGCCCAGGACCGTCGACGCCTCCTCAGCGACCCACGCGCGCCCCGCCGTCCTGGAGACGAGCCAGGCGCTGCCACGGAGTTGAAATGCCCGCACTCTACGTCATGATCCCGATCGCCGTGCTGATCGTCGGCATCTGCATCTGCATCTTCTTCTGGGCGGTGAACAGCGGCCAGTACGACGACATGGACAGCCCGGCCCACAGCATCCTGTTCGACGACGAAGACCCCAAGCACCAGGCTGGGGTCGACGAAGCCGAAGGCACCGATCCGAAGGACAAGCACGATGCCTGAACTGGCGCCCCTGCTGGCGTCGGCGCTGATCCTCGGCCTGCTCGGTGGTGGCCACTGCCTGGGCATGTGCGGTGGTCTGATGGGCGCGCTGACCATGGCGATTCCACCCGAGCAGCGTGCCCGGCGCCTGCGCCTGCTGCTGGCCTACAACCTCGGACGCATCCTCAGCTACGCCTGCGCAGGGCTGCTGCTCGGCCTCGCCGGCTGGGCCATCGCCCGCACGCCGTTCGCCGCGGCGCTGCGCATCGTCGCCGGGCTGCTGCTGATCGCCATGGGTCTGTACCTGGCGGGCTGGTGGAGCGGTCTCACCCGCATCGAAGCACTCGGGCGTGGCCTGTGGAAGCACATCCAGCCCTTCGCCAGCCGCCTGCTGCCCGTCGCGACCGTTCCCCGCGCGCTGCTGTTGGGCGCTCTGTGGGGCTGGCTGCCCTGCGGCCTGGTCTACAGCACGCTGCTGTGGGCCACCAGCCAGGGTTCGGCCATCGACAGCGCGCTGCTGATGCTCGCCTTCGGCCTGGGCACCTGGCCGGTGTTGCTGGCCACGGGCCTCGCGGCAGAGCGCATCACCGCCCTGCTGCGCAAACGCAGCGTACGCATGGCCGGTGGCATTTTGGTGATCCTCTTCGGCCTGTGGACCCTGCCCGGTCCGCACCAGGCATGGATCATGGGCCACGAGATGCACGCGAACGTCGCCCACGGCCACCATAAAGCCGCTTGATACAGGTCAACAGGCCTCTGTCGGACTCTCCCTAGACTGCGCAGGAAAAGCTCGCCAACCGGGGACCTCGGCATGCTCGACAATATTCGCTGGGACGCAGATCTGATACGCCGCTACGATCTGTCCGGCCCGCGCTACACCTCCTATCCCACCGCTGTGCAGTTCCACGAAGGCGTCGGCCCCTTCGATCTGCTGCACGCGCTGCGCGATAGCCAGAAGGCACAGCGTCCGCTCTCGCTCTACGTGCACATCCCGTTCTGCGCGAACATCTGCTACTACTGCGCTTGCAATAAGGTCATCACCAAGGATCGCGGCCGCAGCGCGCCCTATCTGGCCCGGCTGATCCGCGAAATCGAGATCGTCAGCCGCCACCTGGGTCGCCAGCAACAGGTCGAGCAATTGCACTTCGGCGGCGGTACGCCGACTTTCCTCAGCTCCGGCCAGTTGCGCGAGCTGATGAGCCAGTTGCGCACCCACTTCCACTTCCTCGACGACGACTCCGGCGACTACGGCATCGAGATCGACCCGCGCGAAGCCGACTGGTCGACCATGGGCCTGCTCCGCGAACTGGGCTTCAACCGCATCAGCCTCGGCGTGCAGGACTTCAACCTGGAAGTGCAGCAGGCCGTGAATCGCCTGCAGAGCCTCGACGAAACCCGCGCCATCATCGATGCCGCGCGCACCCTGCAGTACCGCTCGATCAACATCGACCTGATCTACGGCCTGCCCAAGCAGAACCCCGACAGCTTCGCCCACACCGTCGAACAGGTGATCGCCCTGCAGCCCAACCGGTTGTCGGTGTTCAACTATGCGCACCTGCCGGAGCGCTTCATGCCGCAACGGCGGATCAATGCCGACGACCTGCCCTCCCCCGGGCAGAAGCTGGAAATGCTCCAGCGCACCACCGAGCAATTGGAAGCCGCCGGCTACCGCTACATCGGCATGGACCATTTCGCCCTGCCGGACGACGAGCTGTCCATGGCCCAGGAGGACGGCACCCTGCAACGCAACTTCCAGGGCTACACCACCCACGGTCATTGCGACCTGGTAGGCCTGGGCGTTTCGGCGATCAGCCAGGTCGGCGATCTCTACAGCCAGAACAGCAGCGATATCGCCGACTACCAGAGCTCGCTGGACCAGAGCCAGCTCGCCACCCGCCGCGGCCTGCACTGCAACAAGGACGACATCATCCGCCGTGCGGTGATCCAGCAGCTGATCTGCCACTTCCAGCTGGACTTCGACGAGATCGAGGAGCTCTACAACATCGACTTCCGCGGCTACTTCAATGAAATCTGGCCGGACCTCGAACGCTTCGCCGCCGATGGACTGGTCACGCTCACCCCGCGCGGCATCGACGTCAGCGCTTCGGGTCGGCTGCTGGTACGCAGCCTGTGCATGCTGTTCGACCGCTACCTGCCGACGCAGAACCTTCAGCGTTTCTCACGGGTGATCTGAGCCTTTCGATAACACGACAGAAGGACGAGGCCGACTGTCGCACCCATTGCAACAGGATATGTCCGACACCTTCGGGTGAAGAAAGGGCCCTGAACCGGCCCTCTTCGGACGGCCTCGAGCTGTTTCGAAGTCCTTCCTGGCCCCCTCCTCCATCGCTCAAATAGCCGTTTCAGAGGGGCCGGCAACTGGCGCCGAGTCCTTCGACTGGGGTACCCTTGGTTTTTGTGTGCCTTCCCATTCAAGGAACTCCCAATGGCCGAAACCATCAAAGTGCGCGCCCTCCCCCAAGCACACTGCAAGGACTGCAGCCTGGCGCCCCTTTGCCTCCCCCTGTCGCTGAACACCAACGACATGGACGCCCTGGATGAAATCGTCAAACGCGGCCGACCGCTGAAGAAAGGCGAGTTCCTGTTCCGTCAGGGCGACGCTTTCGGCTCGGTCTTCGCCGTCCGTTCCGGCGCACTCAAGACCTTCAGCATCACCGACGGTGGCGAGGAGCAGATCACCGGTTTCCACCTGCCCAGCGAACTGGTCGGCCTGTCCGGCATGGACACCGAGAGCTACCCGGTATCGGCCCAGGCGCTGGAAACCACGTCGGTCTGCGAGATTCCCTTCGAGCGCCTGGACGAGCTGTCCGAGCAGCTGCCGCAACTGCGCCGCCAACTGCTGCGGGTGATGAGCCGTGAGATCCGCGACGACCAGCAGATGATGATGCTGCTGTCGAAAAAAACCGCCGACGAGCGCATCGCCACCTTCCTGGTGAACCTCTCCGCGCGTTTCCGCGCCCGTGGCTTTTCGGCCCAGCAGTTCCGCCTGGCCATGTCGCGCAACGAGATCGGCAACTACCTGGGCCTGGCGGTGGAAACCGTCTCCCGTGTGTTCACCCGCTTCCAGCAGAACGGCCTGATCGCCGCCGAAGGCAAGGAAGTGCACATCCTCGACTCCATCGAGCTGTGCGCACTGGCCGGTGGTCAACTGGAAAGCTGAACCGCTTGAAAGCTGACTGAATAGTTGACTTTCCGGTCATCGAAAACGGGCTCGCCGATTGGCGGGCCCGTTATACTTTCGGCTCTGCAAATACCGCATCAGGTGCACAACCAGCATGATCCTCAATCAACTCGACCTGAAGTCCATGATCCGCGCCGTTCCCGACTTCCCCAAGCCGGGCGTGATCTTCCGTGACATCACACCGCTGTTCCAGTCGCCGCGAGCCCTGCGCTTCGTCGCCGACAGCTTCATCCAGCGCTATGTCGAGGCCGAGTTCACCCACATCGGCGCCATGGACGCGCGCGGATTCCTGATCGGTTCGATCATCGCCTACGAGCTGAACAAGCCCCTGGTGCTTTTCCGCAAGCGCGGCAAGCTGCCGGCCGACGTGCTGGCCCAGGCCTACGAGACCGAGTACGGCGAAGCCCTGCTGGAAGTCCACGCCGACAGCCTGTGCGAAGGCGATAGCGTGCTGATCTTCGATGACCTGATCGCCACCGGCGGGACCCTGCTGGCCGCCGCGCAACTGGTGCGCCGCATGGGCGCCAGCGTGTTCGAGGCCGCCGCGATCATCGACCTGCCGGAACTGGGCGGCTCTGCCAAGCTGACCGATGCGCAGATCCCCACCTACAGCCTGACCGCCTTCTCCCTCGACGAACGCTGATCGGCGCTGCTTCCTCTCTCTCCAGACAACGGGCGCTACGGCGCCCGTTGTCGTTTCCGGCGGCCCCATCCTAAGGCTGGTCGTGGCCGCCTTGGCCTGATCCGACCCGGCCACGGCCGGATATGACCTGGAGATTGTCCGACAATGCTCCGAACATGACATCAGCTAATGACACAATCAGAGGTGGCATAGCGAACTAACGACAGGGCTTGCCCGGGTCGCCGCACCTGACGTGCGCCACCCTCCCGCACAACAACAAGGAGTTAGTCATGAACGCCAGCACCACGCCGATCCGCGCCAATTTCCCGGTCCGCCGCATGGACTTCAGCTTCAGCGAAACGCCGAAATACTGGTGGGACGGTCAACCCTTCATGACCCACTTCATGAATAACCTGTCCTCGCTGTTCCCCTACGGCGAAAAGTTCTTCGTCGATAGCGTGCGCGCCGTGCGTGAGCGCATCCAGGACCCGCAATTGCAGAAGGACGTCAGCGCCTTCATCGGCCAGGAGGCCATGCACTCCAAGGAGCACGCGGCCTACAACGAATACGCCGACCAATATGGCATCGACCTGGAGCGCCTGGAGCTGCGCATCAAGGTGCTGCTCGAATCGATCAGCAAGGTCACGACCAGGAAACACCAGCTGGCGATCACCTGCGCCCTGGAACACTTTACCGCGACCATGGCCGAGCAGCTGCTCAAGCGCGAGGACCTGAGCAGCCAGATGAAGTCGGACAAGATGTACAAGCTGTGGATGTGGCACGCCGTTGAGGAGAATGAGCACAAGGCGGTGGCCTATGACGTCTACCAGCAGGTCTACGGCGGCTACTTCACCCGCACCGCGGTGATGCTGCTGACCACCGTGATCTTCCTCGGCGTCATCGGCGGCTTCCAGATCCACTTGCTGCGCCGCGACGGCCAGCTGTTCAACTGGCGCAGCTGGAAGCACGGCCTGGGGGTGCTGCTGCATCCGCGCCGCGGTTACTTCGTCAACCTGATCCGCCCCTGGCTGGATTACTTCCGCCCCGGCTTCCACCCCTTCGACCATGACACCAAGTCGCTGGAAAGCCGTTGGAAGGAACAGCTGGATTTCGCCGGCTGATCCCTACGGCACAAAAGAAAACGCCAGGCATAGCCTGGCGTTTTTCATTCAGCCCGATGCACCCAAGGCGATCTCTGCGTAGGAGCGGACTCCGTCCGCGATGGCATCCGGCGCGATGCGAACCTATCGCGGACAGAGTCCGCTCCTACGCATGCCGGCTAGCCCTCCTGCCGGCGCGGCAGGTCATCCACCGTGTCGAACCAGGAAAGCTGCGACGAGCACCAGATATGGCACTGCGGCTTCATGCGTTCCGGTTCATCCAGGGTCACGGTATTGAGCCCGACGGTTTCGCCATCTCTCACACGGAATTCCAACGGCGTACCGCATTTCACGCAAAAGCGCCGCTCCCCCTCCGTGCTCGACCGCCACACCCCCAGCTCGCCGGACAGGTACCGGAAGCCCGCCAGCGGTATCACCGCCCAGGGCACCGCCGGCGCGGCACTGGACTTCTGGCAGATACGGCAGTGGCAGTAACCGGTCTCCTCCGGCTCGGCGTCGACCCGGTAGCGCACCGCGCCGCAGGCGCAGCCGCCGAACAGGGGCAAGGGCAACATGGCGATCTCCTGATACGGCAAAGGACAATTCAGAGCCTAGCCAGCATGCCGAAAGTCTGCAGCACCGCGACGCCCGTGAAGAGCAACAGGATTTGTCGCCCGGCCAGGACGCAGACCTCCTCGCGCTGCTCCGGCGGGCGCTCCAGGTAGTCCAGCGACTGCTGGAACAGTTGCCGGCTGATCGAGCGCGACAGCTGGTTCAATTCGTCTTCGTCGACATCCGGCAGCAGGTGGAACTGGCGGATGTCCTCGGCCATGTCCTCGCCGAACTCATCCATCACCCGTGCCAGCGCCACGCGCAGCACCGGTGATGGGCCATGCAGTTCGCGCACGCCAATGATGAAGGCCTCCGGATGGCTCTCGACGAAGTCGAAGAACAACCGCACGGTTTCCCGCGTCACCCGCAGGCCGCGCTCCAGGTCCAGGCCAAAAGGCACACTGGCGGCGCTCTCCCCTGACTGCGCGCGCTCGGCGGCTTCGCGGCGCAGATCACGCAGCGGCTGACGCAACTGGGTGGCGATATCGCGGATGATCGCCAGGCCCAGATCGTCCACATCGTCGAAATGCCGATAGAAGGTGTTCGGGTTCAGCCCCGCCTCTCGCGCCAACTCCCGCAATCCCAGGCTGCTGAGGCTGCGCCGCCCCGCCGCCAGGCGCAGCGCCGCATCGATCAGCGCGCGTTTGCCCGCGGCTTCCGCCGGCCGTTCTTCCTGTCCGATTTCCATGAGATTGGCGCCCGACCCCACCTAAGGTTGGTTGTTCCAGAAGTATACAGATGTCTACATTCGTACCACGTAGACAGTTGTATACGCCAGCAATAATCATAACAGGAGCTTGGCCATGGGTACGGGTACGCAACCTCAGACTGCCCCGAGCAGACACTGCAAGATCGCCATCGTCGGCACCGGTTTTTCCGGGCTGGGCATGGCGATCCGCCTTAGGCAGGAAGGCGAGAACGACATCCTGCTGTTCGAGAAGGACGCCGGCGTTGGCGGTACCTGGCGGGTCAACAACTACCCGGGCTGCGCCTGCGACGTGCAATCCCATGTCTATTCCTTCTCCTTCGAGCCGAACCCGGACTGGACACGCATGTTCGCTCGCCAGCCGGAGATCCGCGCCTACCTGGAGAACTGCTGGAAGAAGTACCGCCTGGAAGACAAGACGCTGTTCAATACCGAGATGCTGCGCTTCGAGTGGAACGACGAGCAGCAGCTCTGGCACCTGTTCGACGCCGCCGGCAATCACTACACCGCCAAGGCCGTGGTGTCCGGCATGGGAGCGCTGTCGATCCCCTCGATCCCTGCACTCAAGGGCCTGGAGAACTTCCAGGGCAAGGCCTTCCACTCCCAGCAGTGGGACCATGACTATGACCTGAAGGGCAAGCGCGTCGCGGTGATCGGCACCGGCGCCTCGGCCATTCAGTTCGTCCCGGAAATCCAGCCGCTGGTGGCCAAGCTCGACCTCTACCAACGCACCGCGCCGTGGATCCTGCCCAAGCCGGACCGCGCCATCAGCGACAAGGAGCGCGCGCGCTTCCGCCACTTCCCGGCCGTGCAGAAGCTCTGGCGCGGCGCGCTGTACAGCATGCTCGAAGGCCGCGTGCTGGGCTTCACCTTCGCCCCCTGGGCGATGAAGCTGGTGGGCCGACTGGCGGAGCGCTTCATCCGTCAGCAGGTGAAGGACCCGGACCTGCGCCGCAAGCTCACCCCCGACTACACCATCGGCTGCAAGCGCGTGCTCATGTCGCACAACTACTACCCCGCGCTGGCGGCCGCCAACTCCTCGGTGATCACCGACGGCATCCTCGAGATCAAGGCCGGCAGCATCATCACCAGTGACGGCCGCGAGCGGCCGGTGGACGCCATCATCTTCGGCACCGGCTTCACCGCCAACGACCCGATTCCGCGCGGCGTGGTGTTCGGCAAGGATGGCGTCGACCTGCTCGACACCTGGAAGAACGGCCCGGAAGCCTATAAGGGCACCATGACCCGTGGCTTCCCCAACCTGTTCTTCCTCATGGGCCCCAACACCGGCCTGGGCCACAACTCCATGGTCTACATGATCGAGTCGCAGATCGCCTACGTGCTGGGCGCCATCAAGCTGATGGACCGCCGCGAACTGCACAGCGTCGAAGTGAAGGGCGAAATCCAGGATCAGTGGAACGCCAAGCTGCAGCGCGGCCTCAACCACAGCGTGTGGAACACCGGCGGCTGCAAGAGCTGGTACCTGCACCCGGTGAGCGGGCGCAACTGCACGCTGTGGCCGGGCTTCACCTGGCGCTTCCGCGCGCTGACCAGCCAATTCGATCCGTCCGCCTATCATCTGAAGGCCAAGCCCCTGGGCAGCGCCGTCGTCCAACCGCAACGCCACGCCGAGGAGGTGCCGGCATGAAGAACTTCGAGAACAAAGTTGCCGCCATCACCGGCGCCGGCTCCGGCATCGGCCGCGCCCTGGCCATCGAGCTGGCCTCCCGTGGTTGCCACCTGGCCCTGGCGGACGTGAATGCCGCCGGCCTGGAGGAAACCCGCCAGTTGCTCTCGTCCTCCGGCATACGCGTGTCCATCGACACCGTGAACGTCGCCGACCGCGAGCAGGTGCACGCCTGGGCCGACAAGGCCGCCCGCGAGCACGGCAAGGTCAACCTGGTGTTCAACAACGCCGGCGTCGCCCATGCCGGCACCGTGGAAGCCAGCGACTACGAAGAGTACGAGTGGATCACCAACATCAACTTCTGGGGCGTGGTCTACGGCACTAAGGCCTTCCTGCCGCACCTGAAGGCCTCCGGCGACGGCCATGTGGTCAACGTCTCCAGCGTCTTCGGCCTGTTCTCCCAGCCGGGCATGAGCGCCTACAACGCCACCAAGTTCGCCGTGCGCGGCTTCACCGAGTCGCTGCGCCAGGAGCTGGACATGGAGCGCGGCGGTGTTTCCGCCAGTTGCGTGCACCCCGGCGGAATCAAGACCAACATCGCCAAGACCGCGCGGATGAACGACAGCATGGTCAAGGTCACCGGGCAGAACGCCGAGGCTGCCCGCAGCCAGTTCAACGACCAGTTGCTGCGAACCACTCCGCAGAAGGCCGCGCAGGTGATCATCCGCGGCGTGGAACGCGATTCGCGGCGCATCCTGATCGGCCCGGATGCCCACGCCATCGACGTGATGCTGCGCCTGCTGCCGGTCTGGTACCAGAAAGTGGTCACCCTCAGCATGGGCCTGGCCAAGCGCTTCGCCCCCAAGTCCAAGCGCAAGCAAGGCGCTGAAGGATACGAAGCCAAGTAAGAGTCCCTTTTCCCCCCCTCGGGCCGGCACCCACCCACTACCCCTGGGTGGGCGCCGTTTTTTTTGTTTCAGCGGCGGGTCAGCACCACCTCCAGATACTCGCTGGGCACCACCAGCGACGCCGGACCGGCACGGTTGCTCGCCTCCAGCAGCTGGGTCAGGTCGCGTTCCAGTCCTTTCGCTTGGGCTTCCGGCAGGCTAGCAAAGGCCTTGTGCAGCGGGCCGTACCAGTCACGGAAGATCTCGATGAAGTGCGCCGCCGAGCGATAGCGGAAGTTGAAGATCTGCCGCGAGGCACGCAGCTCACTGATCGAGTCGCCGAACAGCTCGCGCAGATTTTCCTCCCGCCCCCAGGCCGACGGTGGACGCACACCGGCAGCCGGCGGCACGTAGCCCGAAAGCACCTTGAACAGCTGGCCGATGAAGCCCTCCGGCGTCCAGTTGGCCAGGCCGATGCGCCCGCCGGAGCGGCAGACGCGCGCCAGCTCGGCAGCCGCCTTCGGCTGGTCGGGGGTGAACATCACGCCGAAGGTCGAGACGACGGCATCGAAACTGCTGGTGTCGAAAGGCAACGCTTCGGCATCGGCCTCGCGGAACTCCACTTCCAGGTGTTCGGCGCGGGCACGTTCGGCGCCCAGCTCCAGCAGGCGCGGCACATAGTCGGTGGACATGACCCGGCAACCGCGCCGAGCCGCCGCCAGGGTGGCATTGCCGTTGCCGGCGGCGACATCCAGTACCCACTCGTCGCAGAGCAGGTCGCAGGCTTCGGCCAGGCGCTCGCCGACGATCTGCAGGGTCGTGCCGATCACGGCGTAGTCGCCGCTGGCCCAGGTAGCCATCTGGCGTTGTTTCAGGGCATTGAGATCGATGGCGGTGCTCATCTGTGCATCTCCTGGCGGCCAGGGCGCGCTCATTCGGCGGTGGTCGGATCGAGGGTGGTGACGACCTGCGATATCCGGTTGGCCGGGAAGCCACCCAGTCGTGCGTGCTCACGCACGGCGGCCTCGTCGGGGGCGATGTACAGGCAGTAGATGCGGTCATCGACGACATAGCTGTGCAACCACTGCACCTGGGGACCCAGTTGGCTCAGGACTTTGCAGGATTTCTGCGCGATGGCCTTGAAATCGCGCTCGGAAAGGGCTCCGGCGCCGGGGATTTCGCGCTCGATTACGAACTTCGGCATGACATTCTCCTGGTGGGTGGAAATGGACGGGGACCGCAACCTCCCGCACCTTCATGCTGCGCCGCACGCTGTTTTCCGTCCTGCTCAAGCGTCGCCCTTCCCTGCCCGATCGTCCGGCGACCTGTCGCAGCCGCCCTTTCACACCCAGACTTCGGAGAGGGCCCTGCCCGGAGGGACACGTCATGAGCTCGAAAACCAGCCTCACCGCCCAGCAGCGCCCTGAACCCCTGGTGCGCCCGGATACCAACAGCGGAGTCGATTGATGGATGCCCTGTCGGAAACCCTGCGGGTGGTGCGCCTGATCGGCGCCATCTTCATCAATGCACGCTTCACCGCGCCCTGGTGCTACCAGTCGCCCCGCGCCGATTCGGTCATCGAACTGCTGGAGCCCGGCGCCGAGCAGTTGGTGATCTTCCACCTGATCACCGAGGGCGAATGCTTCGTCGAGATGGGCAAGGCCGCACCGGTAAAGCTGGTGGCGGGCGATGCTGTGCTGTTCCCCCAGGGCCATGCCCACCGCATGACCTCACAGCCCGGCGTGCCACCCGCCAGCGGTGCGCAGCTCGAAGCGGTACTCGCACGTCGCCCCCGGCAACTGGCCTACGGCGGCGGTGGCGCGACGACCCGACTGGTGTGCGGCTACCTCGCCTGTGACGCCCGCCTGGCACGGCTGCTGCTCGCCGGACTACCCGCCTTGGTGAAGGTCAATGTACGCGGTTCCGACGCGGGCGCCTGGCTGGAGTCCTCGGTTCAGTACGCCCTGGCCGAGGCGCGCTCGCCGCGCCCCGGCGGCGCCGGTGTGCTGGCCAAGCTGGCGGAAGTGCTGTTCATCGAAGTGCTGCGCCTTTACATGGCACAGCAAGACGAAGACCGCACCGGCTGGCTGGCCGGACTGCACGACCGTATCGTCGGCAGCGCGCTCGGTGAGCTGCACAGGTCACCGGCCCACGCCTGGAGCCTGGAAGAACTGGCGCGCTGCGCCGGCACCTCCCGCTCGGTGTTGGCCGAGCGCTTCCAGTGCCTGGTCGGCTGCCCGCCGATGCAGTACCTGACCCAGTGGCGGATGCTCCTGGCCGCCAATCTGCTGCGCGGCAGCAATGCCCCGCTGGCGCGCATCGCCGAGGACGTCGGCTACCAGACGGACACCGCCTTCAGCCGCGCCTTTCGCCGCGAATATGGCTGCCCGCCGGCGGCGTGGCGACGGAGCCAGGCCGCTGGGGCGCGCCCATCCTTGTAGGAGCGAGCTTGCGCGCGAACGCTTACCGGCGGCAATGGCGTCAGGCGGGTTCGCGAGCAAGCTCGCTCCTACAGAAAAGCACCCTCGCTGGCCCGCTCCTACAGCGGAATTCCGAAGGGGCTCCTGGAATCACAACCGCATCTGCTTGGCGATGATCTCGTTCATGATCTCCCGCGTGCCGCCGCCGATGGAAAGGATGCGGTTGTCACGGTACAACCGTTCGACGAGGCTCTCGCGCATGTAGCCCATGCCGCCCAGCACCTGCACCGCGTCGTAGGTCACCCGGTCGGCGACATCCGTGGCGAAGTTCTTGGCCATGGAGATTTCCTTGATCACGCTCTTGCCGACGGCCATCTTCGCCGCCTGGCGGTAGGTGAACTCGCGGGAGACCTCCACCTGCGTAGCCATCTCCGCCAGCCGGTGCTTGAGCACCTGGAACTTGCCGACAGGCTTGCCGAACGCCTCGCGCTCGCGGCTCCAGGCCAGCGCCTCGTCCAGCGCCAGCTGCGCGGTCATGTTGGCCATGATCGCCAGGGCCAGGCGCTCGCTCTGGAAGTTCGCCATGATGCAGGCGAAGCCCATGTTCTCCGCGCCAATGAGATTCTCCACCGGCACCTTGCAGTCGTCGAAGAACAGCTCGGCTGTGTCGGACGCCCACCAGCCCATCTTCTTCAGCTTGCGGCTGACGGTGAAGCCGGGCGTGCCCTTCTCCACCAGCAGCAGGCTGACACCACCGAAGCCATCGCCGCCGGTGCGCACGGCCACCGTGTAGTAGTCGGCACGCACGCCGCTGGTGATGAAGGTCTTGCTGCCACTCACGCGGTAGTAGTCGCCGTCGCGCACCGCGCGGGTCTTCAGGCTGGCGACGTCGGAGCCGCCGGAAGGCTCGGTAACCGCCAGCGCCATGATCTTCTCGCCGGCCAGCACCTGCGGCGCAATGCGCTCGCGCAGCTCCGGACGGCCCCACTTGATCAGCGGCGGCAGGCCGATATCCAGTGAGCCCAACCCCGCTACCAGGCCGCCGGAGCCGCAGCGCATCAGCTCTTCGCTGGCCGCCACCTTGGCGAACAGGTCGCCCTCGTGGCTGCCGCCCAGCGCCTCCGGATAGCCGATGCCGAGGATGCCGGCCTCGCCCGCCTTGCGGTACAGCTCGCGGGGAAACTCCTCGGCCTCTTCCCAGTCGGCGACGTGGGGCAGGATTTCACGCTCGACGAAGCGCCGCACGCTGTCACGGACCAGGCGGTGGCTGTCATCGAAGTACTCGGTGAACATGGACATGGCAAGGCTCCAGGCGATTTCCCTGAAAACTTACCGAGCGCTTGCTTGGTTTTCAAGGCGAGACATCCGCCATCGGCTAGGACAGATGCGCCGATCCGAACCGCTCGCGGTACGCCGAAGGCGCCACGCCCGTTGCACCACGGAAGGCGTTGCGGAAGCTTTCCACAGTGCGGAAGCCGCATTGTTCGGCGATCCGCTCGACGCTGTCGGCGCTGCTTTCCAGCAGCTCGCGGGCACGAAGCATGCGCTCGTGCTGCAGCCAGGCCTTGGGCGTCATGCCAGTGGCTTCGCTGAAGCGGCGCAGGAAGGTGCGCTCGCTCATCGCCACGCGACCAGCCAGCTCGCCCACGGAAATGGACCGATCCAGACGTTGCCGGGCCCAGTCCAGCAGTCCGGCGAGGTCATGCCGGGGCGCCTTCGCCGCCGGCGCGGGGATGAACTGCGCCTGGCCGCCAGCACGCTGCGGCGACATCACCAGGCGGCGGGCGACGGTATTGGCAACCTGCGCGCCGAAGTCCCGCGCCACCAGGTGCAGACAGGCATCGATGCCCGCCGCGCTGCCGGCGGAGGTGATCAGTTTTCCGGCATCCACGTAGAGCACCTGCGGATCGACTTCAATGGTGGGGAAACGCGCCGCCAGTTCATCGGCGTAGCGCCAGTGCGTGGTTGCCCGCTGGCCGTCCAGCAGCCCGGTGCCAGCCAGGACGAAGACGCCCGAACAGATCGACAGCAGCCGTGCGCCTTCGTCGTGGGCTTTGCGCAGCACCTGCACCAGTTCGGCGGACGGCGCCTCGGCGCGGTCCCGCCAGCCCGGCACTATGATGGTGCCCGCGGTGTCCAGCGCTTCCAACCCGCCATCGGCCAGCACCCGGATGCCACCCAGCGCACGCATTGGCCCCGCATCGACGGCGACAATGCGCTGGCGATACCAGGGGAAGTCGAACTCGGGCCGTGGCAGGCCGAAGATCTCCACGGCGATGCCGAATTCGAAGGTGCACAGGCCGTCGTAGGCGAGGACGGCGACGTCCAGGGGATCACGCTGCATTTGGCGGAAAACTTCCGATAACTGTCCAAGCCGCCACTGTAGCCGGCTTCGGCGGCCACATACAGTGGCGCCATCTTCCACAGGAGCCTTGCCATGCCCAGCCTCGTCAGCCAGTTCCCCGCCGCCCTGCCCGCCGACGCCCTCGCCCACTTCAGCCGCCGCCTGGCCTTCGAGACCGACTGTTCGGACGTGAACGACGCCCTGCAGAACGGCGAGCAGGATTTCATCCTGCTCGATGTGCGCGGCCCCGCCGCCTACGCCCATGGGCACGTACCCGGCGCGCTGAACCTGCCGACGCGGGAAATCGATGCGCGGCGCATGGCGCAGTTTCCGCCGGGCACGCTGTTCGTCGTCTACTGCGCCGGGCCGCACTGCAACGGCGTACACCGCGCCGCCGCGAAGCTCGCCGCGCTGGGGCTGCCGGTAAAGGAGATGATCGGTGGCATGACCGGTTGGCTGGACGAGGGCCTGGCGCTGGTCGGCGCTGAGGGCGATTCGATTCGCGCAGGTGGCGAAGGTATCGCCTGTGCCTGCTGAGCCCTGACGCAACAAGGCCGGAATATTTCCGGCCTTGTTCGAATCGGTGTCAGTCGCGCGGATGCTGACGGATCAGCCGCCGATCGGCCGCCGTCCCGCCAGGGCATGGGCCAGGGTACCGCCATCGACCAGCTCCAGCTCGCCACCCAGCGGTACGCCGTGGGCGATGCGCGACAGCACCAGGCTGCTGCCGCCCAGAAGCTGGGCGATATAGTGGGCGGTCGCCTCGCCTTCCACCGTGGGGTTGGTGGCGAGGATGATCTCGCTGAAGTTGCCGGCCTTGATCCGCGCTTCCAGTTCAGGAATGCCGATGGCGTCCGGGCCGAGGCCATCCAGGGGCGACAGGTGCCCCTTGAGCACGAAATAGCGCCCGCGATAGCCGGTTTGCTCGACGGCGAATACGTCCAGCGGGCCTTCCACCACGCACAGCAGACTATCGTCGCGGCGCGGGTCGGAACACTGCGGGCAGAAATCGTCTTCGGACAGGGTGCGGCACTGCTTGCAGTGGCCGACGCCCTCCATCGCCTGGGTAAGCGCCTGGGCCAGACGCAGGCCGCCGCTACGGTCGCGCTCCAGCAGCTGCAGCGCCATGCGCTGGGCACTCTTCTGCCCCACTCCGGGCAGGATGCGCAGGGCGTCGATCAGTTGGCGGATCAGCGGGCTGAAGCTCATGGGGCGGTCTCGGTTTCGGGAGAATTTGAACGAAGGAACGCGCAGTTACCGCTCGCATACCTGGTCAGCCGGAAGGCGAGTGCGTTCGCTTTTAGAAAACAGGAAAAGAAGAAGTCCGGCAACGGGCCGCTCAGGCACAAGCAGGGCAAGGCGCCGGCGGGTGAGGATCCGGAGTGTGCTACAGCACATGCGGATTCCGAACCCGACGGCAACGCCGCCATGCGCCGGGCATGGCGGCACGATCAAACTCAGAAGGGCATCTTGAAGCCGGGCGGGAGCTGCATGCCGGCGGTCATGCCGGACATCTTCTCCTGATTGTTCTGCTCGATCTTGCGCACGGCGTCGTTCACCGCGGCGGCGATCAGGTCCTCGAGGATTTCCTTGTCTTCCTGCATCAGACTGTCATCCAGCGAAACGCGCTTGACGTCATGGCGACCGGTCATCACCACGCTCACCAGGCCGGCGCCGGACTGGCCGGTCACTTCGGCGTTGGCCAGCTCTTCCTGCATCTTCTGCATCTTTTCCTGCATCTGCTGGGCCTGCTTCATCAGGCCGGCCATGCCACCTTTCATCATGTCGAGTTCCTCGATTCGTTCAGTCGTCAGCGCAGGCGGTCAAGCCTTTGCTTCCAGGGGTTCGATAGTACCGTCGCGGACGACCGCGGCGAACTGTTGTTTCATCTGCAGCACGTAGGGGTCGGCGGCAATCGACGCCTCGGCCTGGCGCTGACGCTCGGCGCGCTTGCGCGCGGCGGCCTGGGCCGGGGTTTCCTGCTCGGGCTTCTGCAGGCTCACCTGCAGGGTCAGAGTGCGGCCGTGGAACTGGTTCAGCGCATCGTTCAGGCGACGCTGCTGGTTGGGGTTGAACAGCGCGCTCTGCCCCGGGTCCAGGTGCAGGTGCCAGTTGTCACCGTCCACCGCCACCAGGGTGCAGTTGGCACCGATGCTGGCGGTCAGTCCGGCCAGGCCCAGGCGCGGGAACAGGTCCAGCCACTCGGCGGCAAGGCCTGTGGCGGGCATGGCGGCGGGTTCGGGCTCCGGCTCGGCCTGCTCCTGCGGCGCCTCGTTCTCGAGATAGCCGTAGGACTCCATGTCGACTTCGTAGTAGTCCTCGGCGGGCGGCGGCTCTTCGTCGCGGTCGTCGTCCTCGACAGGTGCCTCGGCAACGACTGGGGCCGGCGTTGGAGCTGCGGCTTGCACCGGAGCAGGCGCAGCCGCTACCGGTGCAGGTGCAGGTGCAGGTGCAGGTGCAGGTGCAGGTGCAGCAGGCTCGACCGGTGCGGGAGCGGCAGCAACCGGTGCGGCGGGCTCGTCCCACGGCAGGTCGACTGGCGCCTCGGCAACGGGCGCTTCCGGTTCGGCGACTGGCGCAGCAGGTTCGGCTTCGATGGCCACTTCCGGCACTGGTTCGACCGAAGCGGGAGTCGCTTCGACCACCGGCGCAGCAGCAACAACAGGCTCAGCCACCACAACCGGAGCCGGAGCCGGAGCCGCCTGAAGCTGTGGCGCAGCAACGGCCTGCGCGACCTCAGCTGCGTGGGCTACGGGCGCAGGCGCTGCAGTCGGCGGGGCAATGGATGCAACCGGCACCGCAACGGCGGCGCCGGCCACTGGGTTCAGGTTGGAATCAGCCGTGGCCTTGCTGATCCCCAGGTCCTTTAGTGGTGACCTGGGTGCGCCCTCGGCATCGGCCGGGCGGAAGGCCAGCATGCGCAGCAGCACCATCTCGAAGCCGCCACGGGGATCGGGCGCCAGCGGCAGGTCGCGACGGCCGATCAGGCCCATCTGGTAATAGAACTGCACGTCCTCGGCGGGCAATGCCTGGGCCAGCGCCAGCACACGGTCGCGGTCGCCCTGGCCGTTATCCACGGCCTCGGGCAGCGCCTGGGCGATAGCCACGCGGTGCAGCACGTTGAGCATTTCCGCCAGCACACCGCTCCAGTCAGGGCCTTGCTCGGCCAGGTGGCGCACTGCCTCGAGCAGCGCCCGGGCGTCGCCTTCCAGCAGCGCATGGAGCACGCCGTAGACCTGGCCGTGATCGAGGGTGCCGAGCATGGCGCGCACATCAGCGGCCAGCACCTTGCCCTCGCCGAAGGCGATGGCCTGGTCGGTAAGGCTCATGGCGTCGCGCATGGAGCCGTCGGCGGCACGGCCGAGCAGCCACAGGGCGTCTTCCTCGAAGGGCACGTTCTCGGCGCCCAGTACGTGGGTCAGGTGCTCCACCACCCGCTCCGGCGGCATGTTCTTCAGGGAGAACTGCAGGCAGCGCGAGAGGATGGTGACCGGCAGCTTCTGCGGGTCGGTGGTGGCGAGCAGGAACTTCACATGGGGCGGCGGCTCCTCCAGGGTCTTCAACAGGGCGTTGAAGCTGTGGCTGGAGAGCATGTGCACTTCGTCGATCAGGTAGACCTTGTAGCGCCCACGGGTCGGCGAGTACTGCACATTGTCGAGCAGTTCGCGGGTGTCCTCGACCTTGGTGCGGCTGGCGGCGTCGACTTCGATCAGGTCGACGAAACGACCTTCATCGATCTCGCGGCAGACCGAACACTGCCCGCACGGAGTGGAGCTGACGCCGGTCTCGCAGTTCAGGCACTTGGCCAGGATGCGCGCGATAGTGGTCTTGCCCACGCCACGGGTTCCGGTGAAAAGGTAGGCGTGGTGCAGGCGCTGGTTGTCCAGCGCGTTGATCAGGGCCTTGAGCACATGGGTCTGGCCGACCATTTCGCGGAACGAACGCGGACGCCATTTGCGGGCAAGAACCTGATAACTCATTGATATCCATCGCGACAGGTGAGCAGAAGTGGGCTAATCCTAGCGAAGCGGACCGTAAATTGCACTCGATGTCCGTTCTGGCCTTTGGTACATCTTGGCAAGGCCCGACCCGTACAGGCATTGTGTCGCCACTACGCCGCCATCGGAGTCTTGATGCGCCTGCTCGCCATCGTCCTGCTGTTCAGCTCTGCCGTCGCCCTTGGCGAGGAGCGCCCCCTGCGCTTCTCGGTGGTCGACAGCTGGGCGATGCCCCTGGCGCGAATCGAAGACGGCAAGCTGACCGGCGGTATTCTCTTCGAGCTGTTCACCGAGACTGCCCGCCAGGTCCATCGGGCACCCTACTTCCACATCCTGCCCCGCGCCCGCGTGGAACAGGCGCTGCTCAGCCACCAGGTGGACGTGCGTTGCTATGTCGCGCCGGCCTGGACCGAGCACGACTTCCATGATTACCGCTGGAGCGTGCCACTGATGACGCAGCGCGACCTGCTGGTCAGCCGCGCCGGCCTCAAGGGTGATCTGCAGAGCCTTTCCGGGCAGGCCATCGGCACCGTGCTTGGGTACCACTACCCGCGCCTGCAGCCGCTGCTGGAGAGCGGCCGGGCAACCCGCGACGAAGCGCGCAACCAGGAACTGGTACTGAAGAAATTGCAGATCGGTCGTTATCAGTACGCGATCAGCAGCGAAATCGCACTGGACTGGTTCAACCGCTCGCAACCGCAAGGCCAGCGCCTGACGCCCGCCAGCATCATCGAGGAAACCCCACTCTCGTGCATGGTGCTGGACAGCCCGGAAGCACCCGCCGACGAGATTCTTTCGGCCCTGGCGGCGCTGAAGACTTCTGGAGAGATCGAGCGAATCCTCAGCCACTATCGTTGAGGTGACGGTCCGCTGAGGTAATGAGGCGCTGACAGGATGTGGCCTGGGCGAAGGCCGGTGCTCGACGCCCGGAACGGCGGAGCGATTTTCCTGGCCCTGAAATGGAGGCGGCCCCGCCAGCCACACCCCGGCACACAATGTCCCCGCCTTGGCTGCTTCCTTCCGGACCTGACCAGGTAAGCGAGTAATCGTTGCGGGGGGACCGACAGGGCCACCATTGCAAGTCTCGCCAGATCGGCGAGCCGCGCCATTGTAGCGGCTTGTTCGCAAGTTACAAGCACTTCAAGCACTTAGGTGCGTCCTCCAGGCAATTCCTGATGCGATTCACGAATCGACGCAATAAGTCGGAGAATTGCCCTACAAAAATCTGCACCAGCGCCGAAGCTTGGGGAACGGCGCGCCCTTTCGTGGCGGCCATCACCGAGCGAGGAATGCCGACATGCCGATTGCCCTGCGATCCACCACCCTGCTGGCCATGCTGTTCAGCAGCCAACTCATGGCCGCAGGCGCGGTGGTCCAGTTCGGTGGCGCCGTTGTCGAAGACGGTTGCCAAGTCCAGCTGAGGGACGCGACCGCCAGCAGCGCCCAGGTAAAGGTGCGCCAATGCAGCCAGGCGATGCTTCTGCAGTTGAACGAGCCACGGAGCGCACTGCCCAGCAAACACTACCAACTGACAGACACGAAAGGGCGAGCGCTGGGCCCGGCGGTCACGGCCACCGGCGGTACCGATAGCGTCATTCGTACCATGACGACAGGCGCAGCCGGCACGGAGCGCAATGTGGTACTGGTGGCCGAGTACCTGTAACGGACGTTACTGCGCCTGAATCAACCCTTCGGGCCGGGGCTGGGTGGAAACTTCCAGGTTCGGCCCGATGAACAAGTCCATCTTGCTGTAGCCCGGACGGGTGCTGAAAGTGGAGTAGCGTTCCGCACCCTGGTGGAACTGGAAGGCCACGCGGTACTCGCCGGAGCGCCACAGACGCAGCGGGAACGCACGCGCTTCGCCGGGCTTGATCTCGCCAGCGAGAGTTTCCTCACCGTTTTCCTTGAAGCTGTAGCTCATCGACACCCCGCCCTGCCCTTCGTAATGCAGGACGATCTGCGGGCGCTCGGTCCAGGCCACGTAGGCCCCGAACAGCAGCACCAGTGCCGCCACACCGAGCAGGCGCTGCTTTCTTGCCTTGTCCATCTCGCTCTCCGTAAACAGACAGCCCGCCCCGTTTTGCGCGGGGCGGGCCTGCCGGTCAGTTCAGGCTGTCGACCAGCGCCTTGGCGGGCACCAGGCGAACCGACTTCTTCGCGGCGATCTGGATGGCCTTGCCGGTCTGCGGGTTGCGGCCGGCACGGGCAGCGCGCTCGCTGACCTTGAGCTTGCCGATACCCGGCAGGGTCAGTTCGCCGTCGTTCTCCAGGGAGTCCTGGGCGATCTGCGCCAGCTGCTCGAACACGCCGCGCACGGCGGCCTGGGTCAGGTCGAGGGATTCGGCGATGTCGCGAACCAGTTGGTCCTTGGTCATGGGCATGGAATATCTCCTTGATGCGTTGATCTTGACTCTTTGATCGGAAGAAGGCGTGTCAGGCGCCGATGCCGAGGTCGGCCAGCAGCTTGACCAGCTGCTCTTCGTCCATCACGGCGACGCCAAGTTCCTGGGCCTTGGCCAACTTTGAACCCGCTCCCGGTCCGGCAACGACGCAATGGGTCTTGGCGGAGACGGAACCGGCCACTTTGGCACCCAGGCTTTCCAGTTTTTCCTTGGCAACGTCGCGGCTCATGGCCTCCAGCGTACCGGTGAGCACCCAGGTCTGGCCCGCCAGCGGCAGGCCTTCGACCACCTTGCGCTCGCTGCGCCAGTGCATGCCGAACTCCACCAGCTGCGCCTCGACGGCCCTGGCGCGCTCTACACGGCTGGCGTCGGCGAAGTACTCGCGCACCGACTGCTTGGCCTTCTCGTTGACGCCCTTGAGGGTGCTGAGGTCCAGCCAGTCCTGGCTGAGGGTGATCAGCGCATCGAGGCTGCCGGTCCGGTCAGCCAGCTTCTCGGCGCCGGTCGCTGCGATGAAGGGGATGTTCAGCTTGTCGATGAAGCCAGCCAGCGTCGCGACGGCGGCGAACTCGGCGGAGACCTCGCCCTCGTCCTGCAACTCGATTCCGCGCTCGAGCAATTGCCGGATAACGCTGCGGTTGTGCTCGTCATCGAAGAAGTTGTGGATCTCGTAGGCCACTTCGCCACCGACGTCCGGCAGATAGGTGAGCACCTCCGGCAGCGCTTTCTGAATGCGCGCCAGCGCCCCCAGGGAGCGCGCCAGCAGCTTGGCGGTCTCCTCGCCCACGTCGGGGATGCCCAGGGCGAAGACGAAGCGTGCCAGTGCCGGCTTGCGGCTGTCGGCGATGGAGCCCAGCAGGTTGCGCGTGGAGACCTCGGCGAAGCCTTCCAGCTCGATGACCTGCTCGAAGGTCAGGGTGTAGAGGTCGGCCGGCGACTTCACCAGGCCCTTGTCCACCAACTGCTCGACGATCTTGTCGCCGAGGCCGTCGATATCCATGGCGCGGCGCGAGACGAAGTGGATGATCGCCTGCTTGAGCTGCGCCTGGCAGAACAGCCGGCCGACGCAGCGGTAGATGGCGCCTTCGCTGACCGATTCCTTGCCCTTGCTGCGTTTGACCAGCTGGGTACGCTCGACCTGCGAGCCGCACACCGGGCACTGGGTGGGAATCGCCACCGGGCGCGCATCCGCCGGTCGGCGCTCGGTCACGACCTGCATGACCTGCGGGATCACGTCGCCCGCGCGGCGGATGATCACGGTGTCGCCGATCATCAGCCCCAATCGGGCGACTTCGTCCATGTTGTGCAGGGTGGCGTTGGACACGGTCACACCGGCCACCTGCACCGGCTTCAGACGCGCGACCGGAGTCACGGCGCCGGTGCGGCCGACCTGGAATTCCACGTCGAGCAGCTCGGTGAGCTCTTCCCGCGCCGGGAACTTGTGGGCGATGGCCCAGCGCGGCTCGCGGGCGCGGAAGCCCAGCTCGCGCTGGAAGTCGGTGCGGTTGACCTTGAACACCACACCGTCGATCTCGTAGGCGAGGCTGTCGCGGCGGGCTCCGATGTCTTCGTAGTAGGCGCGGCAGCCCTCGACACCCTTGGCCAGTTTCAGCTCCCGGCTGATCGGGATACCCCAGCCCTTCAGGGCTTCGAGAATGCCGACCTGGGTGCCCGGCAGCGTGCCGCCCTCGACGCGGCCGAAACCGTAGCAACAGAACTCCAGCGGGCGGCTGGCGGTGATCTTCGAATCCAGCTGGCGCAGGCTGCCGGCCGCGGCGTTGCGCGGGTTGGCGAAGGTCTTGGCGCCGGCTTCCAGTTGCCGCTCGTTCAGCGCGTCGAAACCGGCCTTGGACATGAACACCTCGCCGCGCACTTCCAGCACCGCCGGCCAGCCCTCGCCCTGCAGGCGCAGCGGTACGTTGCGGATGGTGCGGACGTTGACGCTGATGTCTTCGCCGGTGGTGCCGTCGCCACGGGTGGCGCCACGGGTGAGCAAACCGTTTTCGTACAGCAGGCTGACCGCCAGGCCATCGAGCTTGGGCTCGCAGCTGTATTCCACTTCTGCGCCGCCGCCGAACAGATCGGAAGACGGCAGCTGATCGGCCAAGCCTTCGCGCACGCGACGGTCGAAGTCGCTCAGGTCCTGCTCCTCGAAGGCGTTGCCCAGGCTGAGCATCGGCACTTCATGGCGCACCTCGCCGAAGGCCGAGGCCGCAGCCCCACCGACGCGCTGGGTCGGCGACTCAGGGGTGATCAGCTCGGGATGCTCGGTTTCCAGCGCCTTCAGCTCGCGGAACAGGCGGTCGTACTCGGCGTCCGGCACGCTTGGCTCGTCGAGCACGTAGTAGCGGTAGTTGTGGTCGTCGAGTTCGCTGCGCAGCTGGGCGATGCGTTCGGCAGCAGTCTGGGAATCGGTCATGCGGGAATCTCGGGCGGCTTTTTCTGCTTGAGGTAGAAATGCGAAGCCCCAAGGGTCACTTGGGGCTTCTGTGCAGCGTGCGGAAAGCTTAGCGCTTCTGGGTCAGGGCGCGTCGCTCGAAATCGATGATGCGCTGACGGTAGTGCTCGATGGTCTGCGCGGTCATCACGCTGCGCTGCTCGTCCTTCAGCTCGCCATTGAGCTCCTGGGCCAGCTTGCGCGCGGCGGCGATCATCACGTCGAACGCCTGCTTGGGATGACGCGGCCCCGGCAGGCCGAGGAAGAAGCTCACCGCGCGGGTGCTGAACTGGTCGATGTTGTCCAGATCGAAGGTGCCCGGCTTGACTGCGTTGGCCATGGAGAACAGCACTTCGCCATTGCCGGCCATGCTCTCGTGGCGGTGGAAGATGTCCATCTCGCCGTAGCGCAGGCCGCTTTCCAGGATGTTCTGCAGCAGGGCCGGGCCCTTGAAACCGTTCTCGTCGCGGCTGATGACGCTGATGATCAGCACTTCCTCGACCGGAGCCAGGGGCGCGGAGGCAGCGGCGGCCGGGGCTGCGGCGCGCTCCTTGTCCTTCTTGCGCTCCTTCCTGGGCTTTTCCTTCTCCTGTGGGGCTTCGTCCAGCGGGTTCGGGAAATCCTCTTCATCCAGCGGGCCGAGCAGGTTCGGCGCCGGGTCGTCCAGGTTCAGGTCCCCCTGGCGCGGCTCACCACGGCGTTTGCCACGGGCTTCCTTGGCACTGAGCTTGGGCAGGTCTTCCTCGTCCAGCTCCGGCTCGCGGTGCTCGACTACACGGGAAGGCCCGAGCAGTTCCGGGTTGGTGTCATCCCCATCGTCGGGCTGGTTGGCGAAGTGGCGATCCAGTTTGAAGCGCAACTTGCCCTTGCCACCCCGCATACGACGCCAGCCGTCGAACAGAATGCCGGCGATCACGATAAGCCCAATGACGATCAGCCATTCGCGCAGACCGATATCCATCTAATCCCGTAGCCCCTGAACAAAAAATGATGATGAAGAAAAGGACATCCTATCCCTTGAAAACGTGGAGCCAACTTCATGTTCTGACTGATGTTTTCCACGCGATACAAAAGTGGGCGTTAAGCTAACACGCTCGCACGCAACTTTACACTGCCTGAGGCGACACTCCGCCCCGGTCTTTGCAACTTTTCATAGCCTATCGCGAGTTCGCCCCTGCCGCGACGGCTACCTCAATATAATCAATGCCTTACAAGCGTAGCCTAGTATTCCGAAACCACCTTGCAAGTTGTATCCAAATCAGGCTTCAGCTAGCGCCACGGCCTCCTCGACATCCACTGCTACCAGGCGCGAACATCCCGGTTCGTGCATCGTCACACCCATGAGTTGATCGGCCATCTCCATGGCGATCTTGTTGTGGGTGATATAGATGAATTGCACTTTCTCCGACATCTCCTTCACCAGCCGCGCATAACGACCGACGTTGGCATCGTCCAGTGGGGCATCGACTTCGTCGAGCATGCAGAACGGTGCCGGGTTCAGCTGGAAGATCGCAAATACCAGCGCCAGAGCGGTCAGGGCCTTCTCGCCACCGGACAACAGATGGATGGTGCTGTTCTTCTTGCCCGGCGGGCGCGCCATGATCGCCACCCCGGTATCGAGTAGATCCTCGCCGGTAAGTTCCAGATAGGCGTGACCGCCGCCGAAAACCTTGGGGAACAATGCCTGAAGGCCAGCATTGATCTGGTCGAAGGTTTCCTTGAAGCGGTTGCGGGTTTCCTTGTCGATCTTGCGGATCACGTTTTCCAGGGTGTCCAGCGCTTCCACCAGGTCGTCGTTCTGGTCGTCCAGGTAGCGTTTGCGCTCGGATTGCTGCTGGTATTCATCGATGGCCGCCAGGTTGATCGGACCCAGGCGGCCAATGCGCGCGGCCAGCTCTTCCAGGCGAGTTTCCCAGATTTTCTCGACAGCATCGTGGGGCAAGGTGCCCAGCACGCCATGCAGGTCGTAGCCATCCTCGTGGAGCTGCTCCTGCAGCGACTTGCGCCGCACGCTCAGGGCCTGCCACTCCATGCGCTGCTGTTCCAGTTGGCCACGCAGAAGTTGCGACTGCTGCTCAGCCTGGGTGCGGCGCTTCTCGGCGTCGCGCAGCTGGCGGTCGGCATCTTCCAGGGCGAGACGGGCGTGCTTGAGCTCATCCTCGACGGCCATGCGCCGGTCGAGCAGCTCTTCCAGGCGCATGCGCAGCTCTTCAAGCGGCGCGGCGCCCTCCTCCAGGTTGAGGTTGAGCTGCTCGCAACGCTCGACCAGGCGCACCGCCTGGCTGTCCAGACGCTCCAGCGCCTGTCGGGTGGATTCGTGCTGGGCACGCAGGGAGCCGACGCGCACGGCCAGCTGGTGGGCATGGTCCTTGTGCTGGCGGGACTCCTGGCGGATGCGGTCGAGCTTCTCGCGCATGCCGTCGCGCTCGGCCAGCAGCGATTCGCGGCGCTCGGTGTCGACAGCCATGGCGTCCAGCGCTTCCTGCAGGCTCAGGCGGGCTTCGCCCAACTGCTCCTGCTCTATGGCGTGCTGCTCGGCCAATTCAGCCAGCTCTTCGTCCAGACGGCGACGGCGCAGGGTCAGCTGTTCAACCTTCGCCTGCTGCGCCGACAGCCGAGCCTTCAGCTCGCCCTGGCGGCGCCCTTCGTCCTGCAGACGGCGGCGCACCTGGTCGCGACCTTCTTCGGCCTGACGCTGTTCATCACGCAGACGCACCAGTTGCTCGTCGACTTGGGCGAGGCGCTGTTCCAGTGTTTCGCGCTCGACGTACAGGCGCTCCAGCTCCTGGCCACGGGCCAGCACGCCGCCATCGGCGGATTCGCCGCGACGCACACGCAGGAAGTTGCGACCGACCCAGTAGCCATCGCGGCTGATCAGGCTTTCGCCGTCAGCCAGGGAAGTACGTTGGGCCAGCGCCTGGTCGAGGCTCTCCACCGGTCGCACGCGGGCCAGCCAGTGGCTCAGGTCGACGTTGGTCTCGACCTTGTCCAACAGGCTGCCGGGACGGGACACGGCACCAGCGGCCAGATCGAGCAGGCGCAACTCGCCCTTCTCCAACGCATCGAACGGTAACCCTTTCACATCGTCCAGCAGCACGCCGTGCAGGTCGGCGCCGAGCACGGTTTCCACCGCCAACTCCCAGCCCGACTGCACGCGCAGGCCCTCGGCCAAGCGCGGGCGCTGCTCCAGGCCCTGCTGACGCAGCCATTGCGCAGTGCCGTCGCCCGGATCGAGCGCGGCCTGCTGCAAGGCTTCCAGCGAGGCGATGCGGCCATTCAGGCGCTGCAGCTCGCCCTGCGCCTGGTGCTGCGCGGCGGTGCTTTCCTGCAGGGACTGGCGCACGCGCTCCAGGCGCTCGGCCAGTTCCTGCTCTTCGATCTGTGACTCTTCCAGCAGCAGTTCGATGGCGGCGACCTGCTCGCTCAGCTCAAGGATCGCGGCGTCTTCCGGGTCGGCCGCGAGCTGCGTGCGCTCATCATTCAGGCGGCGCTGACGCTCGCCCTGGCGCTCCAGGCTCTGTTCGAGGTGCTGGATGCGCGACTGCTGCACTTCCGCCTCGCGGCGCGGCTCGGCACTCTGCTGGTTGAAGGCATCCCAGCGCTGCTGCCAGTCCTGCATGCGCTGTTCGGCCTCTTCCAGGCCAACGGTGGCTTCCTCGGCGGCGGCGGCGCTGATTTCCTGTTCCGGGGCCAGGTGCTCCAGCTCCTCGGCGAGGGTGGACAGCAAGGTACGGTCGTGACCCAGGTGGGATTCGGTTTCCTGGCGGGATTTTTCCGCCTCGCGCAGGTCGTCCTGCAACTGGCGCAGGCGCTGCTGGCCGTGCTGGATGCTCTGCTCGACGCGGGCGATGTCGCCGCCCACGGAATAGAAGCGACCCTGCACCTGGTTGAAGGTTTCCGACAGCTCGTGGTGGCCGTCGCGCAGGCGCTCGATGCTGGCGTCGGCGCTGCGCTGCTCGGCCACCAGGGCCTCGAAGGCCACTTCCTGGTCGCCGATCACCTTCTCCTTCTGCCCGACCTGTTCGTTCAGGTCGCGCCAGCGCAAGGCGCCGAGCTGGGCCTTGAGGGCGCGTTCCTCGGCCTTGAATTCCTGGTACTTCTCCGCCGACTGGGCCTGGCGGTGCAGGCGTTCCAGCTGGCGCTCCAGTTCTTCGCGCAGGTCGGTCAGGCGCGCGAGGTTTTCCTGGGTGCGGCGGATGCGGTTCTCGGTCTCGCGGCGGCGCTCCTTGTACTTGGAGATGCCGGCGGCTTCCTCGATGAAGTTGCGCAGATCCTCCGGCTTGGCCTCGATCAGCTTGGAGATCATGCCCTGTTCGATGATCGAGTAGCTGCGCGGCCCAAGGCCGGTGCCGAGGAAGATGTCGGTGATATCACGGCGCCGGCACTTGGTGCCGTTGAGGAAGTAGGTGTTCTGGCCGTCGCGGGTCACGCGGCGGCGGATGGAAATCTCGGTGTAACTGGCGTATTCGCCCAGCAGGGTCTGGTCGGAGTTGTCGAACACCAGTTCGATGGATGCCTGGGTCACCGGCTTGCGCGTATTGGAGCCATTGAAGATGACGTCGGTCATCGACTCGCCACGGAGGTTCTTCGCCGAACTTTCGCCCATTACCCAGCGAACGGCGTCGATGATGTTGGACTTGCCGCAACCATTGGGGCCGACCACCGCCGCCATGTTGCTCGGAAAACTGACCGTCGTCGGATCGACGAAGGACTTGAAGCCCGCCAGCTTGATGCACTTGAGCCGCATGCGCCCCCCCCGGATGCTTATCGTTCGGCCAGCGCGGCCAGGACCAGTTGGCTGTTGCGCCGACTGTAGTCGAGCAGCACCTCGCGGATCGCTGCCTCGTCACGTCCGACCACGGCGCGGAGCAATTGCTCGAAGCTGCCGATGAACTGGCTCATTTCGCCTTTGCGGCGTTCCAGGGCCAGATGATAGGTGCGACTGATGGCCGGCAGGAGGTTATCCACGGTTTCCTGCAGGTAGGGGTTGGCGGCGAACGGGAAGGCGGCGCGCATGATGTCGAAGCTGGATTCGACGAAGGCGTTGATGTCGCCGCGTTCCAGGCTGTCCAGCAGGCGCTGCTGGATCGCCAGGAACGGCTCCAGGTCGCCCTCTTCGCGCCAGCGCCGGGCCACGCTGCTGGCGAGCATGATGTACAGCTCGGTAACCAGCGAGTAGAGGCTCTCGACGTGCGCCGCAGACAGCTCGGACACCTGCGCGCCACGGCGCGGCAGGATCACCACAAGATGGCGACGTTCCAGGATCAGCAGCGCCTCGCGTACCGAGCCGCGACTGACGTTGAGGGTCTGGGTGACCTTCTGTTCCTGGATGCGCTCGCGCTCCTTGAGTTCGCCCCGGATGATGCGTTCGGCAAGGTGATGCGCGATCTGCTCAGCCAGGCTGTCCGGGGCCTTGAACGTCATGGTTGTCCTTAGTGATCGGGGGCGCTTTCGAAGGGGCGGTGCGGCCGGGCAGTGTAACACAGGGTGTTACCGCACCATCCCCTCCGGCGGGTGGACGACAGAACAAAGGTTGGTGCATCCGACGAGAAGAATGGGCGCAGGATTGTCTGACAATCCTACACGCAAGACTGTTCGGGAGTCGCCCATGTTCGCGTTTCTCTCCCCCGCCTGGACGCTGCGCCTGAAAAAGGCCGGTTACTGGATCTGGCTGGTGCCGGTGTTCGGCATTCCCGTCAGCTACTGGTGGTCGTACGGCAGCAACTACCCCAATGCCTGGGCCTGGCTGGTGATCACCGTGGTGTTCGGGGTGATTCCGCTGCTGGACTTCGTGGTCGGCCGCGATCCGGCCAACCCCGACGAAACGGAGGAAGTCCCGCCCATGGAGCGCGAGGGCTACTATCGCCTGCTGAGCCTGGCCACCGTGCCACTGCTGCTGGGCATGCTGGCCTACGGTGGCTGGGTGCTGGCCACCTATGACGCCTGGAACTGGGTCGGCCAGCTGGGCTGGATTCTCTCGGTCGGCACCGTGATGGGCGCCATCGGCATCACCGTCTCCCACGAACTGATCCACAAGGACCCGGAGCTGGAACAGAACGCCGGCGGCCTGCTGCTGGCGGCGGTGTGCTACGCCGGCTTCAAGGTCGAGCATGTACGTGGACACCACGTGCATGTCTCCACGCCGGAAGACGCTTCTTCATCACGCTACGGCCAGAGCCTCTACGCCTTCCTGCCCCACGCCTACAAGTACAACTTCCTCAATGCCTGGAAGCTGGAGAGCGAACGCCTGAAGCGCAAGGGCCTGCCAGCGCTGCACTGGCGCAACGAATTGATCGCGTGGTACGTGATCAGCGCGCTATTCCTGGCGGGTTTCAGCATCGCCTTCGGCTGGATCGGCGCAATTTACTTCATCGGCCAGTCGGTGATGGCCTTCACCCTGCTGGAGATCGTCAACTACGTCGAGCACTACGGCCTGCACCGCCGCCGGCTGGACAGCGGGCGCTACGAGCGGACCACCCACGAGCACTCCTGGAACAGCAACTTCCTGCTGACCAACCTGTTCCTCTTCCACCTGCAGCGGCATTCCGACCACCACGCCAACGCCAAGCGGCGCTACCAGGTACTGCGGCACTTCGACGAGAGCCCGCAATTGCCCAACGGTTACGCCGGGATGATCGTCCTCGCGCTGTTCCCACCGCTCTGGCGCGCGGTGATGAACCCGCGTGTGCGCGCCTACTACGCCGGCGAGGAATACCAGCTGAGCGCCACCCAGCAAGCCTGACGAAAGCGTTCCACGCCTTGGCGGCAAGCCCCACCCCGGCTTGCCGCCTTTTTTCTTTCTGCCGCCTGGTCGCGACGGTGCTGCGCTCTCGTAGGATGGCGTGGAGCGAAGCGATACCCATCGATCAACGATCCAGCATGGGTATTGCCTAGGCTTCACCCATCCTACGCCCAGATCCTTTCGCCCCCTGCAGGAGCGGGCCATGCCCGCGATCGCGCGCATGGCCCGCTCCTACACAAATCCCAACCACACCACTCATCACCTCCAGAAAAATTTTCTGACCATTCGGACGGAATTTTTATTGACTCAAAAGTCAGCTTTTCATAAATTCATCATCAAGTGCCCTACCAAAAACAAGAATCAGCCTGGAGGCAAGCCTTGATCAGGTTCCTGCTCAACCGCGAGCTGCGCGTCGAAGACCGCCTCGACCCCAATCTCACCGTGCTCAACTACCTGCGCCAGACCCTGGGCAAGACCGGCACCAAGGAGGGCTGCGCCTCCGGTGACTGTGGCGCCTGCACCGTGGTCGTCGGCGAGTTGGTCGGCGAAAAAGGTGCCGAGCGCATCCGCTACCGCACCCTCAACTCCTGCCTGACCTTCGTCTCCTCGCTGCACGGCAAGCAGCTGATCAGCGTCGATGACCTGAAGCACCGTGGCGAACTGCACGGCGTGCAGCAGGCCATGGTCGACTGCCACGGCTCGCAGTGCGGCTTCTGCACCCCCGGCTTCGTCATGTCGCTGTTCGCCCTGCAGAAGAACACCGCCGGCGAAACCGTCGAGGAACGCAAGGCCGAAGCCCATGAAGCGCTGGCAGGCAACCTGTGCCGCTGCACCGGCTACCGCCCGATCCTGGATGCCGCCGAGCAGTCCTGCTGCCAGAAGCAGCCGGACCAGTTCGACGTCGCCCAAGCCGAAATCATTGCCCAACTCAAGGCCATCGCGCCCAACGAGACTGCCGAGCTCAACAGCGGCGACAAGCGCTGCCTGCTGCCGCTGACCATCGCCGACCTCGCCGACATCTACACCGCCAATCCGCAGGCTCGCCTGCTGGCCGGCGGCACCGACCTGGCCCTGGAAGTCACCCAGTTCCACCGCGAACTGCCGGTGATGATCTACGTCGGCCATGTCGAGGAAATGAAGCGCGTCGAAGTCTTCGACGACCGCATCGAGATCGGCGCCGCGACCCCGCTGACCGACTGCTACGAAGCGCTGTCCCGCGACTACCCGGACTTCGGCGAGCTGCTGCACCGCTTCGCCTCGCTGCAGATCCGCAACCAGGGCACCCTGGGCGGCAACATCGGCAACGCCTCCCCCATCGGCGACTCGCCGCCGTTGCTGATCGCCCTGGGTGCGCGCCTGGTGCTGCGCAAGGGCAGCGAACGCCGTGAGCTGCCGATCGATGAATACTTCATCGACTACAAGGTCACCGCGCGTCAGGAAGGCGAGTTCATCGAGCAGGTGATCATCCCGCGTCCGCAGGCCAACCAGGCGTTCCGCGCCTACAAGGTCTCCAAGCGCCTGGACGACGACATCTCCGCCGTCTGCGCCGCGTTCCAGATTACCGTGGAAGACTGCAAGATCACCGCCGTACGCACCGGCTTCGGCGGCATGGCCGCCATCCCGAAACGCGCCACAGCCTGCGAAGCCGCGCTGCTCGGCCAGACCTTCAACAGCGCCACCTTCGAGCGTGCCGCGCAAGCACTGAGCGAGGACTTCACCCCGCTCACCGACTTCCGTGCGAGCAAGGAATACCGCCTGCTTACCGCACAGAACCTGCTGCGCAAGTGCTTCCTGGAACTGGAAGCCCCTCAGGCCGTAACCCGGGTGACCCACTATGCATAAGCCCCAGAAGAGCCAGGAAGAACTCACTGCGCTGTTCCGCGCCGACCTCACCACCGGCGTGGGCCGCAACGTCAAGCACGAGAGCGCGCCCAAGCACGTCAGCGGCGAAGCGCAGTACATCGACGACCGCCTGGAATTCCCCAACCAGCTGCACGTCTATGCCCGCATGAGCGACCGCGCCCATGCGCGCATCACCAAGCTGGACGTCAGCCCCTGCTACCAGTTCCCCGGTGTGGCAATCGCCATCACCAAGGACGACGTACCCGGTCAGCTGGATATCGGCCCGGTGGTCGCCGGTGACCCGCTGCTGGCGGACGGCAAGGTCGAGTACGTCGGCCAGATGGTCATCGCCGTCGCCGCCGACAGCCTGGAAACCGCACGCAAGGCGGCCATGGCCGCGATCATCGAGTACGAGGACCTGGAACCGGTGCTCGACGTGGTCGAAGCGCTGCGCAAGAAGCATTTCGTGCTCGACAGCCACCAGCACAAGATCGGCGATTCGGAAGGCCAACTGGCCACCGCGCCGAACCGCATCCAGGGCACCCTGCACATCGGCGGCCAGGAACACTTCTACCTGGAGACGCAGATCTCCTCGGTGATGCCCACCGAAGACGGCGGCGTGATCGTCTACACCTCGACGCAGAACCCCACCGAGGTGCAGAAGCTGGTCGCCGAAGTGCTGGGCATCTCCTTCAACAAGGTGGTCATCGACATGCGCCGCATGGGCGGTGGCTTCGGTGGCAAGGAAACCCAGGCTGCCGCTCCGGCCTGCCTGTGCGCGGTAATTGCGCGCCTCACCGGTCGCCCGGCGAAGATGCGTCTGCCGCGCGTCGAAGACATGCAGATGACCGGCAAGCGCCACCCGTTCTACGTCGAATACGACGTGGGCTTCGAAGATGACGGCCTGCTGCACGGCATCAACATCGAGCTGGCCGGCAACTGCGGCTACTCGCCGGACCTTTCCGGCTCCATCGTCGACCGCGCGATGTTCCACTCCGACAACGCCTACTTCCTCGGCAACGCCACGGTGAATGGTCACCGCTGCAAGACCAACACCGCGTCGAACACCGCTTACCGCGGCTTCGGCGGCCCGCAGGGCATGGTCGCCATCGAGGAGATCATGGACGCGGTCGCGCGCCACCTCGGCAAGGACCCGCTGGAAGTGCGCAAGCGCAACTACTACGGCAAGGACGAGCGCAACATCACCCATTACTACCAGCAGGTGGAACACAACCTGCTGGAGGAGATGACCGAGGAACTGGAAGCCAGCGCCGAGTACGCCAAGCGCCGCGCCGAGATTCGCGAGTTCAACGCCAATAGCCCGGTGCTCAAGAAAGGCCTGTCGCTGACCCCGGTGAAATTCGGCATCAGCTTCACCGCCACCTTCCTCAACCAGGCCGGCGCGCTGATCCACATCTACACCGACGGCAGCATCCACCTGAACCACGGCGGCACCGAGATGGGCCAGGGCCTGAACACCAAGGTCGCCCAGGTAGTGGCCGAGGTCTTCCAGGTTGACATCGACCGCGTGCAAATCACCGCGACCAACACCGACAAGGTGCCCAACACTTCGCCGACTGCCGCATCAAGCGGCGCCGACCTGAACGGCAAGGCCGCGCAGAACGCCGCCGAAATCATCCGCCAGCGCCTGGTGGAATTCGCCGCCAGGCACTGGAAGGTGACCGAGGAAGACGTCGAGTTCCGCAACAACCAGGTGCGCGTGCGCGACCTCATCCTGCCGTTCGAGGAGCTGATCCAGCAGGCCTACTTCGGCCAGGTATCGCTCTCCTCCACCGGTTTCTACCGCACGCCGAAGATCTTCTACGACCGCACCAAGGCGCGCGGCCGGCCGTTCTACTACTTCGCCTATGGCGTGTCCTGCTCGGAGGTGATCGTCGACACCCTCACCGGCGAGTACAAGATGCTGCGCAGCGACATCCTCCACGACGTCGGCGCCTCGCTGAACCCGGCCATCGACATCGGCCAGGTGGAAGGCGGCTTCGTCCAGGGCATGGGCTGGCTGACCATGGAAGAACTGGTGTGGAACGCCAAGGGCAAGCTGATGACCAACGGCCCGGCGAGCTACAAGATCCCGGCCGTCGCCGACATGCCCATCGACCTGCGGGTGAAGCTGGTGGAAAACCGCAAGAACCCGGAGCAGACGGTGTTCCACTCCAAGGCCGTCGGCGAGCCGCCGTTCATGCTCGGCATCTCAGTGTTCTGCGCGATCAAGGACGCCGTGGCGAGCCTGGCCGACTACCGCGCCCAGCCGCAGATCGACGCCCCGGCCACCCCCGAGCGCGTGCTCTGGGGCGTGGAGCAGATGCGCAAGCTGAAGCTGGCCCAGGTCGAGAAGGCACCGGCCCAGGTCGAGCCGGCGTGATGCAGTGACCATGGGGTGCCGCTGGCAAGGGAAGACGTCCCCAATCCCGTCCTCCCCCGGGTCAGCGGCGCCCCACCCTATTACCTTGGATTCTGGGTTCCCGCGTTCGCGGGAATGACGACAAAGCAAAACGCGGAAGCGCATCGCGCCCGCACGCATCGATTCGTCTTCCCCGCGAATGCGGGGACCCAGAAGACAGCGACAGAACCCTCAACCCGAGGATCGAACGATGAACTGGATCAGTGCCCTCGCCGACCTGCAACAGCGCGCCGAAGCCAGCGTGCTGGTGACCATCATCGAAGAACGCGGCTCGACCCCGCGCAACGCCGGCTCCAAGATGGTGGTGAGCGCCGACAAGATCTACGACACCATCGGCGGCGGCCACCTCGAATTCAAGGCCATGCAGATCGCCCGCGATATGCTGCTGGCCCGCGCGCGCGAACCGAAGCTGGAGCGCTTCAGCCTCGGCGCCAGCCTCGGCCAGTGCTGCGGCGGCGCCACCGTACTGCTGTTCGAACCCATGGGCCAGCCCCAGGCGCACATCGCCGTGTTTGGCGCCGGCCACGTCGGCCGCGCCCTGGTACCGCTGCTCGCCAGCCTGCCGTGCAAGGTGCGCTGGATCGACTCGCGCGAGGCCGAATTCCCCGACCACATCCCCGAGGGCGTCACCCGCGCGATCAACGAGGACGTGATCGACGAGATCGACGAGATGCCCGCCGGCAGCTACTTCATCGTCATGACCCACAACCATGCGCTGGACCTGGAGCTGACCGCGAAGATCCTCGAGCGCAACGACTTCACTTACTTCGGCCTGATCGGCTCGGACACCAAGCGCGCCAAGTTCGAACACCGCCTGCGCGACCGTGGTTTCGCCGCCGACACCGTGCAGCGCATGCGCTGCCCCATGGGCATCAGCGAGGTAAAGGGCAAGCTGCCGGTGGAGATCGCCGTGTCCATCGCCGGCGAGGTGATCGCCACCTACAACGCCACCTTCGGTCAGGAGACCGCCAAGGGCGAGAACACCGTGGCCAAACTGTTACCGACAAGCCGCCGCGCACGCGCCGCCGAAAGCGGCGCCTGATTTCCGACCTGCATGGTTTCGTGATGGGTATCGCTCCGCTCCACCCATCCTACGGTTCCATGAACTGTTTTTTGTAGGATGGGTGGAGCGCCAGCGATACCCATCGAAGAGCGTCCGATGACGCGCCAATCCGATTTGCGAGAGATCGATGAGCACTCAAGCCAAAGCCTACCGAGCCAGCATCCTGCACAGCGTCGCCGACCCGGCCGAAGTCGGCGTGGAGAAGTCCTACCAGTATTTCGAGGACGGCATCCTGCTGGTGGAAGACGGCAAGGTTGCCCGCGTCGGCCACGCCGCCGACCTGCTACCGCAACTGGGCGGCGTCGAAGTGGTTCAATACCACGACGCGCTGATCACCCCCGGCTTCATCGACACCCACATCCACTACCCACAGACCGGCATGATCGCCTCCTACGGCGAGCAACTGCTGGACTGGCTGAATACCTACACCTTCCCCACCGAGAAGCAGTTCGCCGACCCGGCCCATGCCGCCGACGTTGCCGGCATCTTCCTCAAGGAACTGCTGCGCGCCGGCACCACTACCGCGCTGGTGTTCGGCACCGTACATCCGCAGTCGGTGGACGCGCTGTTCGGCGCCGCCGAGAAGCTCGACCTGCGCCTGATCGCCGGCAAGGTGATGATGGACCGCAACGCGCCGGACTACCTGACCGACACGGCCGAGAGCAGCTACACCGACAGCAAGGCGCTGATCGAGCGCTGGCACGGCAAGGGCCGCCTGCTCTACGCGGTGACCCCGCGCTTCGCTCCCACAAGTACCCCGGAACAACTCGACGCCGCCGGCCGCCTGCTCAAGGAGCATCCGGGCGTGTACATGCACACGCACCTGTCCGAGAACCTCAAGGAAATCGAGTGGGTCAAGGAGCTGTTCCCGGAGCGCAAGGGCTACCTGGACGTCTATGACCACCACGGCCTGCTCGGCCCGCGCTCGGTGTTCGCCCACGGCGTACACCTGTGCGACGGCGAATGCCAGCGCCTGTCGGAAACCGGTTCGGCCGTGGCCTTCTGCCCGACCTCCAACCTGTTCCTCGGTAGCGGCCTGTTCGACCTGGCGAAGCTGGAAAAGCACAAGGTCAAGGTCGGCCTGGGCACCGACGTCGGCGCCGGCACCAGCTTCTCCCAGCTGCAGTCGCTGAACGAGGCCTACAAGGTGATGCAGCTGCAAGGCATCAAGCTCGACCCGTTCAAGTCGCTGTACCTGGCCACCCTCGGCGGCGCCCGCGCGCTGGAGCTGGAGGACAAGGTCGGCAGCTTCGCCCAGGGCAACGAGGCCGACTTCGTTGTCCTCGACTACAAGGCCACCCCGCTGCTGGACTACCGCCTGCTGCAGGCCAAGACCCTGGAGGAGAAACTCTTCGCACTGGTCATCCTCGGCGACGACCGTACCGTGAAGGAAACCTTCGCCCACGGCCGCAGCGTGCATCGCCGCGGTTGACCCCTTACGGCTCCGGCGCCGGGTCCTCGCTCAGGACCAACCCGGCGCCGGGGTCGCTTTTCTTTCCCGTACCGCGCAAGTCTTCCCCTGTAGGAGCGCGCCATGCGCGCGATCGCGGGCATGGCGCGCTCCTACTAGGCAAGCGTGGTGACGCCCCAGGCCTTGTCCGCCCCTCCACGACTGGAAGAGCAATTGCCTGACGGGCCACACTCAGCCACGCTGTGGGCCATCGAATCAGGCTCACGGCAGGCGCAATGACCTACGACTTCTGCATCATCGGCGGCGGCATCGTCGGCCTGGCCACGGCCATGCGGCTGCTGCAACTACGCCCCGGCGCATCCTTGCTCCTGCTGGAGAAGGAAAACAGCCTTGCCCGCCACCAGACCGGCCACAACAGCGGCGTGATCCACGCTGGCATCTACTACACGCCCGGCAGCCTGAAGGCCGACCTGTGCAAGCGCGGCGCCCAGGCCACCAAGGACTTCTGCGACGAGCACGGCATCCCTTACGACGTCTGCGGCAAGCTGCTGGTGGCGTCCAATGCGCTGGAACTGCAGCGCATGGAAACACTGCTGGAGCGTTCCAGGCTCAATGGCCTGGACGTCAAGCGCGTGGAGGCCGGCGAGATGCGCGAACGCGAGCCGAACATCGTCGGCCAGGGCGGGCTGTTCGTCTCCAGTACCGGCATCCTCGACTACCGCCAGGTCTGCCACGCGATGGCCTCGGTGATCGAGCGCGCCGGCGGCGAGGTGCGCCTGGAAGTGAAGGTCGATGCAATCCGCGAGGGCGGCGATGATGTGCTGATCCGTAGCGGCGAACAAACCTGGAAGGCGCGTCAGCTGGTGGTCTGCGCCGGCCTGCAATCCGACCGTCTGGCGCGCCTGGCGGGGATCGAGGTGCAGCACCGGATCATTCCGTTCCGCGGCGAGTACTACCGGCTGCCGGCGAGCAGGAACGACATCGTCCGCCACCTGATCTACCCGATCCCCGATCCTGCGCTGCCCTTCCTCGGTATCCACCTCACGCGGATGATCGACGGCAGCGTCACGGTCGGCCCCAACGCGGTGCTTGGCTTTGCCCGCGAGGGTTATCCGAAGTTCTCCACTAACCTTGCCGATGTGGCGGAATACGCGCGCTTCCCCGGCTTCTGGAAAACCATCGGCGCCAACCTGCGCTCAGGGCTGGCTGAGATGAAGAACTCGCTGTTCAAGGCTGGCTACCTGGAGCAGTGCCGCAAGTATTGCCCATCCCTGCAACTGGATGACCTGCAACCGATGGAAGCCGGCATCCGCGCCCAGGCGGTACTGCGCGACGGCACGCTGGTGCACGATTTCCTGTTCCTGGAAACGCCGCGCATGCTGCACGTGTGCAACGCGCCCTCGCCCGCCGCCACGTCGGCAATCCCCATTGGCGAGATGATTGCCAAGCGGCTACTGAAGCAGGCCTGACGCGGCTCCGCCCCCTGTAGGAGCGCCCCATGGGCGCGATCGCGGGCATGGCCCGCTCCTACAGAGATCGGCGAACCAGGCAGAAACGAAAAAGCCCCGCAATCGCGGGGCTTTTTCAAACTCGCCGATCAGGCCGCCGAATCGGCATCCGCCTTGCTGCGGCGCGGCTTCTTCTTGCCGGCCAGCAGGTGCGAGAACACCGCGTGCAGGTCGCCGGAGGCGCCGTCCACGTCCAGGTTCAGCTTGTCATCGATGTGCGCCATGTGGTGCATCATCAGGGTCACGGCCTTTTCCTTGTCGCCCTTCTCGATGGCGTCGAGGATCTCGTTGTGCTCGTCGAACGAGCAGTGCGAACGACCGCCGCTTTCGTACTGGGCGATGATCAGCGAGGTCTGCGACACCAGGCTGCGCTGGAAGACCACCAGCGGAGCGTTCTTCGCCATCTCGGCAAGCTTCAGGTGAAACTCGCCGGAGAGGCGGATGCCGGCACCACGGTCGCCACGGGCGAAGCTGGACTGCTCTTGCTTCACCATGTCGCGCAGTTCGGCAAGGGTTTCGCCGCTGGCGTTATCCACGGCCAGTTCGGTGATTGCGCGCTCGACGGTGCGGCGGGCGAAGAGGATCTGCCGGGCTTCGTCGATGCTCGGGCTGGCCACCACGGCGCCACGGTTCGGGCGCAGCAGCACGACCTGCTCATGGGCCAGGCGCGACAGGGCGCGGCGGATGATGGTGCGGCTGACGCCGAAGATTTCCCCGAGGGCTTCTTCGCTCAGCTTGGTGCCGGGCGCGAGGCGCTGCTCAAGGATCGCGTCGAAGATGTGCGCGTAGACGATTTCATCCTGAGTGCCGCTGCGGCTCTTGCCATTGCGCGGCTGCTTCCTGATCTGTTGCAACTGGTCGGTCATTGGTGTCGAACCTTGATCAGCCGGAGTGGGGCCGGCGCGAAATCCGAAGGGGCTGGCGAAGAGCTGGCATCGGCCAGGTATTGGGCAACAGTGTACACAAAATGGCCACTATCGTGCAGTCATCCCAAGCGAGTAGTGATTGACGCCAACGGCGCGCCACCCAGCGGATGCGTCCGACCTTGTCCTGAGACCATTCCGAGCCTTTTCTTGTAAAAAACTTTCACTCAGGCACTAAACATTATTTGAAGTTTTTGTACACAACTGCATAATCGCGGCGTGACTTCCTGACTAAAGGGTCAACTAATCACACCCTCACAACTCTTTCCGTTAGCGCAAGGGACGCAGGTGAACCAGCCGACGGCAAAGGGACCAACAACAAGAGCGTTGAGGAGTACCGCTGTGGAAAGCACCAAACAAGAACAACAAGCCTTTGCATCAAGCCCGCCTGCTACCGGCCTGCTGGAACGTCTGTTCAAGCTCAGCCAGCATGGCACCACCGTGAAGACCGAGCTCGCCGCGGGCCTCACGACCTTCATCACCATGGCGTACATCATCTTCGTCAACCCCAACATCATGGCCGACGCCGGTATCGACCACGGTGCCGCGTTCGTCGCGACTTGCCTTGCCGCGGCGCTGGGCTGCTTCCTGATGGGCCTGTACGCCAACTGGCCGGTGGGCCTGGCGCCGGGCATGGGTCTCAACGCCTTCTTCACCTACACCGTGGTCAAGACCATGAACTACAGCTGGGAGATCGCGCTGGGCGCGGTGTTCATCTCCGGCATCGCCTTCATGATCCTGACCTTCTCGCGCATCCGTGAATGGCTGCTCAACAGCATCCCGGTGAGCCTTCGCTTCGCCATGGGCGCCGGCGTCGGCCTGTTCCTCGGGCTGATCGGCCTGAAGACCGCCGGTATCGTGGTCGCCAGCCCCGCCACCCTGGTCCACCTGGGTGACCTGACCAGCCCCGGCCCGCTGCTCGCCGCGATCTGCTTCCTGATGATCGCGGTGCTGGAATACCGCCGCGTGTTCGGCGGCATCCTGATCAGCATCCTCACCGTCACCGTGGCCGGCATCGCCCTGGGTATCGTCCAGTTCGGCGGCGTGTTCTCCATGCCCCCGAGCCTGGCGCCGACCTTCCTGGCGATGGACATTTCCGGCGCATTCAACGTGACCATGATCAGCGTGATCCTGGCCTTCCTCTTCGTGCACATGTTCGACACCGCCGGCACCCTGATGGGCGTCGCCCAGCGCGCGCACCTGGTACGTGAAGACGGCCGCATCGAGAACCTGTCCAAGGCGATGAAGGCCGACAGCACCTCCAGCGCCTTCGGCGCGGTGCTGGGCGTTCCGCCAGTAACCAGCTACGTGGAAAGCGCCGCGGGCGTCGCCGCCGGTGGCCGTACCGGTCTGACCGCCGTGGTGGTAGGCGTGCTGTTCGTCGCCGCGATGTTCTTCGCCCCGCTGGCCGGCATGATCCCCGCCTACGCTACCGCCGGCGCGCTGATCTACGTCGCCATGCTGATGATGGGCGGCATGGCTCACATCGACTGGAACGAGCACACCGAGACCATCCCGGCCATCGTCACCGTGATCATGATGCCGCTGACCTTCTCGGTCGCCGACGGTATCGCCCTGGGCTTCGTGACCTACGTCGCGATGAAGGTCTTCACCGGCCGCCACAAGGACGTGACCGTCAGCCTCTATGCGCTGTGCGCGATCTTCGTGGCCAAGTTCATCTTCCTCTGAACAGGCTGCGCACGTTGCAAAAACCAAGGCCCCGGCAATTGCCGGGGCCTTTCGTTTCTAGCAACGGATTTGGCACGTGGCCACCGACGTCTCAGCCTTCCGCAGTCGGCAGCTCCAGGTGGATGGTGAACTCAGTGCCGGCACCTGTCCGGCTGTTCATCAGCAGTTCACCGCCCATCGCCTCCACCAGGCTGCGCGAGAGCGCCAGCCCCAGTCCGCTGCCCCCCTTGCGCACCTGGTGGCTTTCCAACGTCCGGGTGAAGGGATCGAACAGCCCGGCCTGATCTTCCTCGGGGATACCGACACCGGTATCGACCACATCGATCTGCACGCCGACCATGCCCTGCCCCTGCCCGCGTGCCTGCAAGCGCAAGACAACAGCCCCACGGTCAGTGAACCTCAGTGCATTGCTCAGCAGATTGTCGAGCACCAGGCGCAATGGGTGCGGGTCGCACCAGACACGGGTCTGCAACGCCAGATCGAAGTCTGTCTGTACCTCAAGCCCCTTGGCCTTGGCCGGCTCGCGCAGTTTTTCCAGCTTGCGCTCGAGCAAGCTGCGCAGGTCGATCGCCTCCGGCGTCAGCGGCAACCGCCCGGACTCCGCACGGCTGAGCATCTGCAGGTCATCGAGTACATGCAGCAGGTTGTTCGCCAGCGAGCGCGCAACACCCAGCGGTTCACGGCGACGTTCGGGATCGCTCTGGTTGAGCGCCAGATCGATCATCGCCGCGATATTCTGCAAAGGCCCCTGCAACTCGCTGCCCATGCTGGCGAGGAACTGGCTCTTGCCGCGACTGATGGAATCGATCTGCGCATTGGCATTGCGCAGCGCACGGATCAGATCGTCGCGCTCGGTGACATTGGACGCCCCACAGATCGCCCCGAGCAACTGGCCGTTCGCGTCCCGATAGGGGCGCCCCCAGTGCTGGAACACACGCCGCCCCCTGGTCGACAGAAGCTCGACGTCGAGCTCGTAGGGTTGCCCCTCGTTGATGGCGGTAATCAGGTTCTTGCGCATCAACTCGGCTTCATGGGGATCCTGTAACAAACCCAACTCCCCGACGAAGTGGCCCACGATGTCCTCTCTCCTCAATCCCGTGAGGTCCACCGCGGCCTGATTGCAAAACAGCACGCGCGCATCCAGGCCACGGATGGTCATGGGATAGGGCAAGGAGTCAATCATCTGGCGCAGCTGGCCCAACTCCCGCTGCTGCTCATCGGTGAGCGCGGCCGCCACATCATCCGTTTCGGGAGCAGCACCGCCCTCGACCAACCCATGCCGGCGTCCGATGTCGATCAGTTCCACCAGCGATTTGGCTTGCAGCTTCTGCATCAGGCGCACCTTGTAGGTGCTCACCGTCTTGTCGCTGATCGCCAGCTGGTCGGCGATGGCAATATTGCTCAAACCACGCGCCAGCAGCTGCAGCACGCTCAGTTCACGGACCGAAAGCCCCTTGAGCAGTTCACCGTGCCCGGCCTCCTCCGCCGCACTGACGCTGCCCAGCGCATGACTGGGGAAATAGCTGTGGCCCTGGGCGATGGCGCGCACCGCTTCGCGTACGGCCTGCGGGTCTTCCTGCTTGCTGACGAAACCGGCCGCCCCGGCGGTCAGGCAGCGTCCGGCAAAGTATTGGGAATCCTGCGAGGTCAGCACCAGTACTTTCACCGGTGACTCCTGGGCCACCAGGCGCTGCAGGACTTCCAACCCACCCAGCCGCGGAATCGACAGTTCGAGGATCATCAGGTCCGGCCTGCACTGGCGCACCTGAAGCAAAGCGTCGGGACCGTTGTCCGCCTCGCCAACGACCTCATGCCTGTCCGCTTCCATCATCAGCCGCAATGCATGACGAGTTACCGGTTGCTCATCGACGATCAGAATCCTGCTCATACCTCTCCTCACAACAGATTTTTCCCCACTTCTTCTAGCCCAATTACGCTGGGCGTGCCCATGACTCCCACGCAATTTTGCTTTCCAGCGGGCAAAAAAAAGCCCGCAGTGTGGGCGGGCTGAGGAAGACTCCACGAAGAGTCCGGGAAGGTCTTGCGCAGACTAGCTACCGCGATAAGTGGAGTAGCTGTAGGGGGAAATCAGCAGCGGTACGTGGTAGTGGTCGGCTTCGGAGGCAATGCCGAAACGCAGTACGACCTGGTCGAGGAACGCCGGCTTCGGCAACTCGACGCCACGGGCGCGGTAATAGTCGCCGGCATTGAACAGCAACTGGTAAACGCCGGCGCGGAAGTCCTCGCCCTGCAGCAGCGGCTCGTCGCAACGGCCGTCGTCATTGGTAACGCGGGTGGCGATCAGCTCCAACTGCTGGCCTTCGACGCGGTACAGCTCGATCTTGATGCCATGGCCAGGGCAGCCGTGGGCGGAATCCAGTACGTGAGTGGTCAAGCGTCCCATGGGCTTCTCGATGTCTCCGGCGTCGCCGGCGGACACCTTCCTCCTCTGTCTTGTTGATTCGAATTCGGCGGGCTGTCGCATGGACAGCCGGCAAGTGCGTTTGCGCGGAGCCGAATATACCCAGCAACGCGATCAATTGTATACAAAAAAGTGATTCATCTTTGCAAAAGGCGCTTTCAACCACCCCCTGCACGCGGGTGCCAGACGCCTGCCGACTGGGCTGCAGCCACCGAAAGACGCGGCCACACGGGGTTGAACCGGCGATTCGTGCATCTATAGGAAAGTGAAACGACTGTTGTGCAGATTGTATTTACAGATAGCCAAACATTTTGTATACAATGCACCCATCAACGGCAGCGCCCGGTCCATCGACTCCGCGCAGACCGCCAACCACAAGAAGGAACACTGCAGTGAGCGCCGACTACCCACGCGACCTGATCGGTTACGGCAACAACATTCCCCACCCCCATTGGCCGAACGATGCCCGCATCGCCCTGTCCTTCGTCCTCAACTACGAGGAAGGCGGCGAGCGTTGCATCCTGCACGGAGACAAGGAGTCCGAAGCCTTCCTCTCCGAAATGGTGGCCGCGCAGCCGCTCAAGGGCGAGCGCAACATGTGCATGGAATCGCTGTACGAGTACGGTAGTCGCGCTGGCGTATGGCGCCTGCTCAAGCTGTTCAAGAAGTACGACCTGCCAATGACCATCTTCGCCGTGGCCATGGCCGCCCAGCGCCACCCCGAGGCAATCCGCCAGATGGTCGCCGACGGTCACGAGATCTGCAGCCACGGCTACCGCTGGATCGACTACCAGTACATGGACGAGGCGCAGGAGCGCGAGCACATGCTCGAAGCCGTCCGCATCCTCACCGACCTGACCGGCCAGCGCCCGCAGGGCTGGTACACCGGCCGCCTGGGCCCGAACACTCGCCGCATCGTGCGCGAGGAAGGCAACTTCCTCTACGACTCCGACACCTACGATGACGACCTGCCCTACTGGGACCCGGCGAGCACCGCCGAGAAGCCGCACCTGGTGATCCCCTACACCCTGGACACCAACGACATGCGCTTCACCCAGGTGCAGGGCTTCAACAAGGGCGACGACTTCTTCGAATACCTCAAGGACGCGTTCGACGTGCTCTACGCCGAAGGTGCCGAAGGCGCACCGAAGATGCTCTCCATCGGCATGCACTGCCGCCTGCTCGGCCGTCCGGCCCGCATGGCCGCGCTGGAGCGCTTCATCCAGTACGTGAAGGGCCACGAGAAAGTGTGGATCACCCGCCGCGTCGACATCGCCAAGCACTGGCACGAGAACCACCCGTTCAAAGCGCAGGAGAACCAGGCATGAGCCGCTTCCAGACCCTGACCCCGGCCAGCCTCGACCGCGCCGCCTTCGTCGCCACCTTCGCCGACATCTACGAGCACTCCCCCTGGGTTGCCGAGAAGGCCTATGACCTGGGCGTCGACGACAGCCTGAACGACATCGAACTGCTGCAGCAGCGCATGGCCGACATCCTCCTGTCCGCCAGCCACGACGCGCAACTGGCCCTGATCAACGCGCACCCGGACCTGGCAGGCAAGGCCGCCATCCGTGGCGAGCTGACCGCCTCCAGCACCGCCGAACAGGCCGGCGCCGGCATCCAGGACTGCACCGCCGAAGAGTTCGCCCGCTTCACCGAACTCAACGACGCCTACAAGGCCAAGTTCGGCTTCCCCTTCATCAAGGCGGTGAAGGGCAGCAATCGCCACCAGATCCTGGCTGCGTTCGAAGAGCGCATCCACAACACGCCGGAGCAGGAGTTCCAGACCGCCCTGGCGGAGATCAACAAGATCGCGATGTTCCGCCTGCAGCAACTCTGAGCGAGCGGACCTTCACTCCCCTTCCCTGCGAAGGGGCCCATGCGAACAACGAATAAGTAGGCCAGCCATGCGTACCCTGAAGATCGAGCCGTTGACCAAGGAAGCCTTCGCACCGTTCGGTGATGTCATCGAAACCGAAGGCAGCGACTTTTTCATGATCAACAACGGCTCCACCCGCCGTTATCACAAGCTCGCCACCGTCGAAACGGCGCAGCCCGATGACAAGGCGATCATCAGCATCTTCAGCGCCGAATCCCTGGAGATGCCGTTGCGCATCCGCATGCTGGAGCGCCATCCGCAGGGCAGCCAAGCGTTCATTCCGCTGCTCGGCAACCCATTTCTGATCGTGGTCGCGCCAGTTGGCGACGTACCTGTATCGGGCCTCGCCCGCGCTTTCCTGTCCAACGGCAAGCAGGGCGTCAATTACCACCGCGGCGTCTGGCACCACCCGGTGCTGACGATCGAAAAGCGGGATGACTTCCTGGTGGTCGATCGCAGCGGTTCTGGCAACAACTGCGACGAGCATTTCTTCACCGAGGACGAACAGCTCCTCCTCGACCCCCAAGCAAACTAATAAGAGAGGCCCAGCCACCGCCACGGCAGTGCAAGGGCAAGAGGTAATAACAATGGAAGCACATCTCGTCGAATGGGCGAACCTGCTGGTTCGCTGGATTCACATGATCGTCGGCATCGCCTGGATCGGTGCCTCGTTCTACTTCGTCTGGCTGGAGAACAACCTGAACCGCGCCAACCCGCGTGAAGGTCTCTCCGGTGATCTCTGGGCGATCCACGGTGGCGGTATCTACCACCTGGAGAAGTACAAGCTCGCCCCGCCGAAAATGCCGGACAACCTGCACTGGTTCAAGTGGGAGGCCTACTCCACCTGGCTGTCGGGCGTCTGCCTGCTGACCATCGTGTTCTACCTGAACCCGACCCTGTACCTGATCGCTCCGGGCAGTGACCTGGCTCCGGCCGCCGCCATCGCCATCGGCATCGGCTCGCTGGTCGCCGGCTGGTTCATCTACAGCACCCTGTGCGACTCCCCGCTGGGCAAGACCCCTGCCCTGCTCGGCGCCATCCTGTTCGCCCTGATCGTCCTCGCCGCCTACCTGCTCAGCCAGGTGTTCAGCGGCCGCGGCGCCTACCTGCACGTTGGCGCCATCATCGGCACTATCATGGTGGGCAACGTATTCCGCGTGATCATGCCGGCCCAGCGCGCGCTGGTTAAGGCCATCGAGGAAAACCGCCAGCCCGATCCGGTACTGCCGGCCAAGGGTCTGCTGCGTTCGCGCCACAACAACTACTTCACCCTGCCGGTGCTGTTCATCATGATCAGCAACCACTTCCCGAGCACCTACGGCAGCCACTACAACTGGCTGATCCTGGCGTGCATCGCGGGCCTGGCAGTGATCGTGCGTCACTACTTCAACACACGCCACGAAGGCAACGGCATGGCCTGGGCCCTGCCCGCCGGCGCTGTCGGCATGATCGCCCTGGCTTTCGTCACCGGCCCGAACTTCCCCAGCAGCGACAGCGCCACCAGCGCCCAGGCTGCGAAGGTGGAGTACCAGCCGCTGCCGGAAACCGCCATCGGTGGCAAGACCGCGACCGAGCGCGCCAAGGAAGAAGCAGCCAAGCCTGCCGCGACCGAACAGGCCCAGGCGCAAACCTCCGCTGCCGGTAGCGATGCAGACTTCGACAAGGTCCATCACGTGATCCAGCAGCGCTGCGCCGTGTGCCACTCGGCCAAGCCGACCAGCAACATGTTCAGCACCGCGCCGGCTGGCGTGATGTTCGACACTCCGCAGCAGATCCAGCAGCTCGCTCCGCGAATCCAGGCGCAGGCCGTAGCCTCGCAGGTCATGCCGCTGGGCAACATCACCCAGATGACCCCGGACGAGCGCAAGCTCGTTGGCGACTGGATCGCCAAGGGCGCCCAGGTTAATTGAGCCTGCGGCACGGCCAGAGAAACCGCACCTTCGGGTGCGGTTTTTTTATGCCTGAACAAAAGCCCGCCTCACCTTCGGTGCGCGCGCCGGCCGATCGCGGACAGAGTCCGCTCCTACGTAAATGCCAGACCTTGGCGTAGGAGCGGACTCCGTCCGCGATTGCTTTCCGCCGGCACAAAGGCTCACTGAAGCAAAAAATGTAGTCCATTCGACGCATGGCTACATTTCCCCGCAGGCCAGTACACACGCAGCCTAGAGCCTTACGACACCACCAAGACGAAACGTGACCGAAGAGTTGTATACAAAAATCAATTGAACCTAATACACATCGCAAGTATAAAGTTCCGCACCGCTTCACCCGCTCGGCCCCGGGGGTGAGATCGGCCAGTACTTCCCGGTTGTCGTGCCCGTCCGGCAACCAGCGACTGACAACAATAAAAACCGAGGTGTTGCATGTCCGTGGTATCTGAGCGCTCCCATACCGGCTCGCCTGTCGACCAGCGTTTGCCCTTGCTGCAGCTGCTGCTGGTCGGGTTCCAGCACGTTCTCCTGATGTACGGCGGCGCGGTCGCCGTCCCCTTGATCGTCGGCCAGGCCGCCGGTCTCTCCCGTGAAGAAATCGCCTTCCTCATCAACGCCGACCTGCTGGTCGCCGGCATCGCCACGCTGGTGCAGTCGCTGGGCATCGGCCCGGTGGGCATCCGCATGCCGGTGATGATGGGCGCCAGCTTCGCCGCCGTCGGCAGCATGGTCGCCATGGCCGGGATGCCCGGCGTGGGCCTGAACGGCATCTTCGGCGCCACCATCGCCGCCGGCTTCTTCGGCATGCTCATCGCTCCGTTCATGAGCCGCATCGTGCGCTTCTTCCCGCCGCTGGTGACCGGCACCGTGATCACCTCCATCGGCATGTGCCTGTTCCCGGTAGCGATCAACTGGGCGGGCGGCGGCGAAGGCGCGGCCAACTTCGGCGCGCTCGAATACCTCGCCCTGTCGTCCTTCGTGCTCGCCGTCATCCTGCTGATCAACCGCTTCCTGCGCGGCTTCTGGGTCAACGTCTCGGTGCTGATCGGCATGCTGCTGGGCTACATCATCGGCGCCAGCATGGGCATGGTCAGCCTGGACGGCATGGAACAGCGCCCCTGGTTCGACGTCGTCTCCCCGCTGCACTTCGGCGTACCGGAGTTCCACCTGGCTCCCGTGCTGTCCATGTGCCTGGTCGTGGTGATCATCTTCGTCGAGTCCACCGGCATGTTCCTCGCCCTGGGCAAGGTCACCGAAACGGAGATCTGCCCCAACCGCCTGCGCCGGGGCCTGATGTGCGACGCCAGCGCGTCGCTCTTCGCCGGCTTCATGAACACCTTCACCCACTCCTCGTTCGCCCAGAACATCGGCCTGGTGCAGATGACCGGCGTGCGCAGCCGCTATGTCACCGCAGCCGCCGCGGTCTTCCTGATCATCCTGAGCCTGCTGCCCAAGGCCGCCTTCCTGGTCGCCTCGATTCCGCCGGCCGTGCTGGGCGGTGCCGGCATCGCCATGTTCGGCATGGTCGCCGCCAGCGGCATCCGCATCCTTCACGAAGCGGACATCGTCGACCGCCGCAACCAGTTGCTGGTCGCGGTAAGTATCGGCATGGGCATGGTGCCGGTCGTGCGTCCGGACTTCTTCGCCGCCCTGCCCCAGTGGATGGAACCGATCACCCATAGCGGCATTGCCATGACCTCGATCTGGGCCGTGGTACTGAACATCCTGTTCAACATCCTCGGCGAACACGGCCGGGATGCCCTCTGCGGACATCACTGAGTCCCTTTCGCGGACGCTTCCCGAGCGTCCGCTTCAAAGCCGCGCCTAACTCCTGCGCGGCTTTTTTCGTCAGTGCCTCGGACTTGCCGGCACGGTCATCAGGCCTCCGGGCGATAGCCCAGGCGCAGCCCACCCCACTGCCGCCCGCCGACGACGATCGGCACCGACAGGTCATGCATCAGCTCGCCGGTATCACGGCAATAGGTCTGCAGCAGCATCGGCTGGCTATGACTGCCGCAGCGCAGGCCGGTGCGGTCATTGAACATGCGCTTGCTGCGACTCTTGAGCATGTCGACCTGGACATCCCCGCTGGGCGGATGATTGAACGCCTGGTTGTGGGTCGGCACGTAGCCTTCGGCGGTACAGGCAATCGCGAAGACCAGCCCTTCATGGCGCTGTAGCAGGTCTTCCTGAATGCGCGGCAGGACCTCGTCGGTGTAGCGGTCGAAACGCGTGCGGTACTTCTGCGGACGCGTGCCGGGCAGCGGTTGGTAATTACGGTCGAACAGGTCACCGAGGGTGACGCGACCGGCGTCCAGATCCGCCTCGAAGCGCGCGCCGATAGCCTGCGCCCCCTCCCGGGCCAGGTCATAGGCACGCTGGTGGTAATCGTCCAGGGCGACCTGGGCCAGCCGCTCGCTGACCGTCTCGGCCTGGGTTTCCAGTTGCAGCGCCGCTTCCGCCAGGCGGTGGGTCTGCTCGTCGCTTACACGCAGGTCGCCACGCACCTGCTCGACGGCGGCGAACAGGCTGTCCAACTGGCTGCGATTGATCTCCGCGCCTTCGGCGATCTCGGTGATCTGGGTTTCCACGGTGGCGGCCAGGCCGGCGATATCCTGCAATTGCCGTCCGGTGCCTTCCACCTGGCCGACCCCCTGAACCAGGTCATCAGCCAACTGGCGAATCTGCTCCACCACCTCGCTGGTCTGGCGCTGGATGTCTTCGACCATCTGCCCGACTTCATCGGTCGCCTCGGCCGTACGCCCGGCCAGCCCGCGAACCTCCTCCGCCACCACCGCGAAGCCACGCCCATGCTCGCCGGCGCGCGCCGCCTCGATGGCTGCATTGAGCGCCAGCAGGTTGGTCTGGCTGGCGATGGACTGGATCACCTGGGTAACCCGCGCAATCTCCTCGCTACGCGCATTCAGCGTCTCGATCAGCGCCCGGCTGGCGTTGGCGCGCTCGCTGAGCTGGTGCATGCAGTCGATCGCCGACTGCAACTCGCCCCGCCCCAGGTCGCTGCCGGCCCGCGCGCGGGTGGCGGCATCCATCGCCTGGCGGGCCAGGTTGGAGGTGGCGCGCTCGGTATGGATCATCACCTCGGCGCTGCCGACGATCTGCTCGGCGGCCACCAACTGGGACTCGAGCTTCTCCGCCAGGCGCTGCACCGAATAGGACACGCCGGCGGCGGACAGGGCATTGCGGCTGGTTCCCCGCGACAGCTCGCGGGTCAGCTCGGCGACATCGGGCAATACCGCCAGTGCGCTGGCCGGCGCGGTGCCCCGGCGGATGAACCAGGGCACCCAGAGCAGCGCCGCAGCCAGCAGCAGGCACAACGACAGCGGCCAGCCGCCCAGCGCCTGGGCGATGAACAGCAGCACCAGGCCGCAAGTCTGCAGGGTAAGGATGAGGACGATACGCGGACGCGCGATATCCATGGCGGCAACTCTCTTCTGGCGGGCGTCTGCCGGACAGTCCTGGAGACCGACCGGGAGCCCTGATTGTTCTTGTCAGCGCCATTAGGCCGTCTGCGCCGGGCGACGGCTATCGTCCCTTAGTGGTAGACGGCACTACTAAAGACAGGCCCGCACATCGACCGCCCACCGGTTTCCGTGCGCTCGACTGGCAAGACCGGTAAAATATCGGCCTTTTCCGCCGGCGCGAGCGACTTCGCGCCCCTTGCGAAGCCAGATACGACGCACCGATGACCACTGCCGCAACCACCGCCGCAACCCGCCCCGAGCCCTCCCGCCGCTTCTCCGTGGCGCCGATGATGGATTGGACAGATCGCCACTGCAGGTACTTCCTACGGCAGCTTTCCAGCCACGCCCTGCTCTACACGGAGATGGTCACCACCGGCGCACTGCTGCATGGCGACGCTGCGCGCTTCCTGCGTCACGACGAGTGCGAGCACCCGTTGGCGCTGCAACTGGGCGGCAGCAATCCGGCGGACCTGGCTGCGGCGGCGAAGCTGGCCGAGGCAGCCGGCTACGACGAGGTCAACCTGAACGTCGGCTGCCCCAGCGACCGCGTGCAGAACAACATGATCGGGGCCTGCCTGATGGGCCATCCGGCACTGGTGGCCGATTGCGTGAAGGCGATGCGCGACGCGGTATCGATCCCGGTGACGGTCAAGCACCGCATCGGCATCAATGGTCGCGACAGCTACGAGGAGCTGTGCGACTTCGTCGGCCAGGTACGCGACGCCGGCTGCCGCAGCTTCACCGTGCATGCGCGCATCGCCATTCTCGAAGGCCTGTCGCCCAAGGAGAACCGCGAGATTCCGCCGCTGCGCTACGACATCGCCGCGCAAGTCAAACGTGATTTCCCGGAGCTGGAAATCATCCTCAATGGCGGCATCAAGACCCTGGAGGAATGCCGCGAGCACCTACAGGTGTTCGACGGCGTGATGCTCGGCCGCGAGGCGTACCACAACCCCTATCTGCTGGCCCAGGTGGACGCTGCACTCTACGGCTCGGATGAGCCTGCGATCAGACGCGCCGACGCCCTGGCGAGCCTGCGCCCCTATATCGAGCGGCACATCGCCGAGGGTGGCGCGATGCATCACGTGACCCGCCACATCCTCGGCCTGGCCCAGGGATTCCCGGGCGCACGACGCTTCCGCCAGCTGCTTTCAGTGGACGTGCACAAGGCCGCCGATCCGCTGGCATTGCTCGACCAGGCGGGCGAACTTCTCAAGGGGCACTGAGTCCCGTTGAGCGGCGCATCGGCCTCGGGTAAGGTCGATGCATCCTCAACGGAAAACTCGCCATGACCTCCAAGCTCGAACAACTCAAGCAATACACCACGGTCGTCGCTGATACCGGCGATTTCGACGCCATTGCCCGCCTGAAGCCGGTGGATGCCACCACCAACCCCTCACTGCTGCTGAAAGCCGCCGCCCTGCCCCGCTACACCGAGCACCTGGCCCGCGCCACCGAAGGCGCCCGCGGGGATGCCGGCCTGGCCTGCGACCGCTTTGCCGTCGCCGTGGGCAAGGACATTCTCGGGGTGATTCCGGGGCGAATTTCCACCGAAGTGGACGCCCGCTTGTCCTTCGATACCGAAGCCACCCTGGATCGCGCTCGCCGCCTGATCGGCCTGTACGACGAGCATGGCGTGGGCCGCGAGCGCGTGCTGATCAAGATCGCCTCCACCTGGGAAGGCATCCGCGCCGCCGAACAACTGGAGCGCGAGGGCATCCAGACCAACCTGACCCTGCTGTTCTCCTTTGCCCAGGCCGCCGCCTGCGCCGATGCCGGCGTGTTCCTGATCTCGCCCTTCGTCGGGCGCATCTACGACTGGTACAAGAAGGCCAACGGCCGCGACTACGTCGGAGCCGAAGATCCGGGCGTGCAGTCCGTCTCGCGCATCTACCGCTACTACAAGGCCAACGGCTACGAGACCGTGGTGATGGGCGCCAGCTTCCGCAACCTCGGCCAGATCGAGCAATTGGCCGGCTGTGACCGTCTGACCATCAGCCCGGACCTGCTGCAGCAACTGGCCGACACCCAGGGCGACCTGCCCCGCGCCCTGCAGGCAGGCGGCGGCGAAGCGCGCCAGGTGCTGGACGAAGGCACCTTCCGCTGGCAGATGAACGAAGATGCCATGGGCACCGAGAAGCTGGCAGAAGGCATCCGCCTGTTCGCCCGCGACCAGGAAAAGCTCGAAGCGCTGCTCTCCAGCCTGTAAGCCACGCACGCAAACGCAAACCGGCGCCCAGGGCGCCGGTTTTCATTTGGGGATCACTGAATCAGTGACGCTCGAGCGCGCTCACCAGATCGTGGAAAGCCTCGCGATTGGACTCGTTAAGCCCCATCAGGATGCGGTGAGCTTCCAGCACCTTGCTGCGCACCACGTCCTCGGACTGGTCCTGCGGCGGCAGATCAGTGAGGCAATCGGTGCACGGAATCGGACGATCGACGATGTTGAACACCTGATCGAAGCCCATCGACTGCAGCAGACGGGTGATGTCCGGGTTGGTGGTCACCAGCGTGGGCAACAATCCGATCTTCTGCCTCGACAGAATCGACAGCTTGGCCAACAGGCCCAGCGTGGTGCTATCGATGCTCTGGGTTTCCGTGAGATCAATGATGATCGCCGAGAAATTCAGCGCGGCGAAGATTTTTTCAATGGTGGCATCCAGCGCCGAACACAGGGTCAGTCGGACTTCGCCCACGAACTTCAGGACAAATGAGCCATCCTGCTCGGCGAACTGGATTTTACCGGTACTCATGCAAGGTTCCTGCTCAACACCAGCAAGGCAATATCATCCGGCATCTCGGACAACTTGGCCAGTCCGAAGACCTGGCGCAGGCCGTCCAGCGTTCCGCCGGCGGCGACGACCTGCTGTGGCAGGGCCGTCTCCTTTTCTTTCAGGGTAGCTCCCGGCAGCACATCGAGGATGCCATCGGAGAACAGCGAAAGGCTGAAGGACTTGGGCAGGTCGAAGACATGATCCTCGTACTTCGCTTCGTCAAACAGCCCTACCGGCAGGCCACGGCCTTCCAGGTAGCGGGCTTCGCCATCGACATAGAGTACCGGCAGCGGCAAGTGGCCGCCGATGCTGTAGGTCAGGCGATCGGTATCCAGGTCGATCACGCCACCGAGCATGGTCACGTGCTTGCCCAGCTTGCAGTTGATCAGGCCGCGGTTGATGTGCGCGAGCACGTCGGACGGCTTGAACTCCGGCAGCCTGCCATTGCGCCGCGACTCGTAGAGCAGGCGCGTGGTCATGAACTTCAGCAGTACGGTGACGAACGCCGAAGAAGCGCCGTGACCGGACACGTCCGCCAGATAGAAGACTATGCGACGGGCATCGACACGGAAGTAATCGACGAAATCACCCGACAGGTACAGCGACGGGATGATTTGGTGGGAAAACGCCATGCCGTCGGACTCCCACGGAGTTTCCGGCAGCATGTTCATCTGCACCTGGCGACCGGCGTTCTGGTCTTCCTGGAGCAGGTTCAGGCTGGCCTGCAACTCGCGGTTGGCGGTTTCGAGCTTCTCGCGGTAGCGGCGGTTTTCCGAACGCAGGTAGGCTCGGTCCAGGGCGCGGCGAACCGAGTGTTCCAGGACGGCGAGATCTTCCAGCGGCTTGATCAGGTAGTCGGCGGCGCCCAGGCGCAGGGCTTCGACCGCGTCACTCATGACGCCGGCACCGGAAAGCACGATAACCGGGGTTTCCACCGCCATTTCGCTGACACGGCGGATCAGCTCAAGGCCGTCCATCTGCGGCATGCGCAGGTCGCAGATCACCAGGTCCGGCAGTTCGTGCTGGAATACCTGCAGGCCCTGCTGGCCATTGGTGGCCTGCAGGACGGTGAATCCGCTGTCTTCCAGGTAGGCGGCGAGGCTTTCTCGAACGACGTCGTCGTCATCGATGATCAGCAGCGAGGCACTGGGTTTGTGCATGGGTCATCCAGGCAAACGGCGCCGGAGGTAGTGGTGGTGGCGCTCATTCAAGGGAACAACGGCGCGGGTCGGGTGCGACAAGGCGCAGACACTACTCCCATCCGCCCTAGGGTTCAAGCGGGCGCCGCCCGCGACCGGACTTGTCGGACGCGGGGGCCAGTGCCTGCGGGGCGGAGGGCTGGGATCAGAAGTCGTCTTCGACCTTGCCGTCCTTGACCTTGAACTCGCGGTTCTGCAGGTAGGCGTTGCGGATGAAGGTGTACTTGTCGCCGCTGATCAGCTTCTCGGACTTCAGCAGGTCGGCGCGGGTATCGACGATATCCACCCCGTGAATGCTGTTACGTACCGCGACATTGTCGATGTACGGATAGGGGCCGGTGTAGGTATCCGGAATCAGCGACGGCGCATCGCGCAGGGTGCTCGGGCCCAGCAGCGGCAGCATCACGTAGGGGCCACTGCCCACGCCGTAATGGCCGAGGGTCTGGCCGAAGTCTTCGTCATTGCGACGCAGGCCCATGTGGGTGGCGACGTCGATGAAGCCGGCCAGGCCGAAGGTGGTGTTGAACAGCAGGCGGCTGGTGTCGACGCCGGCATTACGCACTTTCAGCTGCAGCAGGTCGTTGACCAGGTTCTTCACGTCGCCGATGTTGTTGAAGAAGTTGTGCACGCCATCCTGTACGACGTTCGGGGTTACGTACTGGTAGCCCTGGGCCAGCGGCTTGAGCGCGTAGGTGTCGATGGTGTCGTTGAAGGTGAAGATCGGGCGGTTGACGCTCTCCCACGGGTCATCCTCACTCGCGGCCTGGGCCAGGAAAGGAATCGTCGCCAGGCTGGTAGCGGCGAGAAGGCTGAGGCAGCGTTTCGTCCATTGGACGCCTAGTGGGCGCATCGGTAATTCTCCAGTGAATGTCATTCCGGGCCAGCCTGAGCGGACCCGCTACGCGGGCCGATTATATAGGTCCGCGAGTGTCATGATGACAAGAGGCGCCCTCGCCGGACTTCGAAACAGGCTCTTCCGACGAGTAATCCGCCCCTTTCCAGCTGAGAGCATAGTGCCACTTCAGTCCGGGAAGCGTGCGTCAATGACAATTTCAAGTGCATCGGATCGCCAGAACTCCTGATCCCACTCAACCAACCGCCCATCTTCGACGTAATTGCTGCGCTCGACATACAGGCCCGGCGAGCCGGGGGTCAGCTGCAAGGGTGCGGCCTGGAGCTCGATCAGCGCCGTGGGGTGCATCGCCAGCTCGCAACGCGACAGCGTCAGGCCCAGGCGCTCGCGCAGGACCCCGGTCAGGGACCTGTCCAGCGCTTCATCAAGCAGGCCGGGACACCAACTGGCGTCCAGGGTGATCTCCTCCAGCATCACCGGACGCTCATCGACCCAGCGACGGCGCCGAACCCGGAATACCTCGGCGTCATCCGCCAGCCCCATCCGCCGGGCCAGCGCCGGGCCGGCGACGCAGCGCTCGGCCGCGAGCACCTCGGTGCGCGGCGTACGTCCCTGGGCCTGGACGTAATCCATGAACCCCGTGGTACGCGTCGGGTTGTAGCGAATCCGCGGCGGCGAGACGAACCAGCCACGGCGGTTCTCGCGATACAGCACCCCCTCGGTCTCCAACTGTTGCAGCGCCTCGCGCAGGGTCACGCGGGTGCAACCGAAGCGCTCGGCCAGCTCACGCTCGGGCGGCAGGCGCGGGCCCAGGATCGACTCGGCGACGTCACGGGCCAACTGGTCGCGGATGCGCAGGTAGTGGGGAATGGGTTCGACCGTCATGCGGCTGTCTCCGAAAAATGCGCGGCGATTATAACGGCAGCCGCCTCCACTTCATCGGACCGTCACATTGCTCCGGTAGCCTGGCCTAGACCAATTACTAGAAAAATCACCATGCCTGCCACTGCCGACCTTCCGCGCTTCACTACCCTGCTGTTCGGACTGTCCGGCGATCTGGTGGACTTCGGCGCAAGGACGCTGCCGGTTGCCCTGCAGCGCACCTGTCCCGACTGCCCGCCCGAACGCCTGGCCGACGCCCTCGCCCTGCCGCCAGAGCAAGCCCTCGACCACGCGCTGGGCCGTAGCGCCGATACACAGGAGCGCAGCCGCTTCCAGTCCGCCCTGGACGAAGCAGCGCGGACCCATGCCGAGGCCACGCCCGGCGCCCTGGATGCCCTGGCCGCGCTGCGCAAGCACGGTGTGCCCTGTGCCTGGCTCGATGAGCTGCCATCCCCCACCACGCTGCAACTGGCCACCGCGCTCGGCGGTCAAATGGCCACCGGGCTGGAAGTCGGAGGCCGCCAATGGCCAGCGCCGGATGCCTGCTGGCAGGCGCTGATGCAGCTTGGCAGTCAATCTCTGGACGGCTGCGTGCTGGTCAGCGGTCAGCCCAGGCTGCTACAGGCGGGCTTGAACGCCGGGCTGTGGACCATTGGCCTGGCCGCGAGCGGCCCCCTGTGCGGCCATGCGCCGGGCGACTGGGGCGCCCTGGCGAACCCGGAACGCGACCGCCTGCGCGCCCAGGCGACCCTCGGCCTGTACCGCCTTGGCGTGCATTCGGTCATCGATCACCTGGGCGAGCTGGATTCCTGCCTGCAGGACATCGCCAGCCGCCGCCTGAAAGGAGAGAAACCATGAAGCACACTCGCCATCGCTTCATCGACGAACTGGCCGAACGCTTCGCCAGCCACGGCGCCGAGCCCTACGGCGAGGCCATCAGCCAGGCCGAGCACGCCCTGCAATGCGCGACCCTGGCCGAACGCGCCGGCTGCGCCGACAGCCTGGTGATCGCCTCCCTGCTCCACGACATCGGCCACCTCTACGAGGACCCGGCCGTGCTGGAAACCCGCGACCTGCGCCACGAAGAGTTCGGCGCCAACCTGCTGCGCGAGTGGCTGCCCGAGTCGGTCTGGCAGCCGGTGCGCCTGCACGTTGCCGCCAAGCGCTACCTGTGCGCGGTGGACCCGGCCTACCAGGCCGGACTGTCGTGGGCCTCGCGGCAGAGCCTGGCGCTGCAGGGCGGCGCCTTCGATGAGCGCGGCGCAACCGCCTTCATCAATGCCCCCTACGCGCAGGACGCCATCACCCTGCGCCGCCTGGACGACCTGGGCAAGGACCCGTCCATGCGTACGCCGGAACTGGAACACTTCTTCCCGCTGCTCGAACGCCTGCTGCGTGTTGATCGGCATCAGGCAGGGGTGCGCGCGGCGAGTTAAGATCAAGGCATGGCGATGGACCTTTCCCCTGCCGGGCACTGTCCATCTTGGGTACGCATTGCAGAAGGACACCACCATGCCGACACAACGCCTCCAGCAAGAACTCCAGGCCCTGCGCGAGCAACTGGAGCGCCAGTCTCCGCTGACCGAGGAAGACCGCACTGCGTTGCGGGCGCTGATCAAGGACATCGAGATGCAGCTGGCCAACGAAGAGGCGCTGGCCGACGAGACCCTGACCGACAGCATCAACCTGGCCGTGGAGCGCTTCGAGACGCGCCACCCGACCCTGGCCGGCGCCCTGCGCTCGATCATGCAGAGCCTGGCGAACATGGGCATCTGAGCCCCGTTCCCCAACGCCCAGATGTGAAAAACCCGGCCTAGGCCGGGTTTTTCGTTTCCGCGGATTACTGGCGTACCAGCCGGCGATTGTCCGGCTGCACCGCCTCGCTGCTGCGGTACGGATTGATATCCAGCCCACCACGACGCACGTAGCGCGCATAGACGGTCAGGCGGGTCGGCTGCAGCAGGCGCTGCAGGTCGAGGTAGATGCGCTCGACGCACTGCTCGTGGAAGTCCTGGTGCTGTCGGAAGGACACGACGTAGGCCAGCAGGCTCGCGGCATCCAGCGCCGGACCGCTGTATTCGACCACGAGCGTGCCCCAGTCCGGCTGGCCGGTGACCGGGCAGTTGGATTTCAGCAGGTGGCTGTAGAGCACCTCGTCGACACGGCGGGTATCGTCGCAGCGCAGCAGCTCCGGGCGCGGGTGGTCGTAGCTCTCCACCGCGACGTCCAGATCGTCGACGCAGGAGCCGTCGATGACGGCCACGCCCTCGCTCGCCACGTCATCCAGACCGCGTACACGTACGCCCACCGGCGCGCCAGCGGCGGCGGACAGGTCGCGCTCCATCACTGCGCGCACGGCTTCGGCGTTGTCGAACGAGGTCTGGTTCAGCGAGTTGAGGTAGAGCTTGAAGGACTTGGATTCGATGATGTTCGGCGACTGCGCCGGAATCGCGAACTCACCGATCGCCACTACCGGCTTGCCCGACGCGGTCAGCCAGGACAGCTCGTAGCAGTTCCACAGGTCCACGCCCTGGTACGGCAGGGTTTCTGCGGTGAGGCCCAGCTCCGCCCACTTGGTGGTGCGGGAGATCGGGAAGAGCAGCTCCGGCGCGTAGGTGGAGACGTATTCGGTGGATTTGCCCAGGGGCGAGTGTTCGGCGGGGTGGTGCATGTGGGGAACCTGCTGGATCGGCGATGCGAGCGGTGGCGCGAGGCGTGCGAGTGTATACAAATTCGCCGGTCCTTTCAGCAGCTCGCGGACGAGCCGGCCACCTCGACGCCTCGGGCATGCGCCCATGCTGTCTGCACACCGAATCGATGGGTATCGCTTCGCTCCACACCATCCTACGTTGAGCCAATCAGAACCACATCCGCACGCCGGCGACCCAGTAACCCTCCTCGTCGACCTCTGCACGGGCGATATCGCCGCTGCGGCCGTAGGTCTTGCTCCAGACGTAACCGAAGTACGGCGCAAACTCCCGGCGCACTTCGTAGCGCAGGCGCAGGCCCGCCTCCAGCTCGCTGCCACCCGCACCGACACCTATGTCGCGGTCATCGGCCAACGCCAGGTTGTATTCCAGCGAGGGCTGCAGGATCAGCCGCTGGGTGAGCAGCAGCTCGTACTCCGTCTCCAACCGCAGCGATGGGTCGCCGCGCTCGCTGAGGAACAGGTTGGCATCCACCTCGAACCACTGCGGCGCCAGTCCCTGGATTCCGACCACCGCGTAGGTGCGTGAAGGACCTGGCTGATCGTCATAGCGCACGCCCACCTGCAAGTCCCAGAAGTCGGCGACCAGGCGCTGGTAGAGCAGCTGCACCTCGTTATCGGTGGTGGGACCGCCGGCATCGCGCTCGCCCTCCAGCTTCAGACGCAGTTTCTGGTAGTCGGTGCCGTACCAGCCCTGGGCTTCCCAGCCCAGCGCCTGGTCGTTGCCGTGGAATCGGCTTTCCAGGCGCTGGATCAGCAGCGAGCCCATGGGCATGTCGTCCATCTCGGCACTTTCGACGGGCAATGCCAGGCCCAGGGTCGCCGCGCAGGCCACCGTTGCAATGCGTTTCATGGTGGCTCCTCAGAGGCTGGCGCTGGAGGGGGCCGGCTCGACGATAACCTTGCGCATCATCCCGGCGGCCATGTGGTAGATCAGGTGGCAGTGGAAGGCCCATTCGCCCAGGGCATCGGCGGGCACGTCGACGTCCAGGGTGCTGCCCGGCGCCACGCTGACCACGTGCTTGAGCGGGTTGAAGCGGCCGTTGCCCTTGTCCAGCTGCATCCACATGCCGTGCAGGTGCATGGGGTGGGTCATCATGGTGTCGTTGACGAAGCGGATGCGCACTCGCTCGCCATAGGTCAGGCGAATCGGCTCGGCCTCGGAGTACTTCTTGCCGTCGATGGACCAGAAGTAGCGCTCCATGTTGCCGGTCAGGCGGAATTCGATGGTGCGGTCCGGAGCGCGGTAGTCGGCATAGGGGCGCATGGCCTTGAGGTCCGCGTAGACCAGCAGGCGGTTGCCAGGCTCGGCCGGCTGCGGCGTCAGCCCGCTTCCAGGCGCGTAATCGGACTTCGGTGCGGCCATGGCCGAGTGATCCATGCCGGCCATCTGCGAATGGTCCATGCCCGCCATGCTGGAGTGATCCATGCCGGCCATGTCCGCGGCTTTCGGGTCGGTGCCCTGCCCCGCCATCGCCATGCCGCCTTGCTCCATACCATCGTGATCCATGCCCTCGTGGTTCATGCCCTCGTGGTTCATGCCCATGTCGGCCATGGTCAGCAGCGGCCGTTCGCGCAGCGCCGGCACCTCGGCCTGCAACCCGGCGCGCGGTGTCAGGGTGGCGCGGGCGTAGCCGCTGCGGTCCATGGCTTCGGCGAAGAAGGTGTAGGCGCGATCTTCCTGCGGCTGGACTATCACGTCGTAGGTCTCGGCCACGGCGATGCGCAGCTCGTCCACTGTCACCGGCTGCACGTCATTGCCGTCGGCCTGCACCACGGTCATCTTCAGGCCGGGAATGCGCAGGTCGAAGTAGCTCATGCCCGAGCCGTTGATGATGCGCAGGCGCACCCGTTCGCCGGGTTTGAACAGGCCGGTCCAGTTCTGCTCGCTGTCCTGCCCGTTGACCAGGAAGCGGAAGCCGGCGATGTCGGCAATGTCCGTCGGCGTCATGCGCATGCCGCCCCAGTCCATGCGGTCGCGCAGCGTAGCCATGAAACCATTGGCGCTGGAATCGGCGATGAAGTCGCCCAGGGTGCGTTGATGCTGGTTGTAGTAGTCGCTCTGCTTCTTCAGGTTGGCGAACACGGTTTCCGGCCGGGTGTCGTGCCAATCCGCCAGCAACAGGGTGTACTCGCGGTCATAGCGGTACGGCTCGCGCGCTTTCGGCTCGATCACCAGCGGACCGTAGAGTCCTTCGATTTCCTGGAAGTCGCTGTGGGCGTGGTACCAGTAGGTGCCCGATTGCTTCACCGTAAAGCGGTAGGTGAAGGTCTGTCCGGGCTTGATCCCCGGGAAACTGATGCCCGGCACGCCGTCCTGCGTATAGGGCAGGATCAGCCCGTGCCAGTGCAGCGAGGTATCGCGGTCGAGGGTGTTGGTGACGCGCAGCTCTACGTCTTCCCCCTCCTTGAAGCGCAGCTCCGGTGCGGGCGTCTGCCCATTCACCGTGAGCGCCTTGCGTGCGCCATCGGACAGCTTCAGCTGGCCCTCACCGATGGTCAGTTCATACACGCCCGCCTGCACCGCCAACGGTGCCAGCAGCAGCGCCCCCAGCGCCCAACTCCTTGCGCGGATCATCACGACGCTCCCGGCTCAGGGCTTGACGGTCAGCTTGCCGACCATGCCGGTCTGGTAATGCCCCGGAATGTTGCAGGCGAACTCCAGGTTGGTGGCCTTGCTGAAGGTCCAGGTCAGTTCGGCGCTCTTGCCCGGCTCGACCAGCACGGTGTTCGGGTCGTCGTGCTTCATCATCTGGCCCATCGGCATATCGCCGTGGCCCATCTTGCTGTGGTCCATCTTGCTCATGTCGTGCTGCATGCCCGTGGGCGTGAGCATTCCGGAATCCATCATCTGTTGCATTTCCTTCTGGTGGGCGGCGTGCATCGCCGCGCTGCCCAGGTTGAATTCATGCAGCAGGTTGCCGCTGTTCTGGATGACGAAGCGCACGGTTTCGCCGGCCTTGACTTCGACGCTCTCCGGCTCGAAGTACATGTCCCCCAGCTTGATCTCCACGGTACGGGTGGCCTGGGCGGCCTTGGCCGGCTTGCCGAAGTCGAAGCCGTGCCCGGCGGCGGCCAGGACCGGCAGGCTGAAGCTCGCGGCGAGGGCCAGGGCAGAAGCGCAGAACAGATGACGCAGGGACATATCGCAATTCCTCGATTGGGTTTTACTCATCCTCGCCTTCCGCGCCTGCCGCCTGGCTGTCGGGAAGATTACAGTTCTGTCAGCTTCGCACCCTGCCCGGCTCGCGGGTTTATAAAGGCGGCGAGAAAAGCCCGCCGGGTGGCGGGCAAGGGACCTCACGATGAACCGGAATCAGCGACGGCGGCGGACGGTGGATGTCGCCGAAGTGTGCGCGACACCCGCTGTCAGAGCGCAGGCACAGTGATTACCCTATCGACAGCGGCGCCGCTGGCGCATGAATGGATACCCCCGAGATGAAACTCCTGATCGTCGAAGACGAACCCCGCATTGGCCAGTACCTGCAGCAGGGCCTGAGCGAAGCCGGCTTCGCCGTGGACCTCTGCCAGGACGGCGACGACGGCCTGCAACTGGCACTCTCCGGCGAGCACGACCTGCTGATCCTCGATGTGATGCTGCCCGGCCGCGATGGCTGGCAGATTCTCCAGGCCGTGCGCCAGACCGGCAGCGCCGTGCCGGTGCTGTTCCTCACCGCGCGCGATTCGGTGGAGGACCGCGTGCACGGGCTGGAGCAAGGCGCCGACGACTACCTGGTGAAACCCTTCGCCTTCGTCGAATTGCTGGCCCGCGTACGCACCCTGCTGCGCCGCGGCGGCCAGCAATTGCAGGAGACCACCCTGCAACTGGCCGATCTGGAGCTGGATCTGCTGCGTCGCCGCGTGCAGCGCGCTGGCAAGCGCATCGACCTGACCGCCAAGGAGTTCGCCCTGCTGGAACTGCTGCTGCGCCGCAGCGGCGAGGTGCTGCCCAAGTCCCTGATCGCCTCCCAGGTGTGGGATATGAACTTCGACAGCGACACCAACGTCATCGAGGTCGCCATCCGCCGCCTGCGCGCCAAGGTCGACGACGAGTTTCCGCAGCGCCTGATCCACACCGTGCGCGGCATGGGCTACGTGCTGGAGGAGCGCGACCCATGCTGAGCGCCCGCCTCTCCCTGGGCGTGCGCCTGAGCCTGCTGTTCGCCGCCTGCACCGCCGCCGTTTCGCTGCTGGCCGGCATCGTGTTCAGCCGCGCCAGCGAGGCGCACTTCGTCGAACTGGACCTCCAGGTGATGTCAGGCAAGCTGGCGATCTTCCGCGACCTGCTGGGCGACGTCAGCGGCCCGGAACAACTGGCACCGCATCTGCCCGAACTGCGACGCGAGCTGCGCCGCCATCCCGACCTCGGCTTGCGCCTGCAAGGCCCGGACCGCCAAACCTGGTTCTGGCAACTGCCGGCAATGAACATGGCCAGCGACGAAGCGCCCGCCTACCGCGAACTTCAGGCTCCGCTGGACGCCAATCAGGTACAAGGCGCGCAGTTGACCCTGATCCTCGACATCACCCACCACCAGCACTTCCTGCAACGCATGCAGCAACTGATCTGGCTGACCATGAGCCTCTCGGCGCTGGCCACCGCACTGCTTGGCGCCTGGGCGGCACGTAGCAGCCTGCGTCCGCTGCGGCGCATGAGCGAGGTGGCGGCGCAGGTCTCGGCGCATTCGCTGACCACCCGCCTGGACGCCGGACAGATGCCCCAGGAACTTCGCGGCCTCGCCGGTGAGCTGAACGCCATGCTGGCGCGGCTGGAGGAAGCCTTCCAGCGATTGTCGGCCTTCTCCGCCGATATCGCCCATGAACTGCGTACCCCGCTGACGGGGCTGCTGACCCAGACCCAGGTGGTGCTGTCGCGCTCACGCGGCCTGGAGGATTACCGCGAGGCGCTGCACGGAAACCTGGAGGAGCTGGAGCGGCTGACCGCCATGGTCAACGACATGCTGTTCCTGGCCAAGGCAGACCATGGCCTGCTCACCCCGAACAGCCAGCCGTTGGAGCTGGCCGGTGAAGTGGATGAGCTGCTGGAGTTCTACGGGCCGCTGGCCGAGGAAAACGCGGTTCGCCTGGAGCGTGACGGCGAGCTTAGGGTACAAGGCGACCGCGCCCTGCTGCGGCGCGTGCTGGCCAACCTGCTGGATAACGCCCTGCGCTTTACCGCCGAGGGTGGCACCGTCCGCGTGCGTCTGGAGCCGGGACGCCTGAGCGTGGAAAACCCTGGCCGGGAGATTCCCGCCGAGCGCCTGCAGCGGCTGTTCGATCGCTTCTACCGTGCCGACCCGGCTCGCCGCGAGGGTCAGGGTGAACATGCGGGGCTGGGATTGGCGATCTGCCGGTCGATCGTGCGGGCCCATGGCGGGGAGATTCGCTGCGAGTCGGCAGACGGGTGGACGCGGTTCGTCATCGAGCTTCCGCACGAACGCACTTAGTAGGAGCGGGCATGGCCCGCTCCTACATCGTTTTTTGGGTCCCCGCGTTCGCGGGGATGACGTGCGCAGAGATGGCGCCTCCCCGTCGCTCCCGCGAACGCGGGAGTCCAAAAGACAGTTGCTTCTACAAAGGCCCTCCCCCGCCACGAAAAGTCAGAAAGAGAAAAGGCCCCATCCGGGGCCTTTTTCGTCAGCGCAACGAACCGATTACTGCCGCATCCCCCGCCCACTCACCAGCAGGCGCACGCAGAAGACGTACAGCACCACGGTCGCCACCAGCATGAAGATCACCGCCGTGCCGATGCGGATATCGGACACACCGAGGATGCCGTAGCGGAAGGCGTTGACCATGTGCAGGATCGGGTTGGCCAGCGACACGGTCTGCCAGAACGGCGGCAGCAGCGTGATCGAGTAGAACACCCCGCCCAGGTAGGTCAGCGGCGTCAGCACGAAGGTCGGGATGATCGAGATGTCGTCGAAGTTGCGCGCGAACACCGCGTTGACGAACCCGCCCATGGAGAAAATGGCCGCCGTCAGCAGCACCACCAGCACGGTGACGCCGATGTGATGGACCTGCAACTGGGTGAAGAACATCGACAGCAGGGTAACGATCAGGCCCACCGCCAGCCCGCGCAGCACGCCGCCGGCGACGAAGCCCAGGAGGATGGTGTGCGGCGACACCGGCGACACCAGCAGCTCCTCGATGTTGCGCTGGAACTTGCTGCCGAAGAAGCTCGACACCACGTTGCCGTAGGAGTTGGTGATCACCGACATCATGATCAGGCCCGGCACGATGTACTGCATGTAGGTAAAGCCACCCATGTCGCCGATCTGCCGGCCGATCAGGTTGCCGAAGATGACAAAGTACAGAACCATGGTGATCGCCGGCGGCAGCAGGGTCTGCGGCCAGATGCGCAGGAAGCGGCGGACTTCGCGGTAGACGATGGTGTTGAGGGCGACCCAGTTGGCGCGCAGTTCGGTGCTCATACGGCCACCTTCGACAGATTCTTCTCCACCAGCGACACGAACAGTTCCTCCAGGCGATTGCTCTTGTTGCGCAGGCTCAGCACTTCCAGGCCCTGGGCGTTGAGCTGGGAGAACAGGCCGTTGATGCCCATGGTCTTGTCCACCTGCACTTCCAGGGTGTGGTCGTCCACCAGGCGCACCGGGTAGCCGTCGAGCTTCGGCGCTTCGGCCAGCGTGGCCTTCAGATCGAGGTAGAAGGTCTCCACGTGCAGCTTGTTCAGCAGCTTGCGCATGCTGGTGTTCTCCACGATGGTGCCGTGGTCGATGATCGCGATGTTGCGGCAGAGCTGCTCGGCCTCCTCCAGGTAGTGCGTGGTGAGGATGATGCTGATGCCTTCGCCGTTGAGCTCGGTGAGGAAGTTCCACATCGAGCGGCGCAGCTCGATGTCCACGCCGGCGGTGGGTTCGTCGAGGATCAGCAGACGCGGCTCGTGGACCAGCGCACGGGCGATCATCAGGCGCCGCTTCATGCCACCGGACAGCTCGCGGGACGCGGAATTGCGCTTGTCCCACAGGCCCAGCTGGGTCAGGTACTTCTCGGCGCGGCCCTTGGCCACGCTCATCGGGATGCCGTAGTAGCCGGCCTGGGTGACGACGATGTCGAACACCTTCTCGAACTGGTTGAAGTTGAACTCCTGGGGCACCACGCCCAGGCAGCGCTTCAAGCCGTACGGGTCCTTGTCCAGGTCATGGCCGAAGACGTTGACCGTGCCGCTGGTCTTGTTCACCAGGGTAGAGAGGATGCCGATGGTGGTGGATTTGCCAGCGCCATTGGGGCCCAGCAGGGCGAAGAAATCACCTTCGGCGACGTCCAGATCGATGCCCTTGAGGGCCTGGAAGCCGTTGCCGTAGGTCTTGGTCAGTTGACGGATGGACAGCGCGGAACTCATGGGTATTCCCGTTGCAAGTCGGTGGAAAGACGCATGTCTTTGGAAAAAGGCCTGTTTGATAAGGGTACGCCGCGAGGATTGCAACCTCCGCAGCCCGCACGCCGGGCTCAGGTCAGCTCGGTCATCACTGCATCACGGTAGGCCTGCCGCGCCTTCAGGCGTGCGTACCAGGCCTCCAGGTGCGGCTGGGGCGGACGCTGGATAGGCATTTCGAACCAAGCATAGATGAAGCTGCCCAGCGGAATGTCACCGATACCCAATTGTTCGCCGGAGAGATACGGCTGCTTCGCCAGGGTCTGCCCGGGGATTTCCAGCAGGCGAGTGCAAGCATCGAGGGCGGCCTGGATGGCGACAGGATCGCGTTGCGCAGGCGGCGTGCGCAGGGTGCCCCAGAACAGCGTGCGGAAGGGCCCGGCGAAGGTCGAGGTGGTCCAGTCCATCCACTTCTCCGCACTGGCGCGGGCCTGCAGGTCCTGCGGGTACAGGTTCGGGGCGTAGCGCGCGGCCAGGTAACGGACGATGCTGTTGGATTCCCAGAGGATGAAGCCGTCGTCGTCCAGGGTCGGGACCACGCCGTTGGGGTTCAACTCGCGGTACGGCGCGTCGTTGACCAGGCCGAAGGCGCCGCCAGCGTCGATCCGCTCATAAGCCAGCCCCGCCTCCTCCGCGCACCAGAGTGCCTTGCGTACGTTGGACGAGTTCTTCCGGCCCCAGATCCTGAGCATGCTGCGCCTCTCTTGTTGTCGTCATTCAATGGCATCGCGCCCGCTGGGCGCGACTTTGGATGACGGCACCCTACCGGCTCGGGCGCCAGGAAAAAAGGCGTCTGCACTGATGATGACTATCGACTGCGTTCATGCTTCGCCGCTTCGGCGCGCATGTCGCCAGCCAGCGGGGTCTGGGCACCGGCGAACAGGTGCGGGTAGCACTGCTGCAGGTAGCCGAAGAAGAACTCCTCCGGCACGTCGGCGAACTGGCCATGGTCGCGCAGGTATTCCATGTGCCGCTCGCCGTCGCGGTTGAACGGGTGGAACACGCTGTCGGTGCGGCCATCGAACTCCAGCGGCAGCACACCGAAGGCCTCGCACAGGCCGAGATCGAAGGCCGGTGTAGCCTTGACCCAACGGCCTTGGAGGAACAACTCGGTATAGCCGTGCATGGCGAATACCTCGCTACGCAGCAGTTCCAGCAGGCGCGGCGTGGCCAGATGGTTCTTCACATCGGCAAGGCCGATCCGCGCGGGAATCCCGCAGTGCCGGGCACAGGCCGCCAGCAGCGTGGCCTTGGGCACGCAGTAGGACTGCCCGGCCTGCAACGCATGGCTGCCCTTGAGCGTCTGCGGGTCGAGGCTGAATACGTAGGGGTTGTAGCGAATCCGGTCGCGCACCGCGTAATAGAGCGCCACCGCCTGCGCCAGCGGGGTACTGCCCTGACCCCGGTGATTTTCCGCGAACTCGATCACCCCGGGGTGGTCACTATCAACGAAGCGGCTTGGCTTCAAGTAGTCCTGCATGGCGCTGTCTCCGCGTTCCCTGACGTAGCTGGCGCAGCCAGTCTAACCAGCGGATGCGCCCGGCAGGCACGGCGATCCGGCCAAGCTGTCCGGTCATGCGGCCATCGGTCATGTTCGGCGGGCTAAGCTTGCGGAGCATGGCGACAGGCGCCCACTGCCCTGCCCGCGCACCATTCGTCACCAAGCCTGCCGCGGCCTGTTGCTGTCGTGGCGGACTGTCATGGAGGAATCCCCATGCTGTTGCTCTGGTTGCTCGTCCTGATTCTCGGCGTCGCCTGGCTGGCCCATCGACGCTGCGCGCCGCTGAAGGCGCTCGGCATCACCGCCGTCTACCTCGTGTTGATGAGCCTGTTCAGCCATGCCCACGGCTGGATGGTGCTGTTCTGGCTGCTATGGGCGGTGCTGGCGATGACCGTGCTCGCCGCCGACCTGCGCCGCAGCCTGTTCACTTCGAAGCTGTTCGCCTGGTTCAAGAAGACCCTGCCGCCGATGTCGGACACCGAACGCGAGGCCATCGAGGCAGGCACCGTCTGGTGGGACGGCCAGCTGTTCAGCGGCCGCCCGGACTGGAACGTCCTGCTCGCCTACCCACGCTCGCAACTGACCGAGGAAGAGCAAGCCTTCGTCGACGGCCCCACCGAGCAGCTCTGCGCCATGGTCAGCGACCATGACATCGGCCAGCGCATGGACCTGCCGGCCGACGCCTGGGCCTTCATCAAGGCGCAGGGCTTCTTCGGCCTGATCATCCCGAAGGAATACGGCGGCAAGGGTTTCTCCGCACTCGCCCACTCGCAGGTGGTGATGAAGCTCGCCAGCCGCAGCGGCGACCTCGCCTCCACGGTGATGGTGCCCAACTCCCTGGGCCCGGCCGAACTGCTGCTGCACTACGGCACCGACGCGCAGCGTCAGCGCTACCTGCCGCGCCTGGCGACTGGTGAGGAAATCCCCTGCTTCGCCCTGACCAGCCCGCAGGCCGGCTCCGACGCCGGCGGCATGACCGACACCGGCATCGTCTGCAAGGGCCAGTGGAACGGCGAGGACGTTCTCGGCCTGCGCCTGAACTGGGAAAAGCGCTACATCACCCTCGGCCCGGTGGCCACCCTCCTCGGCCTGGCCTTCAAGTGCCACGACCCGGAGCACCTGCTGGGCGAGGAAGAGGATCTGGGCATCACCCTGGCGCTGATTCCCACCGACACCCCCGGCGTGCAGATCGGCCGCCGCCACCTGCCGCTGGGCGCGGCCTTCATGAACGGGCCGAACGCCGGCAAGGACGTGTTCGTGCCGCTGGACGCGATCATCGGCGGAGAGCAGATGATCGGCAAAGGCTGGATGATGCTGATGAACTGCCTGTCGGTGGGCCGCTCCATCTCCCTGCCGGCAGTGGGGACCAGCGTCGCCAAGACCGGCAGCTACGTCAGCGGCCGCTATGCGCGCATACGTGAGCAGTTCAATGTGCCGCTGGCCGCCTTCGAAGGCATCCAGGAGGCCCTGGCGCGCCTGGGCGGCAACGCCTGGATGATGGACAGCGCACGCATCCTCACCGCCAGCGCGGTGGACCTGGGCGAGAAGCCTTCGGTGCTCTCGGCCATCCTCAAGTACCACCTCACCGAACGCGGCCGCGAATGCATCGCCCACGCCATGGATATTCATGGCGGCAAGGGCATCATCATGGGCCCGAACAACTACCTGGCGCGCTCCTGGCAGTCCGCGCCGATCTTCATCACCGTCGAGGGCGCCAACATCCTCTCGCGCAACCTGATGATCTTCGGCCAGGGCGCCATTCGCTGCCATCCGTACGTGCTCAAGGAAATGGAACTGGCCCGTCGCGGCGACCAGGACCAGGCCGAGCGCGAATTCGATGGACTGCTGCTGGATCACGTCGGCTTTGCCGTCAGCAACGCCGCCAGCAGCCTGCTGCTGGGCCTTGGCCTGGGCAGCTTCGACCAGGTGCCGGGTGACCGTGTCAGCCGCCCGTACTACCGCGCGCTCAACCGCCTGGCCGCGGCTTTCGCCCTGCTTGCCGACGTCAGCATGATGCTGCTCGGCGGCGAACTGAAACGCCGCGAACGCCTTTCGGCGCGCCTGGGCGATGCGCTCAGCCACCTCTACCTGGGCTCGGCGGCGCTCAAGCGCTACCACGATCAGGACAACCCGGAGTACCTGCAGCCGCTGCTGCGCTGGGCGCTGGAGGAAAACCTGTGCAAGGCCGAAGCGGCGCTGGCCGGGCTGATCGACAATTTCCCCAACCGCCCGCTCGCCTGCCTGCTGCGGGCGCTGGTGCTGCCGCTGGGCCGCCGCCATCGCGGCCCGGGCGACAAGCAGGACGCCGAAATCGCCGCCCTCCTCGGTGCTCCGCTGCACGATCCGGCACTGCAGGCGATCCTTGCCGGCGCCTTCCTGCCCAGCGACCCGCAGGACCCGATCGGCAAGCTTGGCGTGGCCTATGACCAGCTCGCCGAAGCAGCCCCGCTGCAGGAGAAACTGCGCCAGGCACTGCGTGACGGCAGCGTCATCCCGGCCGCCGGCCAGTCGCCCATCGACGCCGCGCGCGATGCCGGCGTGCTCGAAGGCAACGAGGCGGAAACCCTGCACGAAGCCGAACACGCACGCCGGGCAGTGATCGACGTGGACGACTACGCCCAGGAGGAGCTCACTGGCAAGGCCGGCTGAAGCATCCGGCATCGACTCGAGGCGCCTGCGGGCGCCCCGTCTGCTTGCGGCTTAACCGACGCACAGCAGTGCCGCCCGTAGCCGCAGGGTGCACACTGGAAGAATCCCCGTCATGGAGAACGCACCATGCGCCCAAGACTCCTCCTGCTGCTGGCGATACTCCTCGCCAACGGCGTCCAGGCAGACTCCTGGCTCTATCCCAGCCGCCCCCAGCCGATGGCGCCTCCCACGCCGGTCATCGACCCCATCCAGCAACAGCAGGACAGCCTGCGCCGGCAAAACGAGATGCGCCAGAACGAACTGGATCGCCAGCGCCTGCAGTACGAAAGCCAGCGCCTGCAGATACAGCAGGAAAACCTCAGACGCGAGCAGGACAACCAGCGGCTGCAGGACCAGCGCCGCCAATTGCAGGACCAGATGATCGAACGCCAGAAATATGACCAGCAACAATGGCGCCTGGACGACCAGCAGCGCCAGCTCGACCTGCAGCAACAGCAGATCGACAACCGCCGTCGGCAGATCCAGTCACAACCGCTGCGCCCCTAGCGCGGCATAACCGGTGAAACCCGATATACTTCGCAGCCGTTTCAACGCTGTCCCAGAGGAAGCACCATGGCCAACGCCTATCTCGACCACCACCTCGCCCTGCTCAACCACCTGCGCATGATCCTCGGCGCCCTGGGCGAAGCCGAGCAGGTGCCAGAGGACAACCACGGCCTGTTCCTCGAACGCTTCGACGAACTGATGGCCGAGCTGCCACTCGACCCGGAAGGCGCCCAGTACCTGGGCCAGGACCTGATCAGCCAGGTTTTCCACCGCTACCCGCAGATCGCCCACCTGATCCCTCGCGACCTGCTGTGGTTCTTCGGCGGCGACTGCCTTCACTTCATGCCCGACGAAGAACTGCACATGTACCAGCAGCTCGACGAACGCCGCTTCGAAGCCGAGGAAAACGGCGAGCCCTTCGACTGGAACCGCGAGAAGCAGATGCTCGCCATGCCGGAAGACGCACAGAAGCACTGACCCGCACGGTCGTCACCTGCCTTCCGGGAGACCTGCTGCGACAGCTGGCATGCTCCCGGAAAAACGAAAAGCCCGCCAAGTGCGGGCTTTTTCGTTGCAGGGCGGGCGCTAACGCTCAGTCACTTCGGCCTCTGCGCTCTCGTCCTCCGGGAAGATCACACTGGCCGCCACACCCAGTGCCAGCACCACCAGCACCACGATCAGGCTGGTCGTGGGATCGATGCTGATACCGTGGTGGAACAGCGCATTGGTGGCGTTCAACCCGAGCTTGGCGGCGATGAAGAACAACAGCACCACGACCGCCTTTTCCAGGTGAACCAGGTAGCGCTTGAGCGCCTCAAGCACGAAGTAGAGCGTCCGCAGGCCCAGGATCGCGAACAGCATGGCGGAGTAGACGATCAGTGGCTCGCGGCTCACCGCGATCACTGCGGGTACCGAATCGAACGCGAACAGCACGTCCGAGACCTCGACCACGACCAGGCAGAGGAACAGCGGAGTGGCAAAGGCGGCGCCTCTGGCCGCCAGGCTCATGCCCTTGTTCTCGGTCTTCTGGGCTTCCACCTCGAGCTTGCGGCGGGCCACGAAGAAGTGGCGGCCGTACAGTTTCGGCCACACCGGGAAGAGCTTGCTGGCGAAGCGATAGGCCAGGTGCTGGGAATAATCCTCCTCTTCATCGTCGTCACCGCCGCCCTTGAGCATCATGACCGCCGTCCAGGCGACGATCAGCGCGAAGGCGACCTCGACCCAGGGCCCCAAGTGCAGCAGGCCGGTGCCGATGGCCACGAAGATGCCACGAAACACCACCGCACCGAGGATGCCCCAGTACAGCACGCGGTGACGCAGCCCGTCCGGCACCTTGAACCAGGCGAAGATCGCCATGAACACGAACAGGTTGTCGACGCTCAGCACCTTTTCCAGGGCATAGCCGGTGAGGAACAGGCTCGCGGCCTCTGAGCCGTGCTGGACATAGAGGAAACCGGCGAAGGCCAGGGATATTCCGACCCAGAAAATCGACCAGCTGACCGCACGCGCCAGGGAAATGGGCCGGTCATCGCGATGGGTCGCCAGATCGAACAACAGGGCAGCGAGTGCCAGCCCAACGAAAACCGCCAGGGTCAGCGGAGGAAAGCCAAGAGGTGTCAGTTCCACGATTGCATTTCTCTGGGTGTAAGTTCTGCCGGTCTGACCCGGCGTTAGGCCGAGTCAGGCGCTCGGACGGATAGGGCCGGGCGTGCGCCGCCAGCGCGGATGGAATGCCCGCCAATGCGGGTCCTGGGCTGCGCGCAGCAAGGCATAGTCGCCACGGGTATCGCCCCAGGCGCGCAGCCTGTAGCGGGTCAAGGGGCCGTAGACGGCCCCCAGGCGCAGTACCTTGTTCTCGCAGCGGCAATTGCCGCCGTGGATGCGGCCGGTCAGGCGGCTGCCCTGTACTTCCAGTTCGGTGGCGATCAGCCCGACGCCCAGGCGCTCGGCAAAGGGCCGCAAGAGCAAGGCCGGCGACGCCGAGCAGAGCGTGACCACGGCGCCGGACCTGAGCTCGGCCTCGACGCAATGCAATCCCGCCGACCGCAGGAGATAGCGCCAGGCAAATCGACAGTAGGCCTCTGCCCGAACGGACAGCCACGCCGCCTCGATACCGCTGAGGAAAGTCGCGATCAGGCAGGCCTTGAGCTCGTCACGCCCCAGTCGACGGAACACGAACTTCAGGCAAGGCAAAACGAGCCTGGGCAGTCGCCGAAGGAACCCGATACCGCCGAAGGCAAACCACAGGAACGGAATGAAGCTGTCGTGCCGGGTCAGCGTGCCGTCGAAATCAAAGACCGACAGCACCCTGGCTTCTTCGCCAGGCATCCTGGCCATGTGCAAGTCCATTACAGCGACTCCACAACAGAGCCCACCAAGGCCATCCACAGCGACTGGCTTTCGCCCCCCTGGAGTACTGACGTAGACAGATACGGGAAAGGAATCAGCCACAGCATGAGCATCGAAGCCTCATAAACCGCCTGACTGGCCTCCATCGCGCGACCTTCGGGAAGAAGCATCACCCTTCCATCCGGAAAGCGAGGAAAACCCGGGCGCCAGAGAAGGAGCAGCCTTCAGGAAATCCCGTTCACCCCACTCCCAAGCGGAATGAACGGAGCCACCTCGATTGCACCTCAATCGAGTGAAGGCATTCTCAAGCGGCGTCCCAACCCGAAAAACGGGATTCCTCCCGGGGCAACGTCAGAATCTTCCCTAATGCGGACGTGAGAGCGGCCTGGCGGCGCCATCAGCCAGGGGGCAGGCCGCCGGTTCGCGCTCCCGACAGCCTCTGCCAAGTAGTCTGAAACTCCTATCCCGCCTGGGAGTATCCGTCGATGCGCGCCCCCCTGCGGCATCCCCATAGTGGTGGCATGTGGCCGTATAGGGCCAAGGGCCGCCTCAACGATTGGAATTGCGCGGGAGAACGTCATGAGTACCCACAAGAAAAGCGCATCGCCTACGAGCGATGTCACTGTCAGCACCGACCAGCAAGACTATGCCCCCGGTAGCACCGCCAACATTACGGTGAACGGCTTCGCCGCCGGCAGCACCGTGATGTTCCAGGTGCAACACGCCACGAGCGCAGGCCCGGATGGGATATGGGGCACGCCCGACGACGTGCTCAATACCAACACCGGCGAGGGACACACGCCCTGGTACGTGACCGACGGCGGCCCCGGCGATCTCGACGGGCTGGTCAATGGCAGCATCGCCACCTCGTGGTACGTGAATCCTGACGACTCGGCCGGCGCGACATTCCTGCTCACGGCAACCTCGGCGGGCACGGATCAGGTGTTCGGCACCACCGATGACAGCATGGCGACAGCGTCCTTCACGGACAGCAATCCAATCGTCGTGGCGACCGGAGTGACCGTTACCCAGGACGAAACGGCCGGGCTGCAGAACGCCACGGCCACCCCTACCCCTCCAGAAGACGCAAACGACAATGACATTCTGCTGGCCTCCCTGCCCAACGCCTTCACTACCCGGCTGACCGCGCTGGGCGCAGGCACCGCCATGGGCGCGGCCTTGAGTGGCTATACCGGTGCTGCGAACAACACCGGCAGCAATGCGTTCACCATCACAGCTGCCCCCGGCGGCAGCATTACCGATATCAGCTTCGTCGGCAGCAATGGCACGGCGCTCAATGGCTTGGACAGCGGCCTGCTGACGCTCAATAACACTCATATCCTTCTTTATACGGATACCAATAACAACATCGTTCTGGGCCGGGCCGGAGGTCCCTCCGGCGCCATCGTGATCGCGGGCTATATCGAAGAAACCGGGTCGCCGGTCTCTGGCGGCAAGATCTGGACCGTGGAATATCAGCCACTCAAGCACCCGGACGCCACTAACCCGGACGATGCCGTCAATCTGCTGAACAAGGTATTCATCGGCACCAGCCAGGACTTGTCCTTCAGCCTGGCCAATGCCCCCTCCGGGCAGAACCTCTTCCTGATGTTCACGACGGCGACCCCGAGTACCTTCACCGACGCCAGTAACGTTGTGCGGATATCCGACCCGACCATCATCGCCACCGGGATGAACCCCGCCGACCAGTCAAGCGGCGCCAGCATAACGACGGGCGACACGATCAACTCCAGCCAGGGGGGCGGCTCGACCACCTTCGGCACCAACAACCAGATGATCGTGGAGCAGGAAGGTATTCGTTTTTCCTTCGTCACCGGTGCCCGGCAGGATGTGACCATTCCCAACCTGGATCAGAACGAAGCCGACATTGAAGCCAACATCGACTTTACCAATGTCTTCAACGCGCGCTCGGCCAGTTTCGATATCGTGCAGCTGCAGAGCGGCAAGAGCGCTGTCGTGCAGGTCAACGCCTTCAGCACCGCGGCAGAGCCCGGCGTGAACTTCATCAACGGCTATGCCAATGACTCGACAGTCGCAATCACCAACGTACAGGTCATCAACAACAGCACCGGCCTGGTGATCGAAAACTCGGATGGCTCCGTGAATGATCCGACCATCTCCATCAGCTTCTCCGGGGGAGTCGCAACCATCACCGGCGTAAAAGCCGGCTACAAGATCCAGTACACCACGGCAGCGGATCACGACCGCGTGCTCGTCGAAAACGGAGCAGCCCTCAACGCGACCGGACAAACCCATGCGTCCTTTGACGTCGGTGGCTTCAAGCTGCTCCAGGTCTCGACGGCAACCGCCGAGATCGGCTCCAAGATGATCTTCGAGGACGACGGCCCGACCATCAGCACCACCGGTACGGAGCCCGTACTCACGGTCGACGAGTCGAACCTGGCCATCAATGCCACCCAGAGCTTCGCACCCAACTTCACCTCGGCGTTCGGCGTGGATGGCGCCGGTACCCTGACCTACGCGCTGGGCGTGGTGGCCGGGGGCTCCGGGCTGACGGACACGGCCACCGGTGAAGCGGTCAACCTGGCCCTCAACAATGGCGTGGTGGAAGGCCGCACGGCCACCACCAACCTGCTGGTGTTCACCGTCAGCGTGGCGGCCAATGGCGACGTCACGCTCGACCAGATCCGCGCCATCGTGCATCCCAACACCAGCAATCCCGATGATTCGAAGTCCCTGACCTCCGACACCTTGGTCACGTTGACGGCGACCAAGACCGACGGCGACGGCGACAGCGCCCAGGCCACCCTCAACATCGGCCAGAACCTGGTGTTCAAGGACGACGGACCGAGCATCAGCACCACCGGTACGGAACCCGTATTGACGGTGGATGAGTCGGACCTGACCACCAATGCCACGCAGAACTTCGCCGCCAACTTCAGCTCGGCATATGGCGCGGATGGCGCCGGCACGCTGACCTATGCCCTGGGCGTGGTGGTGGGAGCTTCCGGGCTGACGGACACAGCCACCGGCGAGGCGGTGAACCTGGCCCTCAACAACGGTGTGGTGGAGGGTCGCACGGCCACCACCCACTTGCTGGTGTTCACCGTCAGCGTGGCCGCCAACGGTGATGTCACTCTCGATCAGATCCGCGCCATCGTGCACCCGAACACCACCAACCCGGACGACTCCAAGACCTTGTCGGCGGACAATCTGGTAACCCTGACAGCAACCAAGACCGACGGCGACGGCGACAGCGCCCAGGCCACCCTCAACATCGGCCAGAACCTGGTGTTCAAGGACGACGGACCGAGCATCAGCACCACCGGAACAGAACCCGTATTGACGGTGGATGAGTCGGACCTGACCACCAATGCCACGCAGAACTTCGCCGCCAACTTCAGCTCGGCATATGGCGCGGATGGCGCTGGCACGCTGACCTATGCCCTGGGCGTAGTGGTCGGCGCTTCCGGGCTGACGGACACGGCCACCGGTGAAGCGGTCAACCTGGCCCTCAACAACGGCGTGGTCGAAGGCCGTACGGTCACCACCCATTTGCTGGTGTTCACCGTCAGCGTGGCGGCCAACGGCGACGTCACCCTCGATCAGATCCGCGCCATCGTGCACCCCGACCCCACCAATCCCGACGACACCAAGACTTTGTCTGCGGATAACCTGGTGACATTGACCGCGACCAAGACCGACGGCGACGGCGACAGCGCCCAGGCCACCCTCAACATCGGCCAGAACCTGGTGTTCAAGGACGATGGGCCGAGCATCAGCACCACTGGCATTGAACCTGTGATGACGGTGGACGAGTCGAACCTGACCATCAACTCCACCCAGAGCTTCGCCCCCAACTTCAGTTCGTCCTATGGCGCGGATGGCGCCGGCACGCTGACCTATGCGCTGGGTGTAGTGGCTGGAGGCTCGGGGCTGACGGACACGGCTACCGGTGAAGCGGTCAACCTGGCCCTCAACAACGGTGTGGTGGAGGGCCGTACGGCCACCACCAACCTGCTGGTGTTCACCGTCAGCGTGGCCGCCAACGGGGACGTCACCCTCGACCAGATCCGTGCCATCGTGCATCCGGACGCCACCAACCCCGATGACTCCAAGACACTGACCTCGGACAACCTGGTAACCCTGACCGCGACCAAGACCGACAAGGACGGCGACAGCGTCCAGGCCACCCTCAACATCGGCCAGAACCTGGTGTTCAAGGATGACGGACCGAGCATCAGCACCACTGGCACCGAGCCGACCCTCACGGTCGACGAATCGAACCTGGCCATCAATGCCACCCAGGGCTTTGCCGCCAACTTCAGCTCGTCCTATGGCGCGGATGGCGCCGGCACGCTGACCTACGCCCTGGGCGTAGTCGTGGGCGCTTCCGGGCTGACGGACACAGCCACCGGCGAAGCGGTGAACCTGGCCCTCAACAACGGTGTGGTGGAGGGCCGCACGGCCACCACCAACCTGCTGGTGTTCACCGTCAGCGTGGCCGCCAACGGGGACGTCACCCTCGACCAGATCCGCGCCATCGTGCATCCGGACGCCACCAACCCCGATGACTCCAAGACCCTGTCCGCGGACAACCTGGTGACCCTGACCGCAACCAAGACCGACAAGGACGGCGACAGCGTCCAGGCCACCCTCAACATCGGCCAGAACCTGGTGTTCAAGGACGACGGACCGAGCATCAGCACCACCGGCACGGAGCCCGTCATGACGGTGGACGAGTCGAACCTGACCATCAACTCCACCCAGAGCTTCGCGCCCAACTTCAGTTCGTCGTTCGGCGCGGATGGCGCCGGCACCCTGACCTACGCCCTGGGCGTGGTGGCCGGGGGATCGGGGCTGACGGACACGGCCACCGGTGAAGCGGTGAACCTGGGACTCAACAACGGCGTGGTGGAGGGTCGCACGGTCACCACCAACCTGCTGGTGTTCACCGTCACAGTGGCCGCCAACGGTGACGTCACCCTCGACCAGATCCGCGCCATCGTGCATCCGGACACCACCAATCCCGATGATTCGAAGACCCTGTCCGCGGACAACCTGGTGACTCTCACCGCGACCAAGACCGACAAGGACGGCGACAGCGCCCAGGCTACCCTCAACATCGGCCAGAACCTGGTGTTCAAGGACGACGGACCGAGCATCAGCACCACCGGTACGGAGCCTGTGCTGACGGTGGATGAAACCGACCTGACCACCAACGCCACGCAGAACTTCGCCGCCAACTTCAGCTCGGCATATGGCGCGGATGGCGCCGGCACGCTGACCTATGCCCTGGGCGTGATCACCGGAGCTTCCGGGCTGACGGATACCGCCACCGGTGAAGCGGTCAACCTGGCCCTCAACAACGGCGTGGTGGAAGGCCGCACGGTCACCACCCACTTGCTGGTGTTCACCGTCAGCGCCGCCAGCAACGGTGACGTCACCCTCGACCAGCTCCGCGCCATCGTGCATCCGGACGCGACCAACCCCGACGACACCAAAACCCTGTCCGCGGATAACCTGGTAACCCTGACCGCGACCAAGACCGACAAGGACGGCGACAGCGCCCAGGCAACGCTCAACATCGGGCAGAACCTGGTGTTCCACGACGACGGTCCCTCCCTCGCCTTCGGCAACGTGGTCGGCACCGGCAGCACCCTGCCGCAGACCGGGTACTGGGACAAGGCTTACGGCGCCGACGGACTGGGTGCGACGGGCCTGGATATAGCCCTGGCCAATAACTCGTTCACCCTCGTCAGACCGGACAGCTCGACCGCTACCGGGACCGGCACGCTCACCGAGCAATCGCCCTCACCGGATGCCAATGGCGCGTTCCATTTCGCCGGGACCCTGACCGGTGACTTCGACAACAACGCCTCGACACCCAATACCAGCGTCGACTACACCTTGACCGCCTTTGCCGACGGCAGCTACCAGTTGGATCTGGTGCAGGGCTTCAGCTCGACGCTGATCCTCAGCACGGCCAACGGCTCGCTCGGGGCCGGTGGTCCGGACCCGGTGCAAACGCTGACGATCGGCACCGATGCCGTGGTCTTCTTCACCGCGAACCCGCTGGCGCCGCAAACCGTTGGTCCCGACAGTATCCTGGTCGGTATCGGCAAAGGGGCGCCCGACCCCACGGAAGCACAGCTGCAGACCAACCCCCTGCCGTCGTTCATCGGCACCAATGCCTTGAACGTCAGCACCTCCGGGATCGGCATCAAGAACAACATCCTGCAGGGCGACGGCACCGCAGGCATCACCTCCGGTGACGATAGTTTCGTCGCCAACCCACAGACCCTGCTGACCTCGGTGAAAGTCTTCATCGATAACTCGGTAGGCGGCTACGACCCCTCAACGGAAGCGCTGTACTACACGGCCTACTACGACGACGGCACGACGTCCGGCACGCCCATCAAGGTGCAAGCCGCTGACCTGCATACGGAGTTGGGTAACCAGAAGTCGTTCACCATCCAGACGGCCACCGGCAAGATGATCGACGCGGTCCAGCTCACGATGGGCCTGGGAGCGGTCAAGATCCCGACCATCCAGTTCATCAAGCAGGTCGAAAGCCTGGCCAGCGACGTCAAGCTGTCATTCAACGCCCTGGTAACGGACAAGGATGGGGACACGGCGTCGAGCGCCTTCACCGCCAACCTGTTCGCCAACAAGGCCGCCGGCTCCACATTCGACTACACGCTGGCTGGCGTGACCGGTGCGCGGGACGCCTTCAACGTCGACCTGTCACGGGCGGAGAACAAATATCAGGTCACCGGCTTCGATGTGACCGCGGGCCACCACGACACTCTGGTGCTCAATGGCGACCAGGCATCCACCGCCTCGATCGACAACACCGGCGTCAACAGCATCGTGACGGTCAATGAAACGGGCGGACAGGTAACGACCATCACGGTGGTCGGGGTCCACCTGCTCAATACCGACGTCGTGCATGGCAGTGCCTGAAAAATCGCACGCATAAAAAAATGCGAGGGTGGCCTGGAAACCACCCTCGCATTTTTTATATCCCGCAACGGGAGACGCACGCTCACACCCGGCAGGAATACCTGAGCCGACTACGGCATGAGCCCCCACGAAGTCGGCGAACGGAGACGCCTTAGCTCCCTCTGGGAGGCGGAACGTTCTGGCGCGAACCGCGATCCAGCTCCACCCAGGTGGACTCGGCCGGTTCATCGTTGCCGTTGAGCCCGTGCTTGAGCGCGTACATCAGTAGATCCATGCGGTTGATGAGATCCAGCTTCTGATAAATGCTGCTGAGGTGGTTGTGCACCGTGTGCTCGCTGATGCCCAGGCGCTCGGCGATGCTGATGTACTTGGCAGACGGTTCCTCGACGATCGCGCGAATCAGCTCCCGCTCGCGCAGCGTCAGCCGAGCCTGCTTGGCCTGCTCCAGATTGCAGTTCAAAGGCACATGATCGCTGGCGGCGTAGCCGGAAAGCCCGCCGGCCCAGGCCCTGTCCAGCCCGATGTCGCGATGGTGGACATTGATGATGGCCTGGATGATCGACTCCGTCGGATCTTCCGCCAGCACGACGCCACGTGCACCTGCCTCTATCGCCTGGGCAACGGGGACGGACTCGTACAACCCCTTGAGCACCAGCACTTTCATCTCGGCACTGCGGGTGAGCTCCGCGACGACTTCCAGCGGGTTCAGGGCATCCGGAAAGAAGCTGAAAAAGATGACATCGGGGCGCAGCTGGTCGGCGAGATCCAGCGCATAGGCATAGGTAGTGGCCTGGCCGCCCACTTCCATCCGGGGTCGCCTGGCATTGATCAAATCATGCAGGCCGACAAGAACGAGCGGGCGACAATCGATCAGCATCACGCGGATTGGTTTCCTGTGGTCAGGCATTTTCTTCTGACCTCCTCGAACGATGAAGCATGGCCTCATTCCCGCAGGACTTCCGGGAAAAGCGATTCGCTCACCCGGCCACTGCGATTGGCGGACAGGCGCGAGCGCCGACAAGGCTGGACTGTGCCGCTCGGGTTTGAGGGAACAAGAGAGGGTTGGCCGTGAAGAAACGTCCATCCGCTGAACCAGCAGAGGTTGCGGACATTTCCAGAGCCGGGGAGTGCCGTCGAGACGAAAGGAATGGGAATAGCTACCGCAAGCCCAGGAAGCTGCGCTCTCTCGACCGGTCAACAGAGTCTAGGCCAGCCTCCTCATCCGGCATCGACCCAGGCTGCGCGCGGGCTGCCCGGATGGCGCTCCAGAGAGAAGAAAAAGATCGCATTTAAATCAATCATTTAGATAGTCAGTCAACGACCAGAATCCCCACTCCATCAGGGGCAAATACGTCAATTAACCGACGAAAGGCTTGCGAAAGAAGAAAAATGATAATTACGTCAAATTATCGCCAAAGCCCGCCCCGCTCATCCCCGCATAGCCAGACCTCGGCGAAACCGGCGAATCACCGGAAACGCCCCACCCTGGCGGATTAGCTCAGCGGCGCATGATGTCCTGGACGGAGCGGCTGGGGCTCAACCAGCCATTCACGCTTTCGACACTTTCGACCGGCGCTTTTCCAGCCCAGCGGTTGAGGGTGAACACGTTGCTGAGGAAATCGTACTGCGTCTTGAGCAGATCACGCCGGGCGCGGAACTCATTGCGTACCGCGGACAACACATCGACGGCGTTGACCATGCCATAGCTCATCCCCTTCTCCGCCGCCACCCGGGACAGCTGCGCCGATGACAGGGCCAGGCGGCTCGCCTCGATCTTCTCGCCATTGGAGTTGGCGGTCAGGTAAGCGCTGGTGATCTCCTTGACCACCCGACGGCGAATTTCTTCCAGTTGCTCTTCGGCAACCACCTGGTCCTGGTAGAGCCCGCGGACCCGCGCCGAGGTCGAACCGCCGCTGTAGATCGGTACCTGAACGCCGACTCCCGCGACATAACTGTCGGTACGCGGCGCCAGAGAGTTGTTGTAGCCCTCGTTGGTCTGCTGGGCGCTCAGGTTCAGGCTCACGGTCGGGTAGTGCCCGCCTTCGCCGCTGCGCAATGCCGCCTCCGCGGCTTCCACGCCGCTCTCGCTGGCCTTGAGTGCCGGGTTCTGCGCTATCCCCTCACGGACCCAGGTTTCCAGGCTTTGTGCCGATACCTGCATGTGCACGTCATCGCGAATCCGACTGAGCTTCTCCTTGACGGGCCGACCGACGATTTCCGCCAATGCCTCGCGACTGATGGTGGCCTCGTTGCGGGCTTCCAGCTCCTGCGCGGCGAGCAGATCCACCCGCGCCTTGAGGTCGAGCTGATCGGTCACCAGTGCCAGCTGCTTTTCGTACAACGCATTGACCCGATCCAGGCTTTCCTGCGTGGTTCGACGCTCCGCCCTCACCAACTCCAGTTCATCCTCGGCCGCCAACGCGGTGAAGTATCGCCGCGCCAATTCCACGGTGGCCTCCGCCTGGGCGTCCAGCGCTTCCGATTCGGACTGTTTGGCCAGGCTCTTGAACTTCTGGTAGTTCTCCCACGCAGCCTTGTTGTAGAGATACTGACGCAGCACCAGGCTGTAGTCCTCGCTGTCGTAACTCTCCTGGACCAGGTCGCTTTCCTGGTGAATCCGGTTCGTCCCCGCGTTCAGCGATACTTGCGGCAGCAGCACGCCCATGGCCTCGGTCTGATGCTCCCGGCCCGCCTGTGCCTGGGCAAAGGAAGCCAGTACCTTCGGGTCCTCCAGCCGTGCCTCGTGATACAGCTGCAGGAGATCGGTGGAAACCGTCGAAGCACTGACCCCGCCCGAAGTTGCCGCAGCGGTCTGCGCCAGGGCGCTGCCTGCCGCCAGCATGAACGCCCCCGCCAACAGAATGACCGACGTGCCCATGGTCACTCCTCGATCATCGATTGAGCCAGGGCATTGCGGGCCGGCTGCATCAGGTACTGCAGCAACGTGCGGCGCCCCGTGATGATCAACACGTCCGCCGGCATCCCCGGCACCAGCTTGCGCTCACCCAGGGTGTGCACGCCATGTTCGGTTACCCGGACCCGCGCCAGATAATAGGCTGTCCCGCTCTTTTCATTGGTCAGGCGATCTGCCGATACGCTGCTGACCTCGCCCTCGATCACAGGCGTGGTCGCGGTGTTGAATGCACTGAAACGGATGTCGGCGCGCTTGCCGATGGCGATCCGGTCGATGTCCACCGGCGGCACCTGGGCCTCGATGATCAGCTCGGAAACCGATGGAACGATGTCCAGCAGCGGCGTCCCCGGGTGCACGACCCCACCTACGGTGTGCACGGTCATGCCAATCACCATGCCCGCATCGGGTGCGCGGATGACGATACGGCTGAGCCGGTCTTCCAGGGACGAGGCCTTCTCCCGCAGGTCGTAGATCCGGGTCTGGACCTCGGCCAACTGCTTGGCGACATCGGCATTGAAATCCTTGTCGACCTGCAGGATCTGCAGCTGTGTTTCGTTGATCTGCAGACGGGCCCGATTGATCGTAGCGCGGTGATCCGCCACCTCGGACTTGAGCATCTCCAGCTTGCGCTGCTGCTCGACCAGGCGCTGCTTGTCGACAAAGCCCTGCTTCAGCAAGTCGGACAGCTCGCCAATTTCTCCACTGTAGGATCTCTCCAGCTGGAGCTTGGTATCGATGACCGACTCCAGCCCGCTGATCTGTTGATTCAACTGGCCGATACGTTCACGCAGCACAGCGCTCTGTCCCTGCCTCGAACCTTGTCGGGCATTGAACACCAGCGTTTCGCTCTGGCGTGCTTCCACCCCCCGTGGACTGGTGAGATCGGCGAGTTCCCCGAAGTCGATCGCCGACAGCGAGTCGCGCTCGGCCTTGAGTCGCGCCTCCATGGCCTTGGCCGCGATCAGCTGACCACGAGTCATCTCGTATTCGAAGCGCAGCTGGGCATCATCGAGAACGATCAGCGGATCATCGCGTTTGACGATGTCACCGTCGTGGACCAGAACCTCTTTGACGATACCGCCTTCAAGGTGCTGAACCGTCTTGCGGTAGGTCTGCACCGTGACCACCCCCGGTGCGTAAACGGCCCCGTCCAGCGGCGCGAATGCCGCCCAAGTGCCGAACAGGCCGAAGGTCACCCCGACAATGGCAAGGCCCAGGCGGCGGATCTTGCGATCCGATACTGGCAGGTCGGCGAAGCTTTCAATTTGACGACTGGGCATCGTGGTCGTCCTTGCCGGTATCCACCGGTGCAATGCTGGCGCCAGCCGGCATGACGCGCTGCTGCGCATGCGCCTGCTGCTGTACCTGCTGCTTGGCGTTGAGCTCCGCCAGCACTTGGTCGCGCGGCCCGTAGAGCGTGATGATCCCGTCATTCATCAGCATGAGCCGGTCGAGTTGCGAGACGATGTTGGTGCGATGGGTAATGACGAATACGGTCGCGCCGGTCTGCTTGAGCTGCTGGATGGCGACTGCCAGGGCGCGATCGCCGACATCGTCCAGATTGGAGTTGGGCTCGTCGAGCACGATCAGCCGCGGGCTGCCGTACAGGGCTCGGGCCAGCCCGATACGCTGGCGCTGCCCTCCCGAGAGCATCACCCCCTCGCTGCCGATGACGGTGTCGTAGCCATCGGGCAACAACAGGATCATTTCGTGAACGCCTGCCATCCGGGCCGCCAGGATGACCTTCTCCGAATCGACTTCGGCGAAGCGGGCGATGTTCTCGCCAACGCTGCCTTCGAACAGCTCGATGTCCTGAGGCAGGTAACCGATGTGCGGACCCAGCTCATGCTTGTCCCAGGTGCTGATGTCGGCGCTGTCGAGCCTGACCACCCCGTGCAGCGGCGCCCACACCCCCATCAAGGACCTGACCAGGGTCGACTTGCCGGCGGCGCTCGGGCCGATGACACCGACCACACAACCGGCGGGCACGCTGAAACTGACATTCCTGATGATCGGGGTCCTGGAGCCGGGGGCCGCGACAATCAGCTCCTCGACCTGCACGTGCCCCTTGGGCGCAGGCAACGGCATGCGCTCGGGCTGGGCCTGCAGCTTGCCGAGAATGTCGTTCAGGCGGTTGTACTGCGAGCGAGCCGAAATGAAACCCTTCCAGCTGGCAATGAGCAGATCGATGGGCGCCAGTGCGCGCCCCAGCAGCACGGCCCCAGCGAACACCATGCCCGGCCCCACCTGGTGGTCCACCGCCAGGTACGCCCCCAACCCCAGCACCAGGGATTGCACCAGTAGCCGGAAAGTCCTGGACAGCGTACTGATGATGGCCCCTCTATCGCTCGCCTCGGACTGCAGCAGAAGAACGTTTCGCTGCCGACGTCCCCAGCGATCCATCAGGGTCTCCAGCATGCCCATGGACTCGATGACTTCGGCATTGCGCAGGTTTTTCGTGGTGTAGAGCGTCGCCCCGATATGCTCCTTGTTGGCCTGGGCCAGTGCCGGGGCCGTCAGCTTCTCATTGGCGTACGCCAGTAGAAGCAGCAACAGGGCACTGCCCACCGCCACCCAGCCGAACCAGGGGTGGAACAGGAACATCACCGCGATATAGATCGGCAACCAGGGCGCATCGAAAAAGGCGAACAGCCCACTGCCGGTGAGAAATTGCCGCAAGCCCGTCAGGTCGTTGAGTGGCTGCGCCGTGGCATCCATGCCGCCACTGTCGAGGGCGCGCTTGAAACCGGCCTTGTAGACCTGGCGACTGAGCAGTACATCGAGCCGGGTGCTGACCCGGACCATGATGCGCGAGCGAATCCACTCCAGGGAGCCGAGCGTGATCACCAGCAGGGTCATGATCAGCGTGAGCATGGCCAGGGTCGTCAGGCTTCCGCTGGTTATCACCCGCCCGTACACCTGAAGCATATAGAAGGTTGGAACGAGCATTAGCGCGTTGATGAACAAGCTGAAAAAGCCAACGAAGAGAAAACTCTCGCGACAGGCCTTCAACACACTATTGAGGTTTTCTTCCGGTGTGCTTCGCATAGCAACCGCGACTCGACAGGCCAACATTTGTGGAGCTTAGATCACGCCGAAAGACTCCGTGCGGCAACTGGCCAGCCCATCTCGGGTAGCGCAGATCGCCCCTGACGGCGCTTTGGCGCCACGGCGCACGGGCATAACCGGCAATGCGTCGCAGTACCAAAGGCGGCTGGAAACGAAGAAAGCCCGCACGATGCGGGCTTTTTTCATGGACAGGTGAGAAACATTTTTCGAACGCACGAACGAAAACGCCGCCCATAAGGGCGGCGTTTCGATTTTGGAGCGGGAAACGAGACTCGAACTCGCGACCCCGACCTTGGCAAGGTCGTGCTCTACCAACTGAGCTATTCCCGCATCAACTTTTTGCAACCTTCAGCTTTCGCCGAAGGGTAACGCCATTTCATTTTTCGGTCACCGCCGAAGCGATGATCGAGAATTTGGAGCGGGAAACGAGACTCGAACTCGCGACCCCGACCTTGGCAAGGTCGTGCTCTACCAACTGAGCTATTCCCGCAATGGCGTCCCCTAGGGGACTCGAACCCCTGTTACCGCCGTGAAAGGGCGGTGTCCTAGGCCACTAGACGAAGGGGACGCGGCCCGGAACTTACAACATCTTTCCGACTTCTTCGCTTTGCGTTTCCGCGTTTCGCGTCGAAGTGGCGCGCATTCTATGGACCCTTTGAGGGGTCGTCAACCCTCAGAAGAAAATTTTTTTAAATCAAAGACTTCTGGGTAAAAAGCGAGCGGCTGCTATCAGCGCTAGCACTAAGACATTACACTCGAGAAAAACCTTCGGGAGCTTTCCAGGTGTCGCCACTCGTCATTACCGTCCTGGTCCTCGTCGGCATCGCCCTGCTGGTTGCCATCGGCTACATCAACCATATGGTCGAGAACCGAAAGCTGGAACAGGCCCGACAGAAGGCCGATCTGCTCGACCGCTGTCGACGCTGCTCCGACATTTCCGAGTCCATGCCCGGCCAGTTCATGTCCCCGGCACTGAAGCTGCTGCTCAGCCGGTTCGAGCTGAACCTGGGCGAACGCCTGGTGGCCTTCGACAAGCAGAATACCCAGATAAAGGAGCGCATCGCCGAATTGCGCCCGCTCGTTGCCCAGGGCGAGTCCATCCCCGTGCGCAATGCGCCGCAGGCGATCCTCACCGAAGCCAAGGCCAAGGAAGTCCGCTTTATCTTCGAGAGCCTGCACGCCCAGCTCACCCGCTGCGCCCAGGACGGCCTGCTGCCACGCAACGAAGCCCAGCAGTGGGTCAAGGAAGTCCGCCACCTGCTCGCCCTTCTACATATAGAGTTCTTCGCCAACCTCGGTCAGCAGGCCCTGCAGCAGGGACAGCCAGGCCAGGCGCGGTTGGCCTTCGAGCGCGGCGTCCAGTACCTGAGCAAGCAGCAGGACGTTGGTCGCTACCAGGCGCCACTGCAGCAGATGCAAGCCCAGCTGGCCCGCGCCAACGCGATGGTGCTGGAAACCGCCCAGCCCGCCGCCGATGCCGATAGCACGTTGAACGATGGCCTCAAGGCCCTCGACGACGATGATCTGTGGAAGAAGAAGAACCTTTACGACGACTGACCCGTCGAATCAGCATATCCGGCCACCTACGCCCCAGGAGTCCTACATGAGCCTCGTAGTCTTCGGCGCCCCGCTCTCCCCCTTCGTTCGCAAGGTCCGTCTGTTCTGTGCCGAAAAGGGCATGGACTACCAGTTGGAGAACGTCAATCCGTTCAACCAGCCCGACTGGTACCGCGAACTCAACCCCCTGCGCCGCGTGCCGGCGATCCGTGACGGCGAGTTCACCCTCGCCGACTCCAGCGTCATCTGCCATTACCTGGAAGAGCGCGATCCGCAGCGCGCCCCGCTGTGCGGCGAAACTCCGCAGGCGAAGGCGCGCATCCGCTGGCTGGAGAAGTACGCCGACTACGAAGTCGCGCCGCTGGCCACCTTCACCGTGTTCCGCAACCGCCTGCTCAAGCCGCTGATGGGCAAGCTCTGCGATGAGGATGCGGTGAAAGGCGCGATGCAGGAAAAGCTGCCGGAGCACTTCGACTACCTGGAGAAATGCCTGGGCGCGAACGACTACTTCGTCGACAACCGTTTCAGCCTCGCCGACATGGCCATTGCCAGCCAACTGGTGAACATGCGCCACGGTGGCGAAGAGCTGGACGCCCAGCGCTGGCCCGCACTGGCCGCGCACTTCGAACGCATCGCCAGCCGCCCCACCCTGGCCACGATCCTCGAGGGCGAACAGCAGATCATCGCCAAGATCCTCGCCAAGCGCTGATCCAGGCGCCAACGAAAAAGCCCCGCAATTGCGGGGCTTTTTCATGGAATCGCGGATCAGCAGTCGGTCAGGCGCAGGAAGATCGCCACCAGCCGCTCGATGCCGGCCTGGTCGGCTGCGCTGAAGCGGCCGACCTTGGGGCTGTCCAGGTCCAGCACGCCGATCAGACGGCCGTCCTTGACCAGCGGCACCACCAGTTCGCTATTGGAAGCGCTGTCGCAGGCAATGTGGCCGGGGAAGGCATGCACGTCCTCGACCCGCTGGGACTCACGGGTGCGCGCCGCCGCACCGCACACGCCCTTGGTGAAGGGAATGCGCACGCAGGCGACCTTGCCCTGGAACGGGCCGAGCACCAGCTCCTCATTGCGATTGAGGTAGAAGCCGGCCCAGTTCAGGTCCGACAGTTCGTTGAACAGGAATGCCGAGAATTGTGCGGCGTTGGCGATTACGTCGCGCTCGTCGGCGAACAGCGACTCCGCCTGCGCGGCCAGCAGCTCATAGCCATCCAGGCCGGCACCGGCCTGTTGCAGATCGATCATGGGGTTTCTCCTTCCAGCAGTTGGCGGCCCACCCAGTAGCGGGCGAATTGGTAGGCGCAGCGGCCATTTCGATTGCCGCGCCCGAGAGCCCAGCGGATGGCCTCTTTCTCCAATGTTTCGTCCCAGTGCCAGCCGGCCAGGCCGGACTTCTGCGCCAGCGCCTCGATCCAGTGGCGAACCACGCTGAGGAAGTGTTCCTGGGTGAAGGGGTAGAAAGAGAGCCAAAGGCCGAAACGGTCGGACAGGGCAATCTTGTCCTCCACCGCTTCGTTGGGATGCAGTTCGCCGTCGACCATCTGCCAGTTCTCGTTGTCGCTCTGTCTTTCCGAGACCAGATGGCGGCGATTCGAGGTCGCGTACAGCAGCACGTTGTCCGGTGCCTGTTCCAGGGAACCGTCGAGCACGCTCTTGAGCACCCGGTAGTCGCCCTCGCCGGCATCGAACGAGAGGTCGTCGCAGAACAGCACGAAGCGTTGCGGCAGACCGTGCAGTTGTTCGACAACACGCGGCAGGTCGGCCAGGTGATCGCGCTCGATCTCGATCAGGCGCAGCCCCTCGCCAGCCAGCTCGGCCAACAGCGCACGCACCAGGGAGGATTTGCCGGTGCCCCGCGCACCCCACAGCAAGGCATGGTTGGCGGGCTTGCCGGCGACGAACTGACGGGTGTTGCGCGCCAGCTGGTCACGCTGCGTGTCGACGCCCAGCAGGTCGTCCAGGCGCAGGTCGAGGCTGACCTCCAGAGGCTGCAGATAACCACTGCGCCCATCGCGGTGCCAGCGCGCGGCCAGGCTGCGCTGCCAATCGACGGGCGCTTGCAATGCCGGCAGCAAAGGCTCCAGGCGCGCCAGCACCGACTCGGCGCGCGCGAGAAAATCGTTCAGACGGGAATCCATGCGGGTCTCCACGGATCGTTCGAGGTTTGGCTACGGACGATGCCGACAGGCGGTTGCGATCGGCTATGCTACGCCGCAGGAAAGCTTTTGCGAGGCGATGCTACGCACTCCATGGATATTGCGCTCACCCATCGCCTCTCGTTCAAGCAGGCCAGCCTGACCGTGCTGGTGGCGTTCCTGCTGGGGACGCTGCTCAGCCTCATCCAGGTTGCCGTCGATTATGCCAGCCAGGACGCCTCCATCAACCGCGAAGTTCGCGCCTTGCTGGATGTCAGCCACAACCCCGCCGCACGCATCGCCTACAACATCGACGCCGAACTGGCGCAGGAGCTGGTGGTTGGCCTGCTGCGCTCGCCAGCGGTGATCCGCGCCGAGATCATCGACAACGCTGGCACGCCCCTGGCCAGTGCCAATCGCCCGCTCGCAGAGAGCCATCTGCGCAGCCTGAGCGACTTCCTCTTCGGCGAGCAGCGCAGTTATGAGGAGCCACTGTTCGTCGATCACGCACCCAGCGAATCCCTCGGCGTGCTGCGCCTGGAGATCGACACCTTCGTGTTCGGCAACGACTTCCTGCGCCGCGCCGGCATGACCTTCATCTCCGGTTTCATCCGCAGCCTGCTGCTGTCGCTGATCCTGCTGGTACTGTTCTACGCGCTGCTGACCAAGCCACTGGTGAGCCTGATCGACGCCCTCAGCCGTCACGACCCGCGCTCGCCCTCGCGCTTGCGCCTGCCCTGCCCGCACGGCCACGAGCGTGACGAGATCGGCGTGCTGGTGGAGGTCACCAATCGCCAGCTCAACCGCATCTCGGTGGAAATGGAGCAGCGCCGCGAGGCCGAAGACCGCCTGACCCAGTACCTGGAAGAGCTGGAAAGCATCGTCGCCGCCCGCACCGCCGAGCTGAAGGCCGCGAATGCTCGACTCACCCTGTCCAACCAGGAACTGGAGCACGCCCGGCAGACCGCCATGGGCATGGCCCAGGCACGCGGCAGCTTCCTGGCCAACATGAGCCACGAGATCCGCACCCCGCTCAACGGCCTGCTGGGCATGCTCGGCCTGGCCCTGGATGGCCCGCTGACCACCGAGCAGCGCCAGCAGCTGTCCATCGCCCATGACTCCGGCAAGGTGCTGCTGGAGTTGCTCAACGATGTGCTCGACCTGTCCAAGTTCGAGGCTGGCCAACTGGAACTGGAAAAGATCCCCTTCGACCTGGGCACCCTGGTGGAAGACACCGCCAGCCTGCTGTCGCAGAACGCCGCGCCTGCGGTGGAACTCACCTGCCTGATCAGTCCGCAGTTGCCGGCACAGCACTCCGGGGACCCGACGCGGGTGCGTCAGGTGGTGAGCAACCTGCTGTCCAATGCCTTGAAGTTCACCCGACTGGGACGCGTCGATGTGCGCGTAGAACCGCAGGGCCATGGTGTGCGCATCAGCGTGCGCGACACCGGTATCGGCATCGCCGCTGAAGCCCTGCAGAAAATCTTCCAGCCCTTCACCCAGGCCGACGCCGGTATTGCCCGCCAGTACGGTGGCACCGGACTCGGCCTGGCGCTGACGCGCAAGCTGTGCGAGGCGATGAAGGGCGAACTGATGGTGACGTCCGAGCCCGGGTTTGGCAGCGAATTCGTCGCCACCCTGCCTCTGCAGGCGCTGGAGCCGGCCCCGCCGCCACAGCCCCTGGATGGCAAGCTCATCGTGCAATGCGCCGCCAGCAGCGGCCTGGCGGCACTGCTGGAGAACTGGCTGCCGCACTGGAACATCGAGTACCGGCGCCTGGACATCGACGCGAGCCTTGCCGGCGTTGAGCTGGACGCACTGCTCTCGGATTGCCCGGACTGCCTGATCACCCTGCGTCGGCATCTGGCCAAGCCAGTCCTGCTGGTTACCGCCTATGGCAACTTCCTCGAACCACCACTGGCCCAGCGCCTGGCGCCCTTGCGCCAGCTGGCCCGCCCGCTGTCACGGGCAGTGCTGTACCAGGCACTCAAGCAGGCTTTCGAGCATCAACCGCTGCCGGCCTCCACCGACGCCAATGCCGCACAGGCGGAGCGCTTCTCGGCACGGGTGCTGCTGGTGGAGGACAATCCGGTCAACCAGTTGGTGGCCAAGGGGCTGCTGCAGAAACTCGGCTGTGTCGTCGCCGTCGCCGCCAATGGCGAAGAAGCGCTCGCACAACTGGGCGATGGCACCTTCGATCTGGTGCTGATGGACTGCAACATGCCGGTCATGGACGGCTACCAGGCCACCCAGGCGATTCGTGAAAGCGAATGCTGGCCGGGCCTGCCGGTCATCGCCCTGACCGCCAACGTCCTGCCGGACGAGCGCGAACGCTGTCGCGCCGCCGGCATGGACGACTACCTGGCCAAGCCTTTCCACCGCGACGAACTGGCGGCGATTCTGGAGCGCTGGGTCGATCATCGCCCGCGCGGCTGAGCTCAGCCCTCCAGCCTGGCGAGTTGCATCAGCAGCGAATCCAGCTGCTCGCGCAGGCCGTCGGTGACGCTCAGGTCCAGGCCGCTGCGGCAGAGCAGGTCTTTGCGCAGCGGCAGCACCTTGTCGCGCAACGCGATGCCCGACGAGGTCAGCCCCAGATGCACTTCCCGCTCGTCATGCCGCGCCCGGCGACGCTCGACCAGGCCCAACTGTTCCAGGCGCTTGAGCAGCGGTGTCAGGGTGCCGGAATCCAGCATCAGCCGTTCGCCCAGCGCCTTCACCGACGGCTGCGCTGGCGGCTCGGCCTGCCACTCCCAGAGCACCAGCATCGCCAGGTACTGCGGATAGGTCAGGCCAAGCGCCTCCAGCATCGGCCGGTAGCCGCGGATTACCGCACGGGACAAAGCGTACAGGCGAAAGCACAGCTGGTTGTCCAGCTGTAGCTCCGCCGGCAGGGATGCAACATCTTTCATCACAGCAGCGCTTCGATCTCGGCGGACAGTTGCTCGGGCTTGGTGGTCGGGGCAAAGCGCTTGACCACCTTGCCGTCCTTGCCGATCAGGAACTTGGTGAAGTTCCACTTGATGCCCTGGCTGCCCAGCAGACCCGGCGCACGCTGCTTCAGCTGCACGTAGAGCGGGTGGGCCTCGGCGCCGTTGACGTCGATCTTCTTGAACAACGGGAAGCTGACGCCGAAGTTCAGCTCGCAGAACTGGGTGATCTCCCCTTCGCTGCCCGGCTCCTGCTTGCCGAACTGGTTGCAGGGGAAGCCGAGCACCACCAGGCCCTTGTCCTTGTACTGCCGCCACAGCGCTTCCAGGCCCTTGTACTGGGGGGTGAAGCCGCACTGGCTGGCGGTGTTCACCACCAGCAGCGCCTTGCCGCCGAAATCGGCGAGGGTCTTCTGTTCGCCCTTGATGGTGGTCACGGGAATGTTCAGCAGTGCATCGCTCATCGGGCTTGGCTCCAGCGGATAGTGGGAACTCAAAGAATAGTGATCAATTAAATTGTGAGCAATTCAATTGGTCATGAATCACCCAGTGAAATAGCGGGGCATCACGCTTCCCGTAGGAGCGGGCCATGCCCGCGAACCGGCCGGAAGGCCGGAATCATCCGTTGGCGACAGACGTCGGCCATGGAGTTCAGCGACAACAGCGGACTTTGTCCGCTGATCGCGGGCATGGCCCGCTCCTACCGATAAACACCGTGCAAGCGTCCAAAGAAAAGGCCCGCTCGGTGGCGGGCCTTCGCGTCACTCTTTCGGCAACAGCTTCAACGACGCCGAATTGATGCAGTAGCGCAGCCCGGTCGGCCGCGGGCCGTCGGGGAAGACGTGGCCCAGGTGCGCATCGCACTTGCCGCAACGCACCTCGATGCGGTGCATGCCGTGGCTGAAGTCTTCAAGCTCCTTGACCACCTCGCCGTTCACCGGCTGGAAGTAACTCGGCCAGCCGCTGCCCGAATCGTACTTCGCGTCGGAGTCGAACAGCGCGGTGCCGCAGCACACGCAGTGGTAGATGCCGGGGGTCTTGGTGTCGTGGTATTCGCCGGTGAAGGCGCGCTCGGTGCCGCCCAGACGGCAGATGTGGAACTGCTCGTCGGTGAGTTCGTCACGCCAGGAATCCAGGGGCTTTTCCAGCTTTTCCATCGATCTGCCTCCATTAATGGAAAAAATGCCCGATGCCTCCTTTTCCGGGAATCGGGCCGCACGTATGATGCGCGTGGTTAACGTCATGTTCAGAATCTGCCGCACAGAGACATTCTCGCGATAGAAAAGCCTTAAAAACTCTACTTTTTCGAGAAATCCACTGTTTTCCTGTCGATTTTCAGGGTCGACACCAGGGAAAAGCACTTCCGAACCGATCATTTGACGCCAGTCTGTCACCCGCGTTACAGCCTGCCAAGTCGCCGGCCGCGGACTATTTCGGAATCCCAGATCATGCAGGTCACCAAATCGAACAAGCTCGCCAACGTCTGCTACGACATTCGCGGGCCCGTGCTCAAGCACGCCAAACGCCTGGAAGAGGAAGGCCACCGCATCCTCAAGCTGAACATCGGCAACCCGGCGCCGTTCGGTTTCGAGGCGCCGGACGAAATCCTCCAGGACGTGATCCGCAACCTGCCCACCGCCCAGGGCTACAGCGACTCCAAGGGCCTGTTCAGCGCACGCAAAGCGGTGATGCAGTACTACCAGCAGAAGCAGGTGGAAGGCGTCGGCATCGAAGACATCTACCTGGGCAACGGCGTCTCCGAGCTGATCGTGATGGCACTGCAGGCACTGCTCAACAACGGTGACGAGGTGCTGATCCCGGCGCCCGACTACCCGCTGTGGACCGCCTCGGTAGCCCTGGCCGGCGGCAAGCCGGTGCACTACCTGTGCGACGAGCAGGCCGGCTGGTTCCCCGACCTCGCCGACATGAAGGCGAAGATCACCAGCAATACCAAGGCCCTGGTGCTGATCAACCCGAACAACCCCACTGGCGCGGTGTACTCCAAGGAAGTGCTGCTGGATATCGTCGAACTGGCGCGCCAGCACAATCTGGTGATCTTCTCCGACGAGATCTACGACAAGATCCTCTATGACGAGGCCCAGCACATCTCCACCGCGTCGCTGGCGCCGGACGTGCTCTGCCTGACCTTCAACGGCCTGTCCAAATCTTATCGCGTCGCCGGCTTCCGCTCCGGCTGGATCGCCATTTCCGGTCCCAAGCACAAGGCGCAGAGCTACATCGAGGGCCTGGATATCCTGGCCAACATGCGCCTGTGCGCCAACGTGCCGAGCCAGCACGCGATCCAGACCGCGCTGGGCGGCTACCAGAGCATCAACGACCTGGTGCTGCCGGGCGGGCGCCTGCTGGAACAGCGCAACCGCGCCTGGGAACTGCTCAACGACATTCCCGGCGTCAGCTGCGTGAAACCCATGGGCGCGCTCTACGCCTTCCCGCGCATCGACCCGAAGGTCTGCCCGATCCACAACGACGAGAAATTCGTCCTCGACCTGCTGCTTTCCGAGAAGCTGCTCATTGTTCAAGGCACCGCTTTCAACTGGCCCTGGCCGGATCACTTCCGGGTGGTTACCCTGCCCCGTGTCGATGACCTGGAACAGGCCATCGGCCGCATCGGCAACTTCCTGAAAACCTATCGCCAGTGACTCGATGGACCTCCAGATCGACGACTTCTACAAGGACATCGCAGCGGGCCTGCTGATGCTCTACCAGGCCTTCCCGCGCAAGATCGCCCTCTACGTCGAGGACCTGATCGGCCGGGAAGAGCCCGATGAGTTCGGCCTGCCCAGCCAGCGCCACCAGAGTTGCCTGGGGGCCCTGCTGTGGTTGGCGGACGAGGGCTATCTGCGCTTCGAGACAACCATTCGTTACGAAGCGCTGGACCAGGCAGTACTCAGCGAAAAGGCCTTCATGCGCCTGACCCGCATCATCCCCCACGCGGTGCGCGCCGGCGAGGAGCTGCCACCCAGCGTGCGCCGCGAGCAGGCGTCACTGATCAACCAGCTGCGCGAGGCACTCGCCAGCCGTCACAGTGACCGCATCGCACGTTTGACCCGTCTATTCTTCGAGAGTGACCTCGGACGGCCGAACGACACAGTTTGAAATAGTCCCCGAGTTGAATCACCTCGGGGGCAACCGTATATACCCCGCATACTATTGAGCGATCCTGGGTTCCGATGTGCCCAGCGATCCGGAGAGCCGCGCTCCCAAGTGGTTCTCCCCTAATCCAGCCGTGAGGAGAAGCTTTACGCCATGATGCGCATCCTGTTGTTCCTGGCCACCAACCTGGCAGTTCTGGTGATCGCCAGCATCACCCTGAAACTGCTCGGCGTGGACCGATTCACCGGCCAGAATTACGGTAGCCTTCTGATCTTCTGCGCCGTCTTCGGCTTCGCCGGCTCCCTGGTTTCGCTGTTCATCTCCAAGTGGATGGCGAAGATGAGCACCGGCACCGAGATCATCAGCCAGCCGCGCACCCGTCATGAGCAGTGGCTGCTGCAGACCGTGGAAGAGCTGTCCCGCGAGGCCGGCATCAAGATGCCGGAAGTGGGCATCTTCCCCGCCTACGAAGCCAACGCCTTCGCCACCGGCTGGAACCGCAACGACGCACTGGTCGCGGTCAGCCAGGGCCTGCTGGAGCGCTTCTCGCCTGAAGAAGTCAAAGCCGTGCTGGCCCACGAGATCGGCCACGTGGCCAACGGCGACATGGTCACCCTGGCGCTGATCCAGGGCGTGGTGAACACCTTCGTGATGTTCTTCGCGCGCATCTTCGGCAACTTCGTCGACAAGGCCATCCTGAAGAACGAAGACGGCCCAGGCATCGGCTACTTCATCGCGACCATCTTCGCCGAACTGGTCCTGGGCATCCTGGCCAGCATCATCGTCATGTGGTTCTCGCGCAAACGCGAATACCGCGCCGACGAAGCCGGCGCTCGCCTGGCCAGCACCGGCGCGATGATCGCCGCCCTGCAACGCCTGCGCGCCGAACAGGGCGTGCCGGTGCAGATGCCCGACACGCTGCAGGCCTTCGGCATCAACGGCAATCTCAAGCACGGCCTCGCCGGCCTGCTCATGAGCCACCCGCCGCTGGAAGACCGCATCGAAGCCCTGCGCGCCGCTGCTCGCTAAGGCTCGAAGCAACAAAAAAGGGCGACCCTCGGGTCGCCCTTTTTCATGCCGGCGAGTCAGCCGCGTCGCAGCGCGAATACCACCTCGTCGAGCCGGGTGACGCCGTTCTTGAGGAACTTGGGACTCTCGGTCAACACATCGACGCGCTCCAGCTCATCGACCTGCCAACCCTCGGCGAAGTGCCGGCGCACCTCGTCATCCAGCACCGCAAAGGGCGGCCCGTCCATTTCCGCCTGCGGATACTCCAGGGTGACCAGCAGCCCGCGCATCTGCTGCGGCAGTATGCGCTGCAGGTGGATCGAGTAATCAGCGCGCATGTCCTCCGGCAGCGCGATCAGCGCCGCGCGGTCGTACAGGGCGCAGCAGTCGGCCACCTGCCCGGCGGTGACATCGAAGATATCGCCCTGGAGAATCTCCAGCCGCTCGAAACGGTAGCGGCGCAGCGTCCCCTCCTCGGTGATCTCCGGCTCGACGCCCAGCTCGGCGAAGAAGTCCACTGCGGCGCGCTCCGCCAGCTCGACGCCCAGCACGCGATAGCCCCATTGCGCCAGCCAGAGCATGTCCAGGCTCTTGCCGCACATCGGTACCAGCACCTGCGACTCCACTGGCACACCCAGGGTCGCCCACTGACGATCCAGACCAGGGTTCACCTTCTGCTGGTGAAAGCCAATCTCATTGCGCGCCCAGCGCGCCTGCCAGAATTCATGTTGCATGAAGCACCTGCTCGATTGCTGCGCCACGCGAGGCAGTCAGCAGTGCCACCCGGCACCACCCCTCGCGCCAAATCTTCCACCTCGACGCACGTCTGTCGCGCTGGCTCGCCCTACCGGGCCGACCTGCTGCACGACTGAACACGCCATCTGCTTCGGAAATTTCCACAAACTCTACCGCATCGACCGACAGACATCCTCCAAATACACCCAGCAACAGCCCGCCCGACTGATCTGCAACTCAGTTGGCATTCCGAGCGCCCGGCACTGACGGTGCGGCAGCAACGCATCTCTGAAGTCGATCATTCCGGTCGAAAACCCATACTGGTCTTCGATCTGTTCCAGCGAGAAGATAGGGTCATCCATGTAGCGAGGTTCATCATGCTGCCTACCCTGTTCATCTCCCACGGCTCCCCCATGCTGGCCCTGGACCCCGGCGCCAGCGACGCTCCACTCAAGCGCCTGGCCCACGAACTGCCAAGGCCCAAAGCGATTCTGGTGGTTTCCGCCCACTGGGAAACTCCGGACCTGCGCGTCACCGCCGCTGCCCAGCCGGCGACCTGGCACGACTTCTACGGCTTCCCGGCGGAACTCTACGCCGTACAGTACCCAGCCGCCGGCTCACCGGCGCTGGCAGCCCGGGTTGCCGAGCTGCTGGCGAAGGACGGCCTGCCGGCCACCCTCGACGCCGAACGCCCGCTGGACCACGGCACCTGGGTACCGCTGAGCCTGATGTACCCGCAGGCGGACATTCCGGTGGTGCAACTGTCGCTGCCCACCCGCCTCGGCCCGCAGATGCAGGACCGCGTCGGCAAGGCGCTGCAGGCACTGCGTGAGGAAGGCATCCTGCTGATCGGCTCGGGCAGCATCACCCATAACCTGGGCGAGCTGAACTGGCGTGCCGGGCCGGAGGTCATCGAGCCCTGGGCCAAGGCCTTCCGCGACTGGATGGGCGATCGCCTGGCCGCCAACGATGACGCCGCACTGTTCGACTACCGCAAGCAGGCACCCTGGGCCACCCGCAATCACCCCAGCGACGAACACCTGCTGCCGCTGTACTTTGCCCGTGGAGCAGGCGGTACACCGATGACCGTGGAGCACGCCGGCTTCACCCTCGGCGCGCTGGGCATGGATATCTACCGCTTCGGCTGAAGCTCACTGACCTGCAGGAGCGCCCCATAGGCGCGATCGCGGGCATGGCCCGCTCCTACAGGGAAAGCCACCCCAAACCCTGGAAACGAAAAAGCCCCGCCAAGGCGGGGCTTTTTCATGCGCGGGAGACTGACGGATCAGTCTTCGCGGTAGCGGCGCAGGCGCAGCGCCTTGCCAGCGACGCGGGTGTCCTTGAGCTTGGTCAGCAGGCGGTCGAGGTTCTCTTCCGGCAGCTCGATCAGGCTGAAGGTCTCGCGGATCTGGATACGGCCGATGGCCTCGCGGGACAGGCCGCCCTCGTTGAGGATGGCGCCCAGCAGGTTCTTCGCCTGCACGCCATCACGGGCGCCCAGGGCGGTACGGCAACGGGACTTGCCTTCCGACGGCGGGGCCATCGTGCGGGGCGCGCCGCTGCGTTCCGGACGGTCGCCGCGCTCAGGACGATCACCACGCTCGCTGCGCTCGTAACGGTCGCTGCGCTCACGCGGGGCGGCCGGGGTCAGCGGCTGTTCGCGGCGAACCGATTCCAGGTCCAGCGCCTTGCCTTCGGTCAGCTTGGCCAGCAGCACGGCAGCCAGGGTGTCCATGTCGGTACCCAGGCGACGGCACAGCTCGTCACGTACGGCGCCACGGCTGGCAACGGCGTTGGCCAGCAGCGGTTGCAGGCCGGTGGCCAGGCGGTTCAGGCGCGCTTCGAGCACGGTGTCGGCGTCCGGCAGGCGAACTTCGCCGACCTTCTGACCGGTCACACGCTCGATCACCTGCAGCATGCGGCGCTCGCGCGGAGTCACCAGCAGCAGGGCGCGGCCTTCGCGACCGGCACGGCCGGTACGGCCGATACGGTGTACGTAGGATTCCGGATCGTAGGGCATGTCCACGTTCAGTACGTGGGTGATGCGCGCCACGTCGAGGCCGCGGGCGGCGACGTCGGTGGCGATGACGATGTCCAGCGAGCCGTCCTTCAGGGACTCGATCACGCGCTCACGCTGGGCCTGCGGCATGTCGCCGTTCAGCGCGGCGGCACGGTAGCCCTGGCGCTCGAGCAACTCGGCGATGTCCAGGGTGGCCTGCTTGGTGCGGACGAAGCCGATCAGGGCGTCGAACTGCTCGACTTCCAGCAGACGCAGGATCGAGGCCGGCTTCTGGTCGGCGTGGACCATCAGGTGCACCTGCTCGATGCGGGCGACGGTCTGGGTCTTGGCAGCGATGCGGACGTGCTTGGGCTCTTTCAGGTGGCGTTCGGCGATGCTGCGGATCGAGGCCGGCAGGGTCGCGGAGAACAGCACGGTCTGGCGGCTGGCCGGCATGGCTTCGAAGATCACTTCGAGGTCATCCATGAAGCCGAGCTTGAGCATCTCGTCCGCTTCGTCGAGGACCAGGCGCTCGACGGTGGAGAGCAGGTTCTCGTCGCGACGCAGGTGGTCGCACAGACGGCCCGGCGTGGCGACCAGAACCTGGGCGCCCTGGCGCAGAGCCTTCAGCTGCGGGCCCATGGGGGCGCCACCGTAAACGGCGACGACGCCAACGCCCGGCATCTGCTTGGAGTAGGTTTCGCAAGCGGTAGCAACCTGCAGGGCCAGCTCGCGGGTCGGAACCAGCACCAACACCTGGGGTACGCGGCGGCTCGGTTCGATCTTCGACAGCAGCGGCAGCGCAAAGGCAGCGGTCTTGCCGGTACCGGTCTGGGCCTGGCCGATCATGTCGTGGCCTTCGAGGATCACCGGGATCGACTGGGCCTGGATCGGCGACGGCTCTTCGTAACCGACAGCGGCAATGGCAGCGAGAATACTGGGGTGAATACCGAGCGCGGCGAAGCCGGCGGTTTCCTGGGTCATGGGTTTTGCCTCTAAGTACATCCGCAAAGACCCAATAGCCGAGCTGCGCATGCCCTGTACGACAATGAAGTCACCCAGGCAGCTGGAAGCGGGGATTTGCGAAATGAAGATTGGAAGAATACGTCAAGGAAGTCCGCACAGCGGACGCACAGACAGCGTGTGAAAACACCGAAAAATGCGGGATCCGAAACGGGGCCTTAGCTTGGCCGGCGCGCATCATACCGGAAAATCGTCCGTCATGTGCGGATTTTCAGACAAGGACCGGCGAACGGTCGCGTCTGGACGAGGCCGGCAACGCCGACTATACCGAGCAGGCCCCTCCCCGCCGGATGCCACCGATGAAGCCCAGCAGCGAGCCCCGCATCACCCGCGAACGCCACGACCATGTCCTGCTGCTCGGCCTGAACCGGGTCGACAAGCGCAATGCCTTCGACCTGGACATGCTCAACCAGCTGGTGCTCGCCCTGGGCGAGTACGAGCGTGACGATCAGTTGCGCTGCGCCCTGGTGTTCGCCCACGGCGACCACTTCACCGCCGGGCTCGACCTGGGCAATGTCAGCGAAACCTTCCGCACGGGCTGGCAGTTGCCCAATGGCGCAGTGGACCCCTGGGGCACCTTCGGCGGGCCCCGCCTGACCAAACCCTTGATGGTCGCCGCCCAGGGCTACTGCTTCACCCTCGGCATCGAGCTGATGCTGGCGGCGGATATCAACCTCTGCGCCAGCAACGCTCGCTTCGCCCAGCTGGAAGTGCAGCGCGGCATCTTCCCCTTCGGCGGCGCAACGCTACGCCTGCACCAGGTGGCGGGTTGGGGCAATGCGATGCGCTGGCTGCTTACCGGCGACCAGTTCGATGCCCACGAAGCATGCCGCCTGGGGCTGGTCCAGGAAGTCACCGCACCCGAGGAACTGATGCCCCGCGCCCTGTGGATGGCCCAACGGGTCGCGGCCCAGGCACCGCTGGGCATTCGCGCCACCCTGGCGTCAGCCCGCAAATGCCTGGACGAGGGCGAACTGGCCGCCGCGCGCGAATTGCCCGCGATGGCCAGCCGCCTGTTGTCCAGCGAAGACGCCCAGGAAGGGTTCAAGGCCATGCAGGAAAAACGCGAAGGACGCTTCAGCGGAAAATGAGTGGGGACTGGAACGCACTCCAGGCCCGCACAGAAAGCGCTATATCCAAGGTATTAAAATCGTTCGAAAAATCCATATAACCACAAAGTTTTCTCCTTAAAAATCAACAACATAAAAACAACAAAACGACTATATACAAGTTCCAATTACGCGATCAGAAACAAATCTCTAGAACTGACATCGAGCGCAGCGCAGTGACTCGCCGGAACTACCGTTCGAGCCGCGCTGGATTTAGTCCCTCAAGGAGGAACTCGCATGTCAGGCCCGATTCGCATCTTCGCACTGTCTCTTCTGGTTGCCGCCATGTCGCTGCAGGGATGCAGCAGTCACGGTGGCGGTAGTCATCACAGTTCCGGCAGCAGCTCCCAGGACGCCGCCGCGGGCACTGGCGGCTCGGGCACAACCGGCAGCAGCGATGGCAGCAGTGCCAGTGGCGGCAGCGACGCCAGTGCCGGCACGGGTGGCAGCGATGGCAGTGCGGGCGGCAGCACCGGCGGTACGACGGGCACGGGAGGATCGGGCGGTACGGCTGGCACCGGCACACTTGGCGGTACCGGTGGCATTGGTGGTACCACTGGCGGCACGGGTGGCAGCACTGGTGGCACCGGCAATACTGGCGGAACCGGGAGCACTGGCAGCACCGGAGGCACCGGAGGCACCGATGGTGGTACCGGCGGCGGCAGCACCACCCCCAACCTCGCCACCAGCAACGTCCTGAGCGAGACCGGCCAGGTCGTGTCCGGCGTCGGCGACACCGTCGGCAACGTGGGTGGCGCAGTCAAGAACATCGACGTTCCGCTGGTTGGCAGCGGCGTTACCAACAATGCTGGCGGCGTCATCCAGCAGGTTGCCGCCGGCGTGGATCACATTGGCGAAGGCGTCACCGACGGCCTGGGTAACCTGAGCAACAATCCCAACGCCATCGGCATCACGGTGGCCGGCCCGACCAACCTGGTCAGCCATACCGGCAAGGCAGTCAGCAGCCTCGGCGGCACGGTGGCCGCGGTCGGCGACGGCCCTCTGCTGGCCAGCACCCCGCTCAACGGCGCCACCGGCCAGGTCGGCGGCGTGGTGAACGGCGTCGGCAACCAGATCACCATGCTCGGTGACTCCCTCACCGGCGCAGTCACCACCGGCCCACTGAGCCAACTGACCACACAACTCAGCGGCACAACCAAAGGCCTGGCGGGCACGGTCGAGAACACCACCAGGACCGTGGGCGCAACCACCACCCTGGGCGCGCCGGTGAACAACCTGTTGACCACCGTCGGCACCGCAGTGACCCAGACAGGCAACCAGGTAGCCAGCCAGAGTCCGGCGCTGGCCCCCGTCGGCGCAGTCGTCAGCAATACGGGTCAGGCAGTCAGCGATGCCGGCGGCCTGGTCAGTGGCAGCACGACAGCTGGCAGCAATCCAGTTGGTGGACTGCTCGGCGGTGTATCCAACACGGTGGGTACTGTCACTGGCTCCCTGGGGGCTACGGCCGGCGCCAGCAACCCGGTCGGCGGGCTGGTCGGCGGCGTAACAGGCGCGGTGGGCACCGCAACTGGCGGCCTGGGCGCAGCGGCCGGTGGCAGCAACCCGGTTGGCGGGCTGGTCAATGGCGTGACCGGCACAGTCGGGACCGTCACCAGCTCCCTGGGTGGCACGACGGCTGGCAGCAATCCGGTCGGAGGCCTGGTAAATGGCGTCGCCAGCACAGTCGGCGGCCTTACCGCCCCCCTGGGCGGCACGACCGGTGCCAGCGCCCCGGCTGGCGGTCTGCTCAATGGCGTCACCAATACGGTCAGCGGCGTGACCGGCACCGGCGGCCTGGCGGCAGGGGCCGGGGTCGGTACCAATAGCACCCCGCAGGGCACGGGAGTTGCCGTGGGTGCCGGTGTCGGCAGCACTGGCGGCACCACGCCCCAGGGCGGGCTGTTGGGCGCGGTCGGCGGCACTCTCGGTGGCCTCGGGGCCGGCCTGGGGGTTGGCGTCGGGACTCCCCACCAGTAATCCCTCCCCTGTAGCCAGGAGCCGCCAGAGGCTCCTGGTCCCCGCTGAAGTCGGTCCCATGGAGGAGCCAGATGCGCAGACTCGCCGCCCTCACCCTGTTGTTGGCCAGCCCCCTCGTCTGGGCTGAACGTCCGGTCCAGATCCCCGGGTCCGATATCGAACAGACCCTGCCCCGCCCCAACCTCCCCGGCGGCGAACTGCGCCCCACCGCTCCCAAGGTCAGCGCGCCCGCCCCGGCGGCCGAACAGCCCGGCCAGATCCTGCAGAAGCGCATCCAGCTCAAGCGCATCGAAATCGCCGGTGGTGGCCACTACCCGCTGGACACCTGGCGCACGCTGCTGGAGCCGCTGACCCAGCGGCCGATCCAGGTCAGCGAACTGGTGACGGCGGCCAAGGCCATCACCCAGCATTACCAGGACGACGGGTTCTTCATCTCCTTCGCCTACGTACCCAACCAGGACTTCCGTGGCGGTGTCGCGCGCATCGTACTGGTCGAGGGCCATATCAAGGAGGTGCGCAGCAGTGGCGACGTGGGCGCTCACCAGGCTCGCGTGGACCGCTGGATCGCCCGCCTGAAGAGCGAACGGCCGCTGACCCGCGCAAGCTTCGAACGCTTCAGCGTCCTGATGAGCCGCGTACCGGGCCTGCAACTGGCGATGGTGCTCAATCCACCGACCACCAGCGACGGCGGCGCGGTGCTGGAGCTGGCCGGGCAGAGCAAGCGCTTCAATACCGGTGCCAACCTCGACTCACGCCATGGCGAACAGCGCGGCCTGCTTTCCGCCGAGGTGATGTCGATGCTCGGCCTGGGCGAACAGCTGCAATTCAACTACCTCTACCCGCCGGGCCAGGACCACGAGTACTACCGCGCCTGGAACTACAGCCAGCTGCTGGGTGACAACGGCCTGCAGCTGACCGCCGGCTACAGCCACTACAACTCAAGCCCGGAAGACCACCTGCGGCTGGCCAACGGCCTGGAGTTCGCTCGCAAGCGGGAGAACGAGCGGGTCAATGCGGGGCTCGGCATCCCGCTGGTGCTGCGCCGCGACCTGACCTGGGACATGAACCTTCGCGGCTACACGGTGAACGACACCAACCGCTACGACCTGGTGGTGCCGAACATCCCCTACAGCATCGAGCAGAAGAGCAAGCTGCGCGTCGTCGGCGTGGATACCGTGGTCCAGCAGTTCGCCGCCAAGCGCGTGCGCGCCGGGAGCCTGGCGATCTTCCAGGGCCTGAACGGAATGGGGGCGGAGACCGAGGCGCCGGTGCGCAAGGACTTCACCCGCATACAGGGCTACGGCGCCCAGCAGGATCAGTTCACCGATCGCTGGCAAGGCGTCGTCACCGCCGGCTTCCAGTGGACCGACGACGTGCTGCCCGACTCCGAACAGGTCACCTACGGCGGCGCCAACTTCGGCCGCGGCTACCCGGACGACCAGGCCAGCGGAGACAAGGGCTGGGGCGCGGCCTACGAGGTGAATTACTCCTTCCTGCGCCAGAGCGTGGTGCTCAACCAGATCCAGCCCTACGCCGTGGTGGACACTGCCCGCACCCATTACACCCAGGATGGCCTGCCCGACGCCCAGCTCGGCTCGGCGGCCGTCGGCGTGCGTCTGACCAACCGCAAGCACTACCTGGTGTCGATGGAAGTGGCCAAGCCGTTTGGTGATCGCGCGGTGGACAACAACGAGCGCACCCCACGCCTCAACTTCGCCTTCAGCTACCAGATTCCCTGAGGACGCCTGCCCGGCTCACTGCGCCGGGCACAACGAATCGATATAGCCGCGCAGCGAGTAGCCGAGCTTCGGTTCGAGGCTCGCCACGCGCTTCTTCAGCGCCCGCAGATCGAGTTCCTGCTCCAGCTCGGCGGGGACGAAGACGATCACGTTGCCCTCTGGCACCGAGCATTCCCAGTAGTGACGATGGAAGCGCCCACGCAACAGCGCCGCCCCCAGCGGACGGCCATCGTCGGTGCTCCACTGGTTGATCACCAGCCAGCCGCCGGGGCGCAGGCGCTCGCGGCAGGCGCCGAGGAAGTCCCAGGCGATGTGGGCCGGCGCGGGGCCGGTGTCGGTGTACAGATCGAGGAAGATCAGGTCCGCCGGCTCGCAGCGCTCCAACTCCTCCACCGCATCGCCGACGCGCAGGTTCAGCCGTGGATCATCCCCCAGTCCCAGGTGCTCGCGGGCCAGCCGGGGAATCGATGGCCGCAGCTCGATGGCCTCCACCTCCTCCAGCGGCAGGTACTTCAGGCAGGCCTGGGTCAGGCTGCCGGCACCAAAGCCCAGGAACAGCGCGCGGCGCGGGCGCGCATGGCACAGCGCGCCGAGCAGCATCGCCCGCGAGTAGTCGTACTCCAGCCAGCAGGGGTCCTGCATCAGCACGCAACTCTGCTCGACCTCGTCGCCGAACTCCAGGTAACGGAAGGCGCCGCTCTCCACGACGCGAATCACACCGAAGGCGTCGTGCTCCTCGACGATCAGGCGCTCCTCGATCAGGTGCTCCTCGCTCATGCGCGCGCCCCGAGGAAGGCGACTGTGACATTGCGACTCGCCAGGATGCACAGACGGCGCGGTTTGCCATTGAACTGCAAGGGCTGAAGCACGTGATAATCCTTCAAAAACAGGCGTGGACAGCCTGAGCAGCCAGCAAGCGGCTGCCAGGTCCGAAAGCCGCAAGAATAACAGCCCAAGAGGCACAAACGAGCATGTATGCCATTATCGGCGCGGGTCCGGCCGGCCTTGCCGCCGCCCGCCAACTGCAGAAGTACGGCATCCCCTTCACCGGATTCGAATTGCACGGCAACGTCGGTGGGCTATGGGACATCGACAATCCGCACAGCACGCTTTATCACTCCGCTCACCTGATTTCCTCCAAGGGCACGACCCAGTTCGACGACTTCCCCATGGACATGGATGTCCCCCCTTATCCGCACCACACCCAGGTACTGCGCTACCTTCACGCCTACGCCCAGCACTACGGCCTGCACACCCACTACCGCTTCAACACCCGGGTCACCGCCCTGCTCCGCCAGGAGCGCGGCTGGCGGCTGCGCTGCGAGCACAACGGCGAAGTGCATGAGGGGCTTTTCGATGGCGTGCTGATCGCCAACGGCACCCTGCACATGCCCAACCGGCCGGAGCTGCCCGGCGAGTTCAGCGGCGAAATCCTCCACGCCAGCCAGTACCGCGATGCCGACTGCTTCGCCGGCAAGCGCGTGCTGATCATCGGCTGCGGCAACTCCGCCTGTGACATCGCGGTGGACGCCGTGCATCGCGCACGCTCGGTGGACCTCTCGGTGCGACGTGGCTACCACTTCCTGCCCAAGTTCTGCATGGGTCGGCCGATCGACACCTTCGGCAGCCTGGTCCGCCTGCCGCGTCCGCTCAAGCAGCGGCTCGATGCGGCGTTGCTGCGCCTGCTGATCGGACGCCCGTCGGACTATGGCCTGCCCGATCCCGACCACCGCCTGTACGAATCGCACCCGGTGGTGAACTCGCTGGTGCTGCATCACCTCGCCCACGGCGACATCCGCGCCCGCCGCGATGTGCGCAGCCTGGAGGGTCAGCGCGTGGTGTTCAGCGATGGCGAGCGCCAGGAGTACGACCTGATCCTGCTCGCCACCGGCTACCACCTGGACTACCCCTTCATCGACCGCGGGCTGCTCAACTGGCCCCGCGACTGCGCCGCACCGCAGCTGTACCTCAACGCCTTCCACCCGCAGTACGACGACCTGTTCATCCTCGGCATGCTGGAAGCCTCGGGCCTGGGCTGGCAGGGGCGTGCCGAACAGGCCGAGCTGGTTGCCCTGTACATCCGCCAGCTGGCGGCGGGCAACCCGGCCGCCGAGCGCTTCCGCCAGGTGAAGCGAATGCTCGCCGGGCAACGCATCGACGGCGGCTACCAGTACCTGCCACTGGAACGCATGGCCCACTACGTGGACAAGGACAGCTATCGGCGCAGCGTGCGCGAGCACATCGCCGAGCTGCGCCGCGACCTGCCACGCACCGCCCCGCTGCAACCGCTGCCGGCGCACTGAGAACCTGTTTACGATCTCGCACGCTGGCGCAGAACAAAGCGCAACGACCCACGGGAGTAACAGCCGCAGGCTGGCCCGAAGGGTGAGCGCCAGCGAATCAAACAGGCGAGGACGCGGAGGGTAAATAAGCAGTACTCGCTACGCTCGCCCCTGCGGGGCCGCACTGAAGTGCGTTAGCCGCAAGCGGCTTCCGAGCCTGTTTTTAACGCAGTTATGCCGACGCGCAGCAGATCGTTAACAGGTTCGTAGTGCGCGCCGCACGCGGGGCGAGCTGATACCATGGCCTTCACCGCCCCTAGCCGCGAACGAGCCACCGATGAGCCTGCCCTGGAGTCCCGACAGCTGGAGAAGCAAGCCGATCCAGCAACAACCCGCCTACCCTGACCCCGCTCACCTGGGCGACATCGAGCGCACCCTGGCCGGCTTCCCGCCGCTGGTGTTCGCCGGCGAAGCCCGCGAGCTGCGCCGGCAGTTCGCCGAAGTCACCGCCGGACGCGCCTTCCTGCTGCAAGGTGGCGACTGCGCCGAGAGCTTTGCCGAATTCTCCGCGGCAAAGATCCGCGACACCTTCAAGGTGCTGCTGCAGATGGCCGTGGTGATGACCTTCGCCGCCGGCTGCCCGGTGGTGAAAGTCGGGCGCATGGCCGGCCAGTTCGCCAAGCCGCGCTCCTCCGGCGAGGAAACCATCGACGGCGTGACCCTGCCCGCCTACCGCGGCGACATCGTCAACGGCATCGGCTTCGACGAGAAGAGCCGCGTGCCGGACCCGGAGCGCCTGCTGCAGGCGTACCACCAGTCCACCGCCTCGCTGAACCTGCTGCGCGCCTTCGCTGGCGGCGGCTTCGCCGACCTGCACCAGGTGCACCAGTGGAACCTGGTCTTCATCGCCAACTCGGCGCTGTCCGAGCGCTACCAGCAACTGGCCGACCGCATCGACGAAACCCTCGCCTTCATGCGCGCCTGCGGCCTGGACACCGCGCCGCAGCTGCGCGAGACCAGCTTCTTCACCGCCCATGAAGCGCTGCTGCTAAATTACGAGGAAGCCTTCATCCGCCGTGACAGCCTGACCGGCGACTGGTACGACTGCTCGGCGCACATGCTGTGGATCGGCGACCGCACCCGCCAGCTCGATGGCGCCCATGTGGAAATGCTGCGCGGCGTCGGCAACCCCATCGGCGTGAAGGTCGGCCCGAGCATGGACAGCGACGAGCTGATCCGCCTGATCGACATCCTCAACCCGGACAACGACCCCGGCCGCCTCAACCTCATCGTACGGATGGGCGCGGACAAGGTCGGCGATGGCCTGCCGCGTCTGATCCAGACTGTGCAACGCGAAGGCAAGCAGGTGCTGTGGAGCTCCGACCCCATGCACGGCAACACCATCAAGGCCTCCAGCGGCTACAAGACCCGCGACTTCGCGCGCGTGCTTACCGAGGTGCGGCAGTTCTTCGAGGTGCACCAAGCCGAGGGCAGCTACGCCGGCGGCATCCACATCGAGATGACCGGGCAGAACGTCACCGAGTGCATCGGCGGCGCCCGTCCGATCACCGAGGCCGGGCTGAGCGATCGCTACCACACCCACTGCGATCCGCGCCTGAATGCCGACCAGTCCCTGGAACTGGCCTTCCTGATTGCGGAAACCTTGAAGCAGGTGCGCCGCTAGTTCCGACAAGGCCGCCGGATAAATCCCAAACCTCCTTCCTTCGATTGTCCTCCGCGAGGGCGCCTACCTAGAGTGGCCGCCCTTCGTGCGCCCCGCACACCGGATCATCCGTCAATCCCAGGAAGACCTCGATGTACCTGCACCGCTCCCTCCTCGCCCTGCTCATCGGCGCCAGCGCCGCGCTTTCCGGCTGCCAGAACATGTCCACCGACGGCCTCGTGCAGTCGGGCCTTATGGCGATGAAAGCCGCCACTTTGAGTGACGCCGAAATCAAGCAGGTGGCCGACGAAGCCTGCGCCAAGATGGACTCCGAGGCGCAGATTGCCCCGGCCTCCAGCCCCTACACCCAGCGCCTGGACAAGATCGCCGCCGCCCTGGGCAACCCGCTGACCGGCACCTCGATCGACTACAAGGTCTACATCGCCAAGGACATCAACGCCTTTGCCATGGCCAACGGCTGCGTCCGCGTGTATTCCGGCCTGATGGACCTGATGAACGACAACGAGGTGGAAGGCGTGCTCGGCCATGAGATCGGCCACGTCGCCCTCGGACACGTGAAGAAGGCTACCCAGACCGCTTACGCCGCTGCCGCCGCGCGCACCGCTGCAGCCTCCACGGGCAATAACGCCGTTGCCGCCCTGTCGCAGTCACAGCTGGGTGAAATCGGTGAAGCGCTGATCAACGCGCAGTTCTCGCAGTCCCAGGAGTCGGCGGCCGACGATTACTCCTTCGACCTGCTGAAGCAGCGCGGCATCCCGCTCGAAGGTCTGGCCAGCGCATTCGACAAGCTGGCCAAGCTGAACGGTGGCGCCGATAGCAGCATGTTCGACTCCCACCCTGGCGCCCAGCAGCGCGCGGATCACATCCGCCAGCGCATCGCCAGCGGCAAGTGATGTCCCGGCGAGCCTCCTTGCGAGGCTCATCCTCTTTCACACCTCAGCCAGCAGTGCCTGCAAGCGCACGCCCAACGGCCGCCGACAGTTCACTTCCACACGCTCCAGCCCCAGCCAGGTCGCCATCTCGTCGAGTTGCTGTGCCAATGCGATCCAACCCTCCTCACCCGGCCCCTTCGGCTCTTCATGGACGGCATGCACCATGAGTTTTCCCGCCGCGCGATCGGAGCGCAGGTCGACCCGCGCCGCCAGGTGCTCGTCGAACAGGAAGGGCAGCACGTAGTAGCCGTAGACGCGTTTGTGCTGCGGCGTGTAGATCTCCAGACGATAGCGAAAGTCGAACAGGCGCTCGGTACGTGCGCGCTCCCAAACCAGCGAGTCGAAGGGTGAAAGCAAGGCGCTGGCGCGCACCTTGCGCGGAATGACCGCATCGGCCAGGCAGTAACCCGGCGCCTGCCAATCCTGCACCTGCACCGCCAACAAATCGCCCGCCTCCACCAGCTCGGCCAGGCGCGCCTTGCTGTCGGCTGGCTCCAAGCGGAAGTAATCGCGCAGGTCCTTCTCGGTGGCAACGCCCAACGCCTGCGCCGAATGCAGCAGCAACCGGCGCTGCGCCTCGGTCTCCCCGAGGTCGGGTTGATCGAGGACGGCGGGTGGCAGAACCCGCTCCGGCAGATCGTAAAGCCGCTCGAATCCACGGCGTCCGGCCACCGTCACTTCACCTGCGGCGAACAGCCATTCCAGCGCGTGCTTCTCATCGCTCCAGTCCCACCAGGGCCCGGCGCGTTCCTCGCGGGTATTCAGGCTGCCGGCCCCCAGCGCGCCCTGCTCGCGCACAGCGTTCAGCACGCGCTGGATCACCGGCTGCTGCTCACGACCGAAGCGTGCCAGTTGCTGGTAGATGCCACGGCCATCGGCGGCGCGACGCATGCGCCAGCGCATCAGTGGATAGAGCTCCAGTGGCAGGAGCGAAGCCTCGTGCCCCCAGTACTCGAACAGGCGCCGGTGCCGCCCGGAACTCCAGGCCGCCTCTTCCAGCAGGGTCGGCGAGTAGTTGCCCAGGCGCGAGAACAGAGGCAGGTAATGCGAGCGCACCAGCGCATTCACCGAGTCGATCTGCAGTACGCCCAGGCGCTCCAGCAGGCCGCGCACATGGCGGCGCTGGACTTCCCCATTCGGCCTGCGCAGGGTGAAGCCCTGGGCGGCCAGGGCCAGGCGGCGGGCTTGCTTGAGGGACAGCGTGTCGGCAATCGGCATCGGTGCACTCCAGGACTGAAGAGCCCTAGAGCCTAGCGCCAAAAACGCGGGCTGACCGCATCAGGCCGGTTCGCCAACGCGCTCGGGTATCGGAAATGGCCGGGCAAAGGTGAAAACCTCCGGCGACGCCCCCTGCGCCTGCAACAGCTCCAGCTTTCGCCGCGCCATCAGCACATCGGGCAACTCTCCTTGCGGCAGCCACCACAACGCCAGGCTCGGCGTCGGCAGCCTCTCCATCCAGTCGCGCTTCTGGCGCAACACGGCCAGGTGCTCGCCGCCGTAAACATACTCGCGCAGCGCCTCGACGGACTCCCATACCGACAGGTTGACGATGATCAGCGGGTCGTCGAATGCGCGGATGGCCGTGGCATCGCCTTCATCCGTCTGCAGGCGCCAGACGAACCCGGAGCTGGCCTCGGCCAGCCGGTTGATGTGATCCAGCTGATCGACGAAGCCTTTCATCACGGGGTGATCCAGCGGCGCGCGGGCCTTGGCGATATTGACCTGGGCGAGATGGTAGTGCGAAGACATGGGGGCATTCCCTGGCAAAGTGATTTATCCCGTACAACGGCGGGCGACACGATCTCGCGTGCCGCCCGTGCGGATTAACGCCTCAGATGATCGACCCAGAACGGACGCTCGATTTCCTCCTGGATGTCGGCACGGCTCAGACCGATATCCTTGAGCGCCTCATCGCTCATGCTGGCCAGCAGACTGCGCTGGCGAGCCAGTTCGTGCCAATGCAATACGCGCTTCAGGGCACGTTGCCATAGTGGCGCGGCCGGCGCCTTGTGGGCGTGATAGGACATCGATACGAAACCCAGTTGACCTTTCATCGTGAATCCCTCCGTGTGGGCCTGGATGCAGTCTCACTCCGGGGATAAGATCAATCCAACGAATCATTCTTATGCGACCCATCTCGGAGATTGATGAATGAGCAGCTTCCCCAGTATCGACAGCGAACTGCTGCGCACCTTCGTCGCCATCGCCGATCACGGCGGCTTCACCCGCGCCGCCGAGGTGGTCAACCGCACCCAGTCGGCGGTGAGCATGCAGATGAAGCGCCTGGAAGAGGACGTGCTGGAGCGCGCGCTGTTCGAGCGCGATGGACGCCAGGTGCGCCTGACGCCGGAGGGCCAGGTCTTGCTGGGCTTTGCCCGGCGCATCCTTCGGCTGCAAGGCGAGGTGTTCAACACCTTCCGCCAGCCGCACATGGTCGGCGCGGTCAAGATCGGCACGCCGGACGATTACGTGATGCGCTTCCTGCCGGAGATTCTGTCGCGCTTCGCCGAGGCCTATCCGCTGGTCCAGGTGGAAGTGCACTGCGAATCCTCGGCGCAACTGCTGCTGCGCAATGACCTGGACCTGTCCATCGTGACCCGCGAACCGGGCACCGAGATCGGCCAGTTGCTGCGCCAGGAACCCTTCGTCTGGATGGCCGCGGAGAGCTTCTGCCCGCAGGACCAGCGCCCGCTGCCGCTGGCGATGTTCAACACCGCCTGCTTCTGCCGCGCCTGGGCCTGCAATGCGCTGGAAGCCATGGAAGTGGACTACCGCATCGCCTACAGCAGCCCGAGCCTGTCGGCGCTGTTCGCGGTGGCCAGCGCGGGCCTGGCTGTGACCGCACAGCTGCGCAGCCTGCTCACCGGCAACCTGCGCATCCTCGGCGAAGAGGAAGGGCTGCCGCAATTGCCCAACGCCAGCATCGTCCTGCTGCGCGGGTCGAAGATGACACCGGTCACCGACAAGCTGGCGGAGTACATCGTCGAAGGCTTCCGCGCCTGACGGAAGGTCCAGATCGCATCCACAGCCAGGAATCAGCAGGGACGCTGTTCATCAAATAACCATCGCGCTAAATTAATGCGCAATTACCTGTCCATCCCGGACGCTCACCCAGGGCATCTGCCCAGGCGTCTACCCAGGAGACTGCGATGGCCCAGCCAGACCCGACCTGCGAAGCCCTCAAGCTCGACAACCAGCTGTGCTTTGCCCTCTATTCCACCTCCCTGCAGATGACCAAGGTCTACAAACCCCTGCTGCAGGAGCTTGGCCTCACCTACCCGCAATACATCGCCATGCTGGTGCTCTGGGAGGGCGACGGTATCACCGTTGGCGAGATCAGCGCGCGGATGCTCACCGACCCCGGCTCCCTCACTCCCCTGCTCAAGCGCCTGGAGGCCGAAGGGCTGATCACCCGCACCCGCAGCCAGGCCGACGAGCGCGTGGTGCAGCTGCGCCTGACCGACAAAGGCCGCGAGCTGCGCCGACAAGCGGAGAGCATTCCGGGCTGCATCCTCGCCAGCAGCCGTCTAACGTTGGAAAAGCTCCAGCGCCTTCAGCGGGAACTGGTGGAGCTGCGCGAACAGCTGCAAGGCCCGTAATCCGGGCTTATGCCTGATCGCACCGTTCTTTAGTCCGAAATCTTCCGAAATTTATCTTGCGCACTAAATTAAATAGAACTAACTTACACCTCACGCACTACTTAGCGCACAAGATATTAACCAGCAAGACAATCGGAGACACCATCATGCAAGCCATCAAAGCCCTCTACACCGCCACCGCTACCGCCACCGGAGGCCGTGACGGTCGCGCCATTTCCTCGGACGGCATCCTCGACGTGAAACTGAGCACCCCACGCGAACTGGGCGGCCAGGGCGGCGAAGCCACCAACCCGGAACAACTGTTCGCTGCTGGCTACTCCGCGTGCTTCATCGGCGCGATCAAGTTCGTCGCCAGCCAGAGCAAGAAGCAGGTCCCGGCTGACGCCTCGATCACTGGCAAGGTCGGCATCGGCCAGATCCCGGGCGGGTTCGGCCTGGAAGTGGAACTGAACATCAACCTGCCGGGCCTGGACCTGGCCGAGGCCCAGGACCTGGTCGCCAAGGCCCACCAGGTCTGCCCCTACTCCAACGCCACCCGCGGCAACATCGACGTACGCCTGAACGTGAGCGTCTGACAGGTCGGATTGGTAAACGGCAGAAACGAAAAAGCCCGGCATCAGCCGGGCTTTTTCTTGTCTCGGTTCAGGCTCAGGCCTTGACGCGGGACTTGTACTCGCCAGTGCGGGTATCGATTTCGATCGAGTCGCCGATTTCGCAGAAGGCGGAAACCTGGACTTCAGCACCGTTCTTCAGGCGAGCGGTCTTCATCACTTTACCGGAGGTGTCGCCACGGACAGCCGGCTCGGTGTAGACGATTTCGCGAACGATGGTGGTCGGCAGTTCAACGGAGATGACTTTCTCGTTGTAGAAGACCGCTTCGCAGACGTCGGTCATGCCGTCTTCGATGAAGGTCAGCACGCCTTCCAGATCGTCTTTCTCGATCTCGTACTGGTTGAACTCGGTGTCCATGAAGACATACAGCGGGTCCGCGAAGTAGGAGTAGGTCACTTCCTTGCGATCGAGGATGATCGGCTCCAGCTTGTCGTCGGCCTTGAACACGGTCTCGGTGCCGGCACCGGTCAGCAGGTTCTTCAGCTTCATCTTGACGACCGCGGAGTTACGGCCGGATTTGTTGAACTCGGCCTTCTGGATGACCCAGGGGGCGCCATTGATGTTGGCAACCTGGCCAGCGCGGAACTCTTGTGCGGTTTTCATACGATTATCCGATTGGATTGGAGACAAAAAACAGGGGCCATATCATAGCCAATTTGTATAAAAACACACCAGCCCCGCCGCAAGATCGGTTTGTTCGGTCAGACGCCGCTGCCAATTTCCAATCCACGCCGACCACTCCGGCAGCCTTACCTCCAGCCTGCGCCAGGCCTCGCCAACCTCGCCGCGCCCATTCCAGGCCAGCCAGAAATCGCTCAGCGCCTCGCCCAGTGCATCGTCCATGCCCTCGGTGAACAGCGCCAGAAACGCCTCCAGCTTTTCCAGATGGATGTCTTCGTCCTGCTGGTAGATGTGCCAGAGGAAGGGACGCCCCGCCCATTGCGCGCGGACGAAGGAGTCCTCGCCACGCACCGCGTTGATGTCGCAGCTCCACAGCAACGGGTCGTAATCCTCCTGGCGGACGAACGGCAGCACTTGTACGCGCAGCGCGCCGCGCTCGCAGCCCTGCCCTACCCCCAGCAGTTGCTGCGCCCAGTGCTGGACGTCGCCCAGCACCCGACCTTCAGGCACCAGCAGCAGGGTTGGCGTCACGCCCTTGGCCAGAACATCCAGCCAGCTGGCCAACCCGGGGTTCTCATAGGCGAACAGGGAAATACGCCGCTCCCCGCCGCGCACCTGTACGCCGAGGCTTTCGAGGAAGCGGGCGCTATTGCCGGGGTCCGCCTGGAAGGCATCCCGACGCCGGATCAGATCGCCTTCGCGCAGCAGCCCTCCGGTGAGCGGCGTGAAGCCGGGGAAATAGAAGTACTTCTGCAGGCCGTTGGGCTGCAGCGACGGCAGGCCATGGCAGGACTCCACCCAGGGCTCGGCACTGAGGTATTCGAGGTTCAGCCACAACGAAGGCTTCGTCCGCCGGGCCATCGCTTCTATATAGGCAGGCGGCATGGCACAGGCGAAGGCCTCGATCACCACATCCGCCGCATCGGTATCGGGCCAGGCTTGCGGCCAATGCCGAACGTCCACGCCGGACTGCTGCTGCGATTGTGCCTGCACATCGGCCTGGGGGCAGATGCGCACGAAGGCGGCAAGGTCATCCACCCACAGGCGCACCGCTTGCCCGTGCTCGGTCGCCAACTGGCGAGCCAGGCGCCAGGTAACGCCGATGTCACCGTAGTTGTCGACTACGCTGCAGAAGATGTCCCAGCTCGCCATACGCCCGCACCCAGCACTTTAGAAGGCGCCAGTGTAGCCGCGATCCGGCCTTTCCTCCTTAAGCCGATGAATCCGTTGGAAAAAATTTTCAAAAAACATTTGCCAACAGGGAACGCTTTGAGTAAAGTGCGCGCCTCGACAGACACAGCGCTGTCGAGAAATCTGGTGAGGTGTCCGAGCGGTTGAAGGAGCACGCCTGGAAAGTGTGTATACGAGAAATCGTATCGAGGGTTCGAATCCCTCCCTCACCGCCAGATCATGAAAAAGCCCGGCTAAGCAATTAGCCGGGCTTTTTCGTTATGGCGTCACACTATTTCCCCGCATGCCCGCTCTTGCAAGTTGCCACTTCCACAAATGCACGATGGCAATTAAACAGCTGTTCGACTATAGACGACAGCCATCTGCCAGGCAGGTTCCCCGCCCCCCCCTGGAAACCTCCCCCCTCTCCCACTGACACTCTCTGGAAACACTCCTTTGCCAGATTGGACAGTTTTTGCCCAAATCCGCCTCGAGCAACTGCAAATATCGGGCTAACATGAAAAAAAAGTGCCGTACTTGCGTCCAGTCAGTTTACTTACTACAAGTAATGAGTACTATGTAGTCCGGCTAATTTCCCAGTCATGGGAGATTGCTTTTAATGGAAATGTCCACCTTAAGGGGAACACGATGAACAACGTTCTGAAATTCTCTGCTCTGGCTCTGGCTGCTGTTCTGGCCACCGGTTGCAGCAGCCACTCGAAAGAAACCGAAGCACGTCTGACCGCTACTGAAGACGCCGCTGCTCGCGCTCAAGCCCGTGCCGATGAAGCCTATCGCAAGGCTGACGAAGCTCTGGCCGCCGCTCAGAAAGCCCAGCAGACCGCTGACGAGGCTAACGAGCGCGCCCTGCGCATGCTGGACAAAGCCAGCCGCAAGTAATAGATCTTCGGATCTGTTAAAAAACCGACCCTTCGGGGTCGGTTTTTTTATGCCTGCGATTTCTTATGCCGACACCAAGCCTGCCCACAGAAAGCGCACGCAAGAAAAAGCCCGCTCGAAGCGGGCTCTTTCAAAGCAGTTCGAGTTATTGCAGCGGCATGGCGTCCTGATCGACAGTGGCCGCAACCGGCGCACCCTGCGCTTGCGGCTGGGCAATGGCGACCGGCAGGCCATCTTCGGCGGCCACGACTTCGCGCACCACGTTCCAGTCCATCTGCATCTGGCTGGCGATGTCTTCGCGCTTGAGCAGCGCATTGATCACCGCAGTGTGCTTGTCGACCACCGATGGATTGCCGTTGTCGTCGATCGGCGCGTGGGCCTCGAGATAGATCTTGCCTTCACTGCGGCCGAACTTGTAGGGCTCGTTGATGATGCGCACCTTGGTGCCCACCGGAATCATCGAGAACAACTGGGTCACGTCCGAGTTGTACATACGGAAGCAGCCGTGGCTGGTACGGGTACCGATGCCGAACTTCTTGTTCGAACCGTGGATCAGGTAGCCGTGGAAACCCAGGCTCATCTTGTACGGACCCAGCGGGTTATCCGGGCCTGCCGGAACCACGGTCGGCAGCGGGTCGCCGTCGGCGGCGTGCTCAGCGCGGATCGACGCCGGCGGGTACCAGGCCGGGTCCTTGGTCTTGGCGATCACGGAGGTGCTGCCAACCGGCGAGCCCCAACCTTCACGACCGATGCCCAGGGCATAGGTGTAGACGACGCCCTTGTCCTTGGGGAAGTAATACAGGCGGTATTCGGCCAGGTTGATCACCACGCCTTCGCGCGGGCCCGCCGGGAGAATGAAGCGGGTCGGAATGATCACTTCGGTACCCACGCCCGGCAGCCAGGCATCGACGCCCGGGTTGGCGGCGATCATCTCGGAGTAACCGAGGCCATATTTCTCGCCGAGGTCGGCAAAGGTATCTTCGTACTTGGCCTTGATCACCTGGACCTGACCGACGATATCGTCGCCCGGGGCCGGCAATGGCAATTCAATGGCGGAAACGGGGCCGGCCGAGAGCAACGCGGCTAAGGACAGCGAGCAGGCGGCAATAACGCGCGACAACATCCGAGAATCCTTGACAAGGGCAATGGGCAAAGGGGTAACAGTTTACCACCGCCAGCCGTGTCGCTGGGAGATATCAGACGAGCCAGGAGGCCCGCGCGCCGCGCTTTTCCTGTTCCAGTTGTTTCAGGCAGGCGTCGCAGACGCGTCGGTCGCGCAACAACGGTTTCTCAAGCCCACGCCAGAGCGGCTGGGCCGGCAGCAGGCCGCCGCAGAGTGTACGATCGGCCGGCGTTCCCAGCTCCAGCTGGCGTGCGACAAGGTGCACCCGGACCTCGCGGCAGGCGAACAGATCCAGCTGCTCATCGGGCTCGATCAGCTGGTAGGCGAAGTGGGTCCAGGCGGGGCGCGGCATAGGGGCTCCAGAAGGGTGCGCAAACATAGCCGAAAGGCCGTTCGCGGGGAAGCCTTGATACAGTGGAATTCAGAGCAGCGGCTTGAGCTCCGACCACACATTGTCGAGCAGTTTAGGCTGTGCCGCAGCCGCCGGATGAATGCCGTCCGCCTGCATCATCCCCGGCACGCCACCGACACCGTCGAGGAAGAACGGCACCAGGGCGATTTTCTGCTCCCGCGCGACCGTCTCGAACACCTTGGAGAACGCGTCGGTATAACGCTGCCCGTAGTTCGGCGGCAGCTTCATGCCCAGCAGCACCACCCTGGCACCCGCCTTCTGCGACTGCTGAACCATGCCGCTAAGATTCTGTTGCAATTGCGCCGGCGCCATTCCGCGCAATCCGTCGTTGCCACCCAGCTCGATCACCACCAGCTTCGGCTTCTGCTCCGAAAGCAGCGCCGGCAGGCGCGCGAGGCCGCCTGCGCTGGTGTCACCGCTGATCGATGCATTGACTATCTTGTAGTCGAAACCCTGCTCCTTCAGGCGCTTGTCCAGCAGGCTCACCCACCCCAGGCTGGTATCCAGTCCCAAACCGGCGCTGATACTATCGCCAACGACCAACAGCGTCTGCGCCGCGGCCTGCTGCGCAACCAGAAGCAACGCCAGGCAGCCGCCCATTAGCCATGCACGCATCGGATTCTCCATGAGCGAACGCATTCTCACCGCGCGGAACCTTAGCAAGGTTGTTTCCAGCGCGGAAGGCAAGCTGGCCATCCTCCACGACCTCTCCCTCGACCTCTCCCGCGGCGACAGCCTGGCCATCGTCGGCAGTTCCGGTTCGGGCAAGTCCACCCTCCTCGGCCTGCTCGCCGGGCTCGACCTGCCCAGCGGCGGCGATATCGTCCTGCTCGGCCATTCGCTGGCCAGCCTGGACGAAGACCAGCGCGCCCGCGTCCGCGCCGCCCACGTCGGCTTCGTGTTCCAGTCGTTCCAGTTGCTCGACAGCCTCAACGCGCTGGAGAACGTCATGCTGCCGCTGGAGCTCGACGGCCGCGCAGACGCCCGGCAACGCGCTCGTGAGTTGCTCGAGCGTGTCGGCCTCGGCCAGCGCCTCACCCACTACCCGCGCCAGCTCTCCGGCGGCGAGCAGCAACGGGTCGCCATCGCCCGCGCCTTTGCCGCCGAGCCGGACGTGCTGTTTGCCGACGAGCCCACCGGCAACCTCGACACCGCCACCGGCGAGCACATCAGCGACCTGCTGTTCGAGCTCAATCGCGAGCGTGGCACCACCCTGGTGCTAGTGACCCACGACGAGCGCCTGGCCCATCGTTGCCAGCGCCTGATCCATCTGGAAAGCGGCCACCTGATCGACCACGCCGAACCCTGACGGACGAGAGCCGATGAAGTCATTGTCGCTGCCCAACCTGTTCCGCCTGTCCCTGCGCCAGTTATGGCGCGAAGGGCGTAGCGGAGAGCTGCGCGTACTGTTCTTCGCCCTGCTAATCGCCGTGGCAGCCAGCTCAGCCATCGGCTATTTCAGCGCCCGGCTCAACGCGGCGATGCTGGTGCGCGCCGCCGAATTCCTCGGCGCCGACCTGGTACTGAACGGCACCCAGCCCGCAAGCCAGCAGCAGATCAATAGTGGCCTCAAACTCGGCTTGGAGCACGCTCGCAGCGTCGAATTCTCCAGCGTGGTAGCCACCAACCAGGGCATCCAGCTCAGCAGCGTAAAAGCCGTCGGCGACAGCTATCCGCTGCGTGGCGAGCTGAAAAGCGCTCCCGAGCCCCTACAGCCCGAAGTCGAGGGCGGGCGACCCCAGCCGGGGGAGATCTGGGTCGAATCACGGCTGCTGGCGAGCCTCGATCTGAAGGTGGGCGACAGCGTCGACATCGGCCGCCAGAGCCTGCGCATCGCCCGCGTACTGACCTACGAGCCGGACCGCGCCGGCGACTTCTACAGCCTGACGCCACGGGTCCTGATGAACCTGCGGGACCTGGACGCCACCGGCGTGGTCCAGCCCGGCAGCCGCGTACGCTACCGCGACTTGTGGGGCGGCCCGCCCGAGGCGCTGCTGGCCTATGGAAAGGCAACACAGGACGGTCTTGCCGCCAACCAGCAGTTGCAGGACGCCCACCATGGCAATCGACAGATCGGCGACGCCCTCGGCCGCGCCGAACGCTACCTGAACCTCGCCAGCCTCGCCGCCGTGTTGCTCGCTGGCGTCGCCGTGGCGCTCTCGGCCAACCGTTTCGCCACCCGCCGCTTCGACGCCAGCGCCCTGTTGCGCTGCCTCGGCCTGTCACGGCGCCAAGCCCTGCTTCTATACGGTACACAGCTGCTCACCCTGGGACTGGCCGCCAGCCTCTGCGGCGCCTTCCTGGGCTGGCTCGCGCAACTCGGCCTGATCCACCTGCTGGGCGACCTGCTGCCGCCGCAGATTCCCGAAGCAGGGATTGTCCCGGCCCTGGCCGGCACGGCCACCGGCCTTGTCGCACTCGCCGGCTTCGCCCTGCCACCGCTGGCCGCCCTCGGCCGTGTGCCACCGCTACGCGTGCTGCGCAGCGACCTGCTGCCGGTGCCAATGCGCACCTGGATGGCCTACGCCTGCGCGTTGATCGCCCTGGGCCTGATCATGTGGCGCCTGAGCCTGGACCTGAAGCTGACCCTCGCCCTGCTGGGTGGCGGCGCCATCGCCGCGCTGATCCTCGGCTTCATCCTCCTGCTCGCACTGCGCGGACTGCGCGGCGCGCTGCAAGGCGCCAGCCTGCCCTGGCGTCTCGGCCTCGGCCAACTGCTGCGCTACCCGCTGGCGGCCGCCGGACAGAGTCTGGCCTTCGGCCTGATCCTGCTGGCCATGGCGCTCATCGCGCTGCTGCGCGGCGAGCTGCTGGACACCTGGCACGCGCAATTGCCGGCGAATGCGCCGAATCACTTCGCGCTGAACATCCTCCCCGCCGAGAAGGACAGCTTCGAGCAACGGGTGAAGGAACTCTCACCCAACGCCGAAGACCTCTACCCGATGGTGCCTGGACGCCTGGTGGCGGTGAATGGCCAGCCGGTCCATGCGCTGAGCGAGGACGTCCGCAGCGAACGCGCCCTGCAACGCGACCTTGGGTTGACCTGGTCGGCGCGCCTGCCCGCGGGCAACCAGATCGTCGCCGGACAGTGGTGGCAAGCCGGCGAAAAGAACTCATTGCCCGGCGTGTCGGTGGAAGAAAAACTCGCCAACAACCTCAGCCTGAAAGTCGGCGACCGCCTGAGTTTCAGCGTCGCCGGCCAGACACGCGAGGCTCAGGTGCTCAGCCTGCGTTCAGTGAAGTGGGACAATTTCCAGCCCAACTTCTTCATGGTCTTCGAGCCCGGAACCCTGACCAACCTGCCGGTAACCTACCTCACCAGCTTCTACCTGCCAGTCAGCCAGGAGCACGACCTGATCGAACTGGCGCGCGCGTTCCCCACCGTCACCCTGCTGCCGGTGGACGCACTGCTCGCACAACTGCGCAGCATCCTCGACCAGGTGACATTAGCGGTGGAGTACGTGCTGGTGTTTGTCCTCGCTGCCGGCTTCGTGGTGCTCTTCGCCGGCCTGCAGGCCACCCTCGACGAGCGCTTGCGCCAGGGCGCCCTGCTCCGCGCACTGGGCGCGGAGCGCCAGCTGCTGATGCGTACCCGGCGCAGCGAGTTCGCCCTGCTCGGCGCAGTCAGCGGGCTGCTGGCGGCGCTGGGTTGCGAGCTGATCAGCTACCTGCTCTACCGGCTGGTCTTCGACCTGCCGTGGAGCCCGCACCCCTGGCTGCTCGCACTGCCGGCGCTGGGCGCGCTGCTGGTCGGCGGCGCCGGGCTGCTCGGCACGCGAAGAGCCTTGAGCGTGAGCCCGTTACGCCTGCTGCGCGAAGGCTGATCGGGTAGACTCCCATCATCATTCCCGTTACCCCGGAAGCCATGAGCCGTTATCGCCCTCCCCGCCCCGCCGGCACCCCGCTGATCACCCCCGAAGGCGAAGCGCGCCTGCGCGCCGAGCTGCATGAACTGTGGAACGTGCGCCGACCGCAGGTCACCCAGTCGGTCAGCGAAGCCGCGGCCCAGGGCGACCGCTCGGAAAACGCGGAATACACCTACGGCAAGAAGATGCTGCGCGAGATCGACAGCCGCGTGCGCTTCCTGCGCAAGCGCCTGGAAAACTGCAAGGTAGTGTGCGAGCGCCCCGCCGATCCGAACAAGGTCTACTTCGGCGCCTGGGTCACCCTGGAGGACGAAGATGGCGAGCAGGCACGCTATCGCATCGTCGGCCCGGACGAGCTCGACCTGCGCAACAACCACATCAGCATCGACTCGCCGCTCGCCCGCGCCCTGGTCGGCAAGGAACTGGACGCCGAAGTGATGGTGCACAGCCCGTCCGGCGAGAAGATGTGGTTCGTGGTGGAAATCGAGTATCCCTGAACGGCGAAGGGATATGCCCTTGTAGGATCAGACCGGGGTTCAGAGCGACTGCGGCCGCCGGGTAATCAGCCCCTGCCGCGCCACACGGGTCAACTCGCGAACGGTGGACTCCAACTGCCTGGCACTGGGCGCCTGGACCACGGCGAAGTCGAAGCTGTTGGAAGGGAAACGGGCGATGTCGGCGACGGTTTCGGCGAACTGGATCAGGAAGGTGCGCGAGCCGTTCCAGCGCTTGGGCCAGCCATCGAGGTAACGGACGAGTGTGGGCTGGTGATTGCCGCCCAGGAGAATCTTCGGATTGCGGCGCACCAGGCCGGTGGTGATCGGGGCCAGGCGCACATGCGGGTTGGGACAGGTCATGGTGTCACGTCTCCGCCTCAGGGGTCCTGCTGGACGCGGCGAGAGGCACACCGAACCAGCGCTTTAGCGGTATTTCGATGTCGGCCTAGCCGCATCCGCGCCCCGCAAGTTGCTACTTAAATCGGCGCTGAGCGGCATCCTAGATAAGCCCCGGCGATACTGTCAAGGCGACCTCAGTCAAGGAATCCCACAATGAGCACACCCCCGCTGCGGCTGTTCTTCGCCCTGCCCTGCCCGCCAGAGCTGGCGCAGGCGATCTGCTCCTGGCGCGAGGGCCTGCATCTGGACGGCCAGAGCGTCGCACAAGCCAACCTGCACCTGACGCTCGCCTTCCTAGGCGCCACTCCCCGTGGCCGCAAGGCGGAACTGCTGGCCATCGGCGCGAGCCTGCCGCGCCAGGGCTTCACCCTGCAGCTGGACAACCTGGCACGCTGGAAGAACGGCATCCTGCACCTGGCGCCGAGCCAGGTTCCCACCGAACTGCACGAGCTGGTGCAGGCCCTGCGCGAGGCACTGCAGGCGCACGCCTTCGAGGTCGAAGCGCGCCCCTTCCACCCACACATCACCCTGGCGCGACACGCCCACAGCCTGCCAGCCGCACAGCCGGCCTTCAAATGGCCAGCCCGCGCGATCACCCTGTACAGCTCGGAAAACAGTCCGACTGGCGTGCGCTATCGCCCGCTCGGCGAATGGCCGCTAGACCACGCCTGACTGCGCGTAATCGAGGAAGCGCCGCAGCCCCGCCGTGGGGAACTTGTCGATATGCAGCGCAAGGAAGAAGGTGCGGCGTAGCGGCCCCAGCGGGTTGTCCAGGCGCACCAGTTCACCCCGCGCCAGCTCCGCCTGCACCACGCGCTCCGACAGGCAGCCAATCCCCGCTCCACGTCCGACCAGGTGCTTGATCGCCTCGGCATTGCTGATTTCCAGCGGCGCGTTGACGCTGCCCAGGCGCGGCAGCACCTGCTGCTCGAAAGTGACGCGGGTGCCCGAGCCGGACTCGCGCAGCACCCAGCGTGCGGCTGACAGGTCCTCAAGGGTGACCTGCCGGGCCAGCGCCAGCGGATGATCCGGCGCAGCCACCAGCAACAGCTCATCGTCGGCCCAGGGTGTGAGCTGGATCTGCGGATGCTGAATCGGCGCCTCGATGAACGCGACATCCAGGCGAAACTCGGCCAGCGCCTCGACCACGTCGCGGCTGTTGGCGACCTGCAGTTGCAGGCGGCTGTCCGGCAACTCGGCGAGAAAGCCCGCCATTACCTGCGGCAGTACATAGCCGCCGATGCTGCGGCTCGCCCCCAGGCTGAGCTGCACCGGCGCGGATTCGAACAGGTTCTCCAGCTCCTCGCCCTGGGCCAGCAGCGCACTGGCCTTCGGGTAGAAGGCCCGGCCGTTATCGTTCAGCGCCAGGCGCTTGCCGCTGCGATCGAACAGCCGGGTTCCCAGCGCCCGCTCCAGTTCCTGCAATGCCTGGCTCGCCGCCGACTGCGAAAGCGCGATGCGCGCGGCCGCCTGGGTGACATTGCCCAGTTCGGCGATGGCCGTGAAGGTCGCCAATTGGCGAAGGGTGATGCGAGGCCACATATCGAAAAAACCGGTTAACCCAATAAGAACAATCCGTTTTTACACTAAGCACGGGCGCGGCACCATGGCTTCACCTTACACAAGGAGCCTTTCATGGACGCCCTACGCCGCCTGCCCTACTACCTGCCCGGTGCCCTGCTCTGCCTGGGCATCGCCTTCGGCTCGCGCCAACTGATGGAAATTCCAGCGCTGCAACACCTGGGCCTCGGCAGCCTGACCCTAGCCATCCTGATCGGTCTGCTGGCGGGCAACCTCGGGCTGGCCCGTTTCGGCGGCATCCGTCCCGGCGTGGATCTCTCCCGTCAGCAATTGCTGCGCCTGGGCGTAGTGCTCTACGGCCTGCGCCTGACCTTCCAGGACATTGCCGCCCTCGGCCCGGCCGCCCTGGTGATCGATGTACTGATGGTTACCAGCACCCTGGTCATGGCCTGGTGGATCGGCGAACGCTGGCTGAAGCTGCCACGCGAAAGCGCCCTGCTGATCGGAGCCGGCAGCGCCATCTGTGGCGCCGCGGCAGTCATGGCGAGCAGCCCTGTACTCAAGGCGCGCGCCGAGCACACCGCCGTCGCCGTGGCCACCGTCGTGCTGTTCGGCACCCTGGCGATGCTGCTGCACCCGCTGATCTACGCCGCCCTGCCAAATCTGTTCGGCAGCGAGCAGGCATTCGGTGTGTTCACCGGCTCGACCATCCATGAAGTGGCCCAGGTGGTCGCTGCCGGGCGCGCCATGGACCCGGCCGCCGCCGATGCAGCATTGATCAGCAAGATGCTGCGGGTACTGCTGCTGGCCCCCGCACTGCTGGTTCTCGGCCGCGTCGGTTGTGCGGAAGCCGCCGAACCGGGCCAGCGTCGCAAGCTGCACATTCCCGGCTTCGCCGTAGGCTTCCTGCTGGTCACCGGCCTGCGCTCGCTGGGTTGGGTCCCGGAAAGCTGGCTGGCACCGCTGCAGCAACTGGACGATGTGATGCTGGGCATGGCCATGGCCGCTCTGGGCCTGGCAACCCGCCTGGGCGACCTGCGCAAGGAAGGACCGAAGCCGCTGCTGCTGGGCGCCGGGCTGTTCATCTTCCTGCTGGTCGGCGGTGGTCTGATCAATGGTGGCGTGCAGTACCTCTTCCACTGAACCGGGCGGGCAAAAAAGGGCGGACACCTGAGGTGTCCGCCCTTTTCGTTTTCGCGACCGGCGATCAGCTGGACAGTTTGCGGTCCAGCGAGAAGGGACCGGCGCCGCTGATCAGCAGCGCAACGCTGATCATGATCAGGGTGAAGGCATATTCGAAGCCGTTCGCCTGGATGAAGAAGCCGTTCGCAACGTGCACGCTGAACACGGCGACCAGCATGGCGACGATCAGCGGGATGCTGGCCAGACGCACCAGCAGACCCAGTACCAGCGCCAGGCCACCGAAGAACTCCGCACTGCCGGCCAGGGTGGCCATCAGGTAGCCCGGAGTCACGCCGATGGACTCCAGCCAACCGGCCATACCCTGCAACCCTGGGCCGCCAAAGGCGCCGAAGAGCTTCTGCGAACCGTGAGCCATGAAGGTCAGGCCAGTGGTGATGCGCAGGACAGCGAGACCAGCGCCAGCGTTGGTGGACATGATGGATTTGATCAGCGAGTTCATGGTGAATCCTTGTGCAGAGAAGAGTGGGCCACAACCGTGGTTGCTTGGGGATCAATATATCCAATTATTCCGATATAAAAAGCGCAAAATTGCACTGATAACTATCGAATTAATTAATTACTTCTTGATCACTGCCACGCTCTCCCGTGGCTCCAGGCCATCACGTTCGCGCTGATATGCAAGATAGTACTTGTTGATGCTGCTGACATAGTTCACCACGCCCATGCCCAGCTGCTCGGCCGCCACTCGCTCGACCTGGAAGAACCATTGGTTCGGATTGAGCCCCTGGCGCTTGGCTTCCGCGCGCAGGCTCTGGATCCGTTCGGGACCGGCGTTGTACGCCGCCAGCACGAAGGCCATGCGATCACGCTCGCTGATACGCGGGCTGGAGAAGAAGCGCTTGCGCAGCATGGCCATGTAGCGGCTGGCGGCCTGCACATTGCTCTCCTTCTGGTGCACGGCGTCCACCCCCACGGTACGCGCCGCTGCCGGAGTGATCTGCATCAGGCCGGTGGCGCCACCGGCGCCTCGCGCGCCGGCATCGAGGTTGGACTCCTTGAATGCCACCGCCGCCAGGGCCAGCCAGTCGAGGCTGCTCTGCTCGGCGAAGCGCTGCAGGGTCGGACGCACGGCCTCCAGGCGCTTGCGATCAGGCGCCACCAGAGGATTGCGCACCTGATAGGCGCGCCGGTAGAGACGCTGGAAGGCACTGTCCTGGTCGGCCGGCGGACGATATCCCTTGAGGAAGCCATTGACGCTGGCGCGCAGCATCGGCGCATCGCGGCGCACGTACCACGTCATGCTCTCGGTGTTGTCCAGCACCAGGTGCCGGTCGATTCGCAGCTTGGTGAAGACCTTGGCCCAGCGCTCGGCTATGGGCTGCTCGACCACGGTGTAATTGAAGATGCCGGCCTGGACCATCTCCAGCACGTCTTCCACGGCCAGCGAGGAGTCGGTCCATTCCATCACCATCGGCGCCATCCGGCGCTGGGCCAGCCGCTCGTTGACCCGCTGTATGGCGTCGCCGGCGGCGCTGCCGGCCGGCAGGGTGACGGTGCGTCCGGCAAGCTGCTCCAGCCGCACGAAGCGGCGGTTGCCCTGCCGGGTCACCAGTACCAGCGGTACGTCTTCCTTCCACGGCAGACTGGCGCTGGCATTCTGCCCGTCGCGGGCCAGCAGGACTTCGCCAGGGGCGACCAAATCGCCCTCGCCGCGCTGCAGCGCACCCAGCAGTTGGTCCTTCGCCTTGGGAATGAATTTGATGGTGAGCGGCTTGCGCCCCGGGGCTGAGTCGTTCAGGTACTGTTCGAAGGCGCGCAGGCGGCGATATTCGACGCCAATGGGTTCGCCCTTGATCTCGCCAGAGCTGTTGCGGCTCTGATTGACCAGGACGCGGAGAACGCCGCCGGAACGGATGCTGGCCAGGTCATGGAGGCTGCCGCTGTCCTGCTCCCAGTTTTCCGGCTGGGTCGTCAGGCGCGCAGCCGCTGGCAGTGGCGCCAAAGCCACCAGGCACAGCAGTAGCAGCAACAGTCGAGTCATCCAGTTCTCCAGGGGCTCACACACAGCGCCGGCCCAATCAGAGCGCAGCATTGGCCGTAAGTTCCTGGCCGTCGAAAGCGCGCCAGAGTCTCACAGCAAGGGCGTAATACCAACCCGAAATTCCGGAAGCTAGACCAGAAAATTCCTCAATAACCTGATTTTGAAGAATTTTCACAGAAGAATAAGGGGGATTGCTAATCTTCTCGCCCAAACCAAGGGAAGCAAAATGCAACTGATCGACATCGGCGTCAACCTCACTCACCCGAGCTTTGCCCAGGAACGTGAAGCCGTACTCGCCCGTGCCATCGCGGCCGGAATCGGGCAAATGGTGCTCACCGGCACCAGCCTGGACGACAGCGAACAGGCCCTGGAACTGTGCCGGCAACTGGACGAAGAGCAGCGTCTTTACTGCACCGCTGGCGTCCATCCGCATGAGGCCAGCCATTGGGACAGCGGCAGCGCCAAGGTATTGCGCGGCTTGTTGCAGGAGGATCGGGTACGCGCCGTCGGCGAGTGCGGACTGGACTTCAACCGCGACTTTTCACCACGCCCGCAGCAGGAGAAGGCCTTCGAGGAACAGCTCGCCCTGGCAGTGGAGCTGCAGCGCCCGGTATTCATCCACGAGCGTGATGCCGCCGACCGCCTGCTGGCGATCCTCAAGGACTTCCGCGACAAGCTTCCCGCGGCCGTTGTGCATTGTTTCACCGGCGAGCGCCGCGCGCTCTACAGCTACCTCGACCTGGACCTGCACATCGGCATCACCGGCTGGATCTGCGACGAACGCCGCGGCACCCACCTGCAGGAGCTGGTGAAGGAGATCCCTGCCGGCCGCCTGATGCTGGAGAGCGACGCGCCCTACCTGCTGCCGCGCACTCTGCGGCCCAAGCCGAAGCACGGCCACAACGAACCGGCCTACCTGCCGGAAGTGCTGACCTGTGTAGCCCTGCATCGCGGTGAAAGCCCCGAGCGGGTCGCCGCCCACACCACCGACTGCGCGCGGCGGTTCTTCAACCTGCCAGCGCTGTGAAGCTGATCTCAAGATTGCCGTCCATCGGCCGTTAACCATGGGAGTGGAAGGCGGCTTGATCCCTATCAATGGCCAGCCTTCATCCTTTTCATGACAATGGCGGCGCTTTGCCACCATTCGACCGACAAGAAGACAGCCATGGCCGCCTGGATCCGCGACATTTCCCTCAAGTACAAATTCTGGGCCGTAAACGCGGTCGCCTTCGTCACTACGCTGCTGCTGGTGCTGTTCGCCATGCACCAGGAACTCGACGCCCGCAACCAACAGGCGCGCCAGGGCGCCGAAGCCCAGGCCCAGCTGCTCAAGAGCTGGCCCACGAGCACGCCGCTGCCGTCCTCTTCGAATCTCATCAGCTTTGCCGCCGGTAGTACGCCACAGATCGCCGGCGTCGACGGTTCCGCCCTTGCCCGCGCCAGCGGCTGGGTCGATCTGCAGGGTGCCCAGACCCGTGCCGGGGCACTGGCCGGCGCCTACGTGCAGGACCTGGGCAATGGCCAGCGAGTCGCCGTAGTCGCCCCGGGCGCGGACTTCTGGACTGTCTTCGCGGATCGCGCGCTGCCCTACGCCGGCGCCGTCATGGTGCTGATGCTGGTGCTGCTGGCGGCCTCGCAGCTGCTGATCCGTTTCATCCTCACTCACCTGCTGACCCTGCGCGACGTGATGCTGCACGTGGAAAAGAGCGGTGACCTGTCCGCCCGCGTGCCGCTGGAAAGTCGTGATGAGGTCGGACAGATGGCCACCGCCTTCAACGCCATGCAGGGTGGCTACCAGCGCGTGGTCGGCACCGTCGCCCAGGCCGCCGGGCGCCTCGACGAAGGCGCGCGCAGCCTCGCCAGCACCATGGGCCAGGTGCGCCAGGGCATGCTCGGCCAGCAGAGCGAGACCGACCAGGCCGCCACCGCTATCAACGAGATGTCCACCACCGTCCACCATATCGCCCAGCACGCCGCCGACACCCGCGACCAGTCGCAGGAAGCCGATCGCCTGGCGGGTAACGGCCAGCAGGTGGTCGGCCGCGTCGGCCAGTCCATCGCCGGGCTGTCCCAGGGCGTGCAGCAGACCGCCGAGATGATCCAGCAGCTGGCCCAGGACAGCCACAAGATCAGCAGCGTGGTCAGCGTGATCCACGGCATCGCCGAGCAGACCAACCTGCTCGCCTTGAACGCGGCCATCGAAGCGGCCCGCGCCGGGGAAATGGGCCGTGGCTTCGCCGTGGTGGCCGATGAAGTACGCAACCTGGCCAAGCGCGTGCAGGACTCCACCGACGAGATCACCCAGATGATCAACGCCCTGCAGTCGGGCACCCGCGACGCCGTGGAGTTCATGCAGGAAAGCTCGATCAAGGCCGACGGCTGCGTCGAGGAAGCCCGCGAGGCCGGCGAGGCCCTGGCCGCCATCGCCGCCGCCGTGGCGCAGATGCGCGAGAGCAATACGCAGATCGCCGTGGCCGCCGAACAGCAGAGCCAGGTCGCCGAGGAAATGACCCGCTCGGTGGTGGGTATCCGCGACGTTACCGAGCTCACCGTGCAGCAGACTGTGGACTCGGCCGGCACCAGCCATCAACTGGCGGACCTGGCCGGGGAACTGAGCCGGGCGATCGGTCAACTGCGTCTGTAATCCCTATCGGACGCATAGCCAGCGCCGATTGGCGGCCCTTTCCAGCCAGGACCTAGACTGCAGATACAAAGCCCGCCGCCAGCGGCGGGCCGGTTTTCGCATAGGAGAGTGTCCGTGGCCAAACGTCATCCCAACCTGCTCGCCTGGCAATGGCAGGGCTACGCCGCCAACCACCGCAACCCCACCAACCTGGCACTGCACATCCTCGCCGTACCGCTGTTCATCCTCGCGGCCGTGATCCTGGTCAGCGGGCTGCTGCGCCTGCACCTGAGCGGCGTCGCCCTCGGTGTGATCGGCATCATCGCTTCGCTGGCAATCCAGGGGCGCGGACACAAGCTTGAAGACCAGCCGCCGGAACCCTTCGCGGACCGCCAGGACGCCATCGGTCGGCTGCTCGCCGAACAGTTCATCACCTTTCCCCGCTTCGTTCTCAACGGCGCCTGGTGGCGCGCCTGGAAAAATCGCAAGCGTTGACGAAGGAGCGGCATTTCGGCCATTCAAGTCAGCCGGGGGTTCGCCGATATAATCGTCGAAATTACGTCACGAGCTGTCGAGATGTTGGTTTTTCGTCACTTTTTTGGCTTTTTGGCCTGCCTGTTTATTGGCAGCCAGGTGGCGGCAAGCCCGCCCCTTCCCTCGTCTACCGAGCGCACCATCCTCACGCTGGAGATCGCCGGTCGCCCTGAGGCACTCCGGCGCCTGACCCTCTCTGAGCTGCAGCGCCTCCCCCAGCAGACCTACACCGCCATGCTTCCCGAGGAAGAGCGCATCTCCAGCTGGCAAGGCGTTCCACTCAGCCAGTTGTTCGATGCCGGCCAGCTGGACACGTCGAAGCGCCTGCGCGTCGATGCCCTGAACGACTACTCCGCGCTGATCCCGTTGAGCGACCTGAGCTCGTACCAGCCGATCCTCGCCTATCGCCGCGATGACCGTTACATCGGCATCAGCGAACGCGGCCCCCTGTTCATCATCTATCCGCTGGTGCGTTATCCCGAGCTGCGCACCCAGCTCTACTTCAACCGGACTGTCTGGCAGGTCAGCCACATTACCCTGGAGTGATCGCCTTGCCTGTTCAGACTCCCGAGCGTCATCGGCGCCGCCTGACCTTCATCATCCTCTGCAGCCTGATTGCAGCGCTCACCCTGGGTGCCTGCGCCGCCCTGCTGCTGGTCGACCAGCAGGTCCGCCGGCTGGCGCACCCCAGTGCACACAGCGAGCTGTGGCAGGCCTACCAGATGCGCGCCGAGCTGGAGCGATCGCTGGACACCGCCCAGGCCGTGCTGGACGGTCGCACCGACAGCGACGCCCTCGCCACCCGCATCGAAGTCCTGGTCAGCCTGCTGGCGCCACTGCGCAGGACCTCCGTGTTTCATTACCTCGCCGAGCCGCGTCCGGAAGTCGACGACACGCTCGGACGCCTCGAAGAGCTCAGCGCGGGCTGGGCCAAGCGCGCACCGTGGGGGCAGCCCGCAGCGGCGCGGGTGATTGCCCAGGAGATGCAGAACCAGCTGCCGCGGCTGCTCAAACCCACCCACGAGCTCATCGTCGCCACCAACATCGCCCTGACCAACCAGCTCGACGAAGAACGCCAGGACCTGCAACACGCCTTCGCCCTGCTCGCCTGGGTACTCGCCGGCCTGGGCCTGTGCTGTGTACTACTGACCCGGCGGGTCATCGCCAACTCAAGGCGCAAGCGGCGGCTCACCGAGCGCCTGAACGACCTCAACCAGTCCCTGGAAAAGCGCGTGGAGCAACGCACCCAGGAACTGAGCGAACGCAAGTCACTGCTGCGCTACATCCTCGACACCAGCCCTAGCGACGTGGCGCTGCTCAACGACCACGACGGCCACGCCCACTACGTAAGCCCGGGTCTGCTGCAACGCACCGGCACCGACGACGAGAGCTTCAACCTCACGCGCCTGTTCGACGACCCCGACGAGGAGAGCCGCTTCCGCCAGGCGCTTGGCGACTTCGGTCAACTGGATGGCTGGGAAACCCGACTGGCCGGCAACCCGCCGTATTGGGCGGTGGTCTGGGCGCGGCAACTGGATATCGACGGGCAGCCGGCCTCGCTGGTATGGAGCTTCGACATCCAGCAACGCAAGGCGCTGGAGCAGGAGCTGCGTCTGCTCGCCAGTACCGATCCGTTGACCGGATTGCAGAATCGCCATGCCTTCGTCAAACGCGGCGTCAGTCTGCTCAAGGGCGCCCAGCGCTATCAGCGCCAATGCTCCGCGCTGATGCTCGACATCGATCACTTCAAGCGGATCAACGACACCTACGGTCACGCGTTCGGCGACGCGGTGCTCAAGGCAGTGGCCGGCGAGCTGAGCCAGGGCCTGCGGGATATCGACCTGCTCGGCCGCTTGGGTGGCGAGGAGTTCGCCGCGATCCTCCCGGAGACCGATCCGCAGCACGCGCTGCAGGTCGCCGAGCGCCTGCGCCGCGCCGTGCAGGCACTGTCCTTCACCGGAGAGGACGGCAGCCGCCTGCACCTGACCCTGAGCATCGGGATGGCCGAGCGTCTACCCGGCGAGGTGCGCCTGGAAGACCTGTTGGCCCGTGCCGACCGCGCCCTCTACCGGGCCAAGGCCGCAGGGCGCAACCGCACCGAGCGGGCGCCGAGCTAACCGAAGATGGTCGCCGTCTGCCGGCTGATCGCCAACAGGCGGCCGTCAGACGCCCAGCAATGGGCAGCAATATGACCGTAGCCATCGCGGGCGTGTTCGATGGTCGCCCGATACTGGCACCAGCCATCCACGGGCATGGCCGGCTGTGGCTGGATGAACTCCACGGTCCAGGTCAGCGAACTGGACGGCGCGGGGCTCTTCAGGTGCGGCAGCGTCGCTGGCGGCCAGGCATCGATCAGCGCCAGCAGGTGCGACACCTCCAGCGCTGCATCAGCCACACCGCCACCGCGAAAGCGCATCCAGCCGCCCATTTCCACCTCGCGGCTGGACGAGAACGGCATGTGCCCGCGTGCCCAGCGCATCGCGATGTGCTGGGTGAAGGCCGGCATCAGTTTGCGAATGAACGGCAGTTCCTGGCAGTGCTCGGGCTCCTTGAAGCCCGGCGCAGGAAGATTCTCCACCTTGACGCTGGAGCTGCGCGACTCACCGAAGCTGCCCTGCACCAGCGCCACCACCTTACCGTTCTGCACCGCGCGGCAGAACACCTGGCTCACCGACTTGCCCTCGCGCAGCGCCTCGGCCTCGAAGCTCACCGGTGTTTCCACCTCGACCGGACCGACGAAGGTGATCGCCAGCGAACGCACCGGCCGCCCCTCGTGAGTCACCGCGCGCATCGCCTCGTAGGCTGCCGCGGCCACCAGCCCACCGAAGCTCGCCCGCCCCTGCGCCCAGCTCGTCGGGATGACCACGCACAGCGGCGCGGCACGCACCGCCTGAAGCATTTCGGTGAAAGTCATGGATCGCTTCCATTCTGGGGTTGGGCAGCGATCTTAGGCTGACGGGCGGCACGAGAACACCATCCAAAGCGTTGTTCGCCCCGGAACAAATGGCGCGTCATCTACACCTTCTATGGTGTCAGCCGAGTGCCTGCTGCAGGGCGTCCAGGCTCTCGTCGGCCTCGCGCTCAGCGAGGTCGTGGCGGGCATTCCAGTGCGGCTGCAATGGCATCAGATCCAGCTCGCGCTCGCTGCGGATCAGCCACTGCTCATAGTCATGCCACTCGCCCAGGGCAGTCTGCGCATCCTTCAACGGAACGAGCAGGCGCTGCGGCACCGCCGACTCTTCGGGATAGGCTTCCAGCGAATAGCGCACCCGCTTGATCAGCAGGCGCAGGCGGTGACGGTCGTGCGCGGGGTCCTTCAGTGCCAGGCGCAACTTCTGCCACTCCTTGCCCAGGCGTTTGCGCACCTTGTCATGCAAGCCGCCCAGCACGCCATGGCGCTGCGCCGTGCGCCACAGCTGCGGCCAACCGTCCAGGCGCATCAGCAGGCGGTCCCACTGGGGGCTGGCGAGCAGCGCGATGTAACCCGATAGCAGGGCCGGACGGCGCAGGGCCGCGGCCCGCTCGTAGCCTTCGGCCTCCAGCACCGGCAGCAGCACTTCCAGGTCGCGCAGCGGCCCACTCAACCGGCCTACTTCGCCCAGCGACTCCTCCAGCTCATCGATGCCCGGCATCCCGCGCACCGCATGCAGCAGGCTGCGCAAACGACGCACGGCGATGCGCAGGTCGTGCAGGGCTTCGGGGTCGGAGCCGGCGCTCAGACGGGCGGAGGCGGAGAACAGCGCGACCTCCTGCTCGATCAGATGGGTCACCAGATAGTCGCTGAAGGAGGACACGGCACGCTCCGCACAGTGGGATGAATTATCAGGTTAGTTGGCATGCCGCCGCCAGCAAGTGACCGGCGTCATGCCTCATGGAAGTCGCCGCCAGCGCCACGGCAATTCACGCCGCAACCGCGCCAGATGCGCACGCAACATGGCAGGGTCGACCGCGGCGCCAGCATAACGCTGCGCTTCGAACGCCTCGTTGTAGGCGCGAATCGCCTCGGCCTGGTTCGGCAGCGCGAGCATGGCGCGACCGCTGAAATCGCGGTGTCCCTCCCCTGCCTCGCGACGCAGCCCATGCGGCGCCAGCAGATGCTCGAAACGCTCGAAGCTACGCAGCTGGACATCCCGCTGGTGCCGCCAGGGTTTGAACAACCACAACGCCAGCGCAGCCAGCAGCAGCGCTCCACCACCAACCGTGAGCAGCACTAGCCAGGGGCTGTCCGGCGAGCCGAACCAGCGGCGGATCAGTTCGTCCTGCTGGTCACCCTGGTAACCCAGCACCCAGCGCTGCCAGCCGTAGTTGACCTGATCCCAGGTCAGGCGCAAGCCGTTGAGCAGACTGAACCCGCGATAGCGCAGCGGTGAAAACGGATCACTGGAAAGGAAACTGCCCTCGCGGCTCATCGCCTGCTCCAGCCCCAGCTCAATGCGTTCGGGCGATACCGCGCCGGTGGGATCGATCCGCGTCCAGCCACTGCCCGCCTGCCAGTACTCCACCCAGGCATGGGCGTCGAACTGGTGCACCAGCAGGTAGTTGCCGGCGGGATTCAGTTCGCCGCCCTGATAGCCGGTCACCACCCGTGCGGGGATCCCGGCCGCACGCAGGACGAAGGTCATGGCCCCGGCGTAGTGCTCGCAGAAGCCGGCGCGTGTGTCGAAGAGGAAACCATCGATGCGCTCCGCTCCGGTTGCCGGAGGCTTGAGCGTGTAGGCAAAGGGTTGCTCACGGAAGTGCCGAAGCATTGCCTGTGCCAGTTCGCGGGGCTGCGGGTAGCGCTCGCGCAGTTCCTTGGCCCAGGCCCTGGCGCGCGGGTTGCCGCGGGCTGGGAGGTTGAGATTGAGGTGAAGCGCGCGGCGATTGTCGGAGGGTTCGAGCAACCCACGCGGCCAGGACATTGCGTTATAGAGCAGGCTCTGGCGCACGGGAGATCGACGTTCCAGGCGGAAGTCGCTCATCATCCGGGCATCGCTCAGTTCGCTCTGCGCCACGTCGAGCACGAACAGCCATGGATGGTTGCTCGGTTCCATGACCACCTTGTATTCGAGCGCGACACCCTGCCGCTCCCACTGCGGCGTCGGCGCATCACGGCGCTGACCAGCCTGGGTCCAGCGTTCGCCGTCGAAGTTCTCCAGGGTCAGCGCGCGCCAGTAGAGCTCCGCGCGCGGCGGCGGCTCGCCCTTGAAGCTGACGCGGAAGGCCAGCTCGGGAGACTGGCTGAGCTCCACCATGTCCCCCGGCATCATCGAGTCGCTGAGGCCCGTGCGGGCCTGGCCGCCGGGCATTGGCAGCGACCACAGCGGCCCCAGGCGCGGGAACAGCATGAACAGCAACAGCATCAGTGGCAGTGCCTGAAGCAGCAGGCCACCCGCCAGGCGCAGGGTCGATCCGGGACGGGCGGCGAAGCTGCTCTGCTGCAGGCCGATCAGCGCCGCCAGCAAGGCGGTTACCGGCAGCAGGCTGAAGGCGGCGGCCAGGATGTCGTCCTGGAACAGGTAGCTGGTCACCACCGCGAAGAACCCCAGCAGGATCAGCACCCAGGCATCGCGCCGGGTCTTGAGCTCCACCAGCTTGATGACGAACGCGGCGATCAGCAGCACCACCCCGGCGTCCAGGCCGATCAGCGAACCACGCGAGTACCACACGCCGAGCCCGGCGGCACCGACCAGCGCCAGCTTGGCCAGGCCGCTGGGGTAGTTGGCGCGCATGCGGAACACCTGGATGCGCCAGAACGCGCAACCCAGCCAGAGGCCAACGATCCACAGCGGCAGGTGTTCCAGGTGCGGGATGATCACTACCGACTGGGCCACCAGCAGCCAGGTCAGCGCGACCCTCGGAATGGACTGCACCGTGCTCATGCGCGCTCCCCGAACAGGGCAAGCGCGCGCAGGCAGGCCTCACGATGGGCATCGCCGCTGGCCACCGCCAGTTGCACACCCGGCAGGCGCAAGCCGAACGGTTGCTGACGCTGCGACAACTGCAGCACCCAGTAGCACAGCCGCGACAGACGACCTTCGATATCGCCGCCAAGCAGCGTGAAGTCCAGCCACAGATTGCGCCCGGCCAGCGCGGAAAAATCCTTCACCAACAGTCCCTGGCCACGGGAGTAGGCCTTCCAGTGCAGACGCCGGCGCGAGTCGCCAGGCTGGTAGGCGCGCAGCCCCTGGAAGTCATCGACGCCCTGGCCACAGGGCCGCACGCCCTCCTCCTCGTCGGCCGCCGCGCCGCCCTCCAGCGGCAGATCGCTGGCAATCGGGCTCGGATAGACCAGGCCGGCCTGATCCAGGTCAAGCCAGCTCCAGGCCACCAGCAGGCCGAGCGGGAAGCGGCTTTCCACCCGCAGGCGGCCGGGGCGCAGCCAGCCGCGCCGTTGCGCCGAGACATCCAGCCGGAGCTCCTCGGCGCCCTCGGCCGGCACATCGGCGAAGTGCAACTGTTCCGCCGTCCAGCCGATGGCAATGGCCTGGCGCGCGCGCCCTTCCGCATCCAGCCGTACGCGGAAGCCCACCTGCTCGCCGACGAACACCGGCGGCGCGCCCAGCGCGGTCAGGCGCAGGCCGCCCAGGTTCCGGTAGGTGTGCAGGATGGCAACGATGAACAGCGACAGCAGCAGGAAGGTCAGCCCATAGGCCAGGCTGTTCTGGTAGTTGATCGCCGTCAGCAGCATCAGCGTCAGCGCCACGCCGAACGCCGCGCCCTGGCGGGAAGGGATAATGAAGATGCGTCGCTGGTTGAGCTGCAGCGAAGGCGACGGCGGAATCCGCCGGGCGATCCAGCTTTGCCACAGCGGCCTGACCCTGACCAGCATGGTGGCCCCTCAGAGCGCCGGCACTTCGCGCAGCAACCACTGCACCAGCGCACCGCCGCCGTGTCCAGTGGGATCGGCCTGGTCACGCAGCCGATGGCCGGCCACCGACGGCAGCACCGCCTGCACATCCTCGGGAATCGCGTAATCACGGCCGGCAAGCAGTGCCCAGGCGCGTGCGGCGGCGAGCAACCCCAGGCTGCCGCGCGGCGACAGTCCGAGGGCGAACGCCGGCTGGCTACGGGTAGCCTCGACCAGGCGCAGCACGTAATCGACCAGTGCATCGCTGGCGCGAACCTCCAGCACCTCGCCCTGCAATGACAGCAGCTCCTTCGGATCGAGCATGGGCTCCAGGCGCGGCAGCAGGTCGCGGCGCGCCTCGCCCAACAGCAGCGCCTTCTCCGCCGCGCGCCCCGGATAGCCCAGCGACAGGCGCATGAGGAAGCGGTCCAGCTGGGACTCCGGCAGCGCAAAGGTGCCGCCCTGGGTCACCGGGTTCTGCGTGGCGATGACGAAGAAGGGCTCAGGCAGCGGGCGGGTCGCCCCCTCGATGGTCACCTGCCCCTCCTCCATTGCCTCCAGCAGCGCGCTCTGGCTCTTGGGCGTGGCACGGTTGATCTCGTCGGCCAGGACCAGCTCGGCGAAGATCGGGCCCGCGTGGAAGACGAACTGCCCGGTTTCCCGGTCGAATACCGAGGTCCCCAGCACATCGCCAGGCAACAGGTCGGAGGTGAACTGGATGCGCTGGAAACTCAAACCCAGGACACGCGCCAAGGCGTGGCTCAAGGTGGTCTTGCCCATGCCGGGCAGGTCTTCGATGAGCAGGTGGCCACGGGCCAACAGGCAGGTCAGCGCCAGCCGGACCTGAATCTCCTTGCCGAGCAGAACCTCGTCCACTGCCTTCAGGCAATTCTCCAGCTTGGCGCGCATCCCGACCTCTCGCTCTAGGAAAACTCCGATCCTACTGGCCCTGCGCCAGCCATCATAGGCCCGGACACATTTCGTCCGCATTCCTGTGAAGCAGTGCGCCCGTGAAGCAGCGCGTGCCTCCACTGACGCTAGCGCCCCAACAGCCGCTCTACCAGCCAACTGGCCGCTGGCCCGGTCGGGCGCTGCCGCGACCAGATCACGTCCACCGCCACCCGGCGAGGCCAGCCGGCGACCTTCAGCTCGTGCATACGCCCGCCTGCGAAACGTCCGACCATCCAGCTGGGCAATTCGATCCAGCCGAAGCCCAGTACCGCCATGTCCAGCAACAGCAGGTAGTTCGGTGCGCTCCAGCAGCGGCCGCCGAGTATCGGCGCGGCGTCGTCCAGGTAGGTGTTCAGGCGCAACGCCCGGTAGGCCAGCAGGTCCTCTCGCTCCACTCGCTCACGGCTGGCCAGAGGATGATTGCGGCTGACGAACAGGCCGAACTCGGCCTGTTCGCTAAGGGTCGCCGAGCCGATGTCCGGCGGGTACTCCCGCTGCGCCGCCAGCAGGCCCAGGCTGGCGCGGCCCTGGACGACCAGATCGAGCACATCGCCGTGTTCGGCAATCAGCCATTCGAATTCCAGGTCCGGGTAGCGCGCGTCGATCTCCGCCAGGCGCGCCTCGAACTGCGCCGAGGGGTAGGTATCGGACATGGCCAGGGTCACCCGCGACTCCAGTCCACCGACAAGCTGCTGGGCGAGTTGGCCGAGACGGTCGTTGGCCATCAGCACCTCCTCCACCCGGCTGAGCAACGCGTGGCCGGCCTCGGTCAGCTGGGGCTGGCGGGCGCTGCGGTCGAACAGGGTCAGGCCCAGGTCGATCTCCAGGCGGGCGATGGCTTCGCTGACGGTGGACTGGCTCTTGCCCAGCTTGCGCGCGGCGGCGCTGAAGGAACCAAGGCAGGCGGCCTCGGCGAAGGCTTGCAGGGATTCGGGGGAATATTGCATTGGCGATACCCTCTTCCATCGGTTTAACCGATGGTATCCAACTTATATCCAGCCGGTCGACCGATGATAATGGCGCCGGACCGACGGAGTCGGCCTGCAACTGTTATCTGGAGAATCCCATGAGCCCGAATAAAACCCTGAAAGAGCGGCTGTTCCACGCCGTGCTTTTCGAACTGCTGGCGGTCGCCATCTGCGCGCCGACCCTGGCCTGGCTGATGGATCAACCCCTGGGCCACATGGGCGCCATGACCCTGATGTTCTCGGCCATCGCTACCGCCTGGAACATGCTGTTCAACGCCGGCTTCGACCGTGCCCAGCAGCGCATGGGCTTCACCCGCACCCTTCCGGTGCGCGTGCTGCACGCCTCGCTGTTCGAACTGGGGCTGATCTTCCTGCTGGTGCCGCTGGCCGCCTGGTGGCTGTCGGTGAGCCTGCTGGAAGCCTTCATCCTGGATATCGGCCTGATCCTGTTCTTCCTGCCCTACGCCATCGTCTTCAACTGGGTGTATGACGTGGTACGCGAGCGCTGGGTAGGCCGGGCGCAGATGGCGCAGGCCAACGGCTGACCGCCCTGCAGGTACGCCCCATTCACGCTGCTGCAACTACCTCGGGCACGGATACCCCAATGCAGGGCGCATAACGCCTACGGCGTTATCCGCCATCGCGGCAGATAACCCGTTCCGGGTTATGCGCCCTACAAGAGCCGGTCCGCAGGTACGACACGTAGGATTGGCGGAGCGAAACGCAGCACCCGGAAACGAAAAAGCCCGCATCAAGCGGGCTTTTTCGTGTCTGGCGGCTTTTTCCGCGCAGAGAAAGGACTCAGGCCAGGCTGGCGACGATGTCGCGCAGGGCCTTGGCGGGATCGGCAGCCTGGCTGATCGGACGACCGATCACCAGATAATCGGAGCCGTTGTCCAGCGCCTGGCGCGGGGTGAGGATGCGGCGCTGGTCGTCCTGGGCGCTACCAGCCGGGCGGATGCCGGGCGTGACCAGTTGCAGCGCCGGATGCGCGGCCTTGAGTGCCGGCGCTTCCTGGGCCGAGCAGACCAGACCGTCCATGCCAGCCTTCTGCGCCAGGGCCGCCAGGCGCAGCACCTGCTCCTGAGGCTCGACGTCCAGGCCGATGCCGGCCAGGTCCTCGCGTTCCATGCTCGTCAGCACGGTCACGCCGATCAGCAGCGGCCTGGGGCCATTGAAGGCTTCGAGGGTCTCACGGCAGGCGCTCATCATGCGCAGGCCGCCGGAGCAGTGCACGTTGACCATCCACACGCCCATCTCGGCGGCGGCGCGTACGGCCATCGCGGTGGTGTTGGGGATGTCGTGGAATTTCAGGTCGAGGAAGACTTCGAAGCCGCGGCTGTTCAGCGTCTCGACGATACCGGCGGCGCAGCTGGTAAACAGCTCCTTGCCCACCTTCACCCGGCACAGCTTGGGATCGAGCTGGTCAGCCAGCGCCAGCGCGGCTTCGCGGGTGGGGAAATCCAGGGCGACGATGATCGGGGACTGGCAGGCGGACATGGGCTCTCTCGGAGGTTGCGAAAAAATCGGCGCGTATTGTCGCAGAAACGCGCCGACTTCCGTAGCCCGCCCGGCAGGAATGCTCCGAGCCTCAGAACCTGTTTACGATCTCGCACGCTGGCGCAGAACAAGGCGCAACGACCACCGGGAGTAACAGCCGCAGGCTGGCCCGAAGGGTGAGCGCCAGCGAATCAAACAGGCGAGGACGCGGAGGGTAAATGAGCAGTACTCGCTACGCTCGCCCCTGCGGGGCCGCACTGAAGTGCGTTAGCCGCAAGCGGCTTCCGAGCCTGTTTTTAACGCAGTTATGCCGACGCGCAGCAGATCGTTAACAAGTTCTCAGGCGCTCAGGCGATCACGCAGGCGCCCCAGCATACCCTGCAGGCTGCCGACCTTCTCCCGTTCGCGCTCCTCGCGCGGCACCTCGGCGATGCGCGCCACCTTCGGCTCGGGCTGCGCGCGCCACAACAGCGCCTGTTCGGCGGCGGCCTTCAGGCCCTTCTCGAACAGGCCGCGACGGATCGGCTTGGGCAGGTAGCGGAAGATCTGCGCCTGGTTGATCAGCGCCAGCAACTCCTGAGTATCGCGGAATGGCGTGACCACGATGCTGAGCAGGCGCGGATGGGCCTGGGCCAGGGACTTGAGCAGCGGCGCGGTGTCTTCGCCGGCAAGCTTCAGGTCGCTGACCAGGACGTCGATTGGCTCGCTGTTAAGGCGCAGGATCGCCTCGGCCAGGTTACGCGCGCGGTGCAGCCGGTGATTGCCGGCACTGCAGAAGTCGCCGACGCAGGCCAGGGTTTCCGGGTCGTCATCCAGCAGCAGCACATTGAGCGGAGCAGCCAACCGGCTGATCACCTGCGGATCGGCCACCGCCGGCACCTGGCGCTGCGCGATCTCGGCCGCCTGGCGCAGGGTGAAGGCCATTTCCTGCGGGTCCCAGGGTTTGGTCAGGTAGCGGAAGATGCCGCCGCTGTTGAGCGCATCCACCGCCGCATCCAGGTCGGAGTAGCCGGTGAGGAGAATGCGCAGGGTGTCAGGGGCTATCTCCCGCGCCTGCGCCAGCAGCTCGGCGCCGCTCATCTGCGGCATGCGCTGGTCGCTCACCAGGATGTCCACGCGCTCCTCGCGCAGGCGCTGCAGTGCCTTGTGCGGGTCGGTCTCGATCAGCACCTCGTAATGGCGGCGGAACTGCATCGCGAGGCTGCGCAGGATGCGCTCCTCGTCATCGACGAAGAGGATGCGGACAGGCTGCTGGCTCATGTTCAGGCGCTCCGTTTCAATTCGCGGGCCTGCCGCAGCGGCAGGCTGATGAGGAATCGCGTGCCGCGCCCCGGTTCGGACGCCACGCGGATGCGACCGCCATGGTCCTGGACGATCTTGTAGCTGATCGACAGGCCCAGGCCCGTGCCCTGCCCCACCGGTTTGGTGGTGAAGAAGGGATCGAAGATGCGCGCGCGCACCTCCTCGCTCATGCCCTTGCCGTTGTCCTGCACCGAGAGGTGTACGTGCGTATCGTCTGCCCAGGACTTCACCTGGATCAGGCCGAACCTCTCCATGGCCTGGGCAGCATTGGTCAGCAGGTTGAGCAGCACCTGGTTGATCTGGCTCGGCGCACAGGCGACCTTCGGCAGCTCGCCGAGCTGGGTCACCACCTCGGCCTTTTCCTTGATGCTGTTGCGGGCGATCAGCAGCGCGCTGCGCACGCAGTCGTTGAGGTCGACTTCCTCGCTGCGGGCACGGTCCAGGCGGGCGAAGTCCTTCAGCCCACCGACCAGCTCGCCGATCTGCGCGAGGCCGAAATCGGTGTCGCCGAACAGTTGGTCGAGATCGCCCACCAGTTGCTCCAGCGCCGCTTCGTCGCGGGCCTGCTCGCAGGCGCTGCGGGCGCGAGCCAATTGCTCGGGCCCGCAGGCGGGATTGTCCAGGCACTCGTTGAGCAGGGTCTGCGCTTCAGTCAGGCCAAGCAGCGGGATCAGTAATTCGCGCAGCAAGGCGATGTTGTTCTTCACGTAGCCCAGCGGGGTGTTCAGCTCGTGGGCGACGCCGGCGACCATCTGCCCGAGGGAGGCCATCTTCTCCGACTGCACCAGCTGCGCCTGGGATTCGCGCAGGTCGTGCAAGGCCTTGTGCAGCACACGGTTGCGCTGGGCGACACGCTGCTCCATGGCTTTCAGCAGATCCAGCACGGTGCCCAGTCCGAGGTAGCGTCCTTGCTCGTCCACCAGGACGAAGTCCTCGGTGATCGGGTAACTCAGCTGTGCGGTGACCTGTTGCGCCGACTCTTCCAGGCTGAGGTCGACGCGGACTTTCAGAGGCGCGGGGTTCATCACGTCGCGTGCCGGACGGCGCCCCCAGAGATCACGACCGAAGCGCTGCATGAAAATGTCCTGCAGGCCGTAGCGGCTGACGAGGCCTTGCGGCATGCCGTCGGCATCCACCACCGGCAACGACAGAAAGGCGCGGTGCTCGGCCACCAGGAAGCGGTCGGCCACGTCGCTGATGCTCAGCTCCGGGGCCAATGGCGCTACCTGGCGCAGCAATTCATGCAGGGCGCGGGTGGTCATCGGCGGGTCTCCGGTCGCTGGAATGGGCAGCAGTAGAGCAGCGGCAGATTGCCATCCTGTGACAGCCGTCGCGGCCAACCCAATTTTCATCGGGGCTTCATTGCCGTGTCACAAACCACCCGGCGCGGCATCTACTCTTCAGAGACCACCGCCTGCGCTGCCGGGCGGCGGCACGACAGGCTCCGCACAACGCAGGCACCGACGCCATGCCGACACTACTTGCCAGCCTGACACTGGCCCTGCTCATGGGCTTCGCCATCCAGCGCGGCGGCACCTGTCTGGTCGCAGCCCTCGACGAAGTGCTGCACAAGCGGCGCTGGACCCGCTTCGCCGCCTTGCTGGAGGCCACGCTCTGGGTCACGGCCGGGCTGGTGGCCCTGCGGGCCCTGGGTCTGTTGCCGCAGGTGCCGATGGGCATCCCCCTGCACTGGAGCGCGGTGGTCGGCGGCGTTCTCCTCGGCCTGGGCGCCGTAGTCAATGGCGGCTGCGTGCTGGGCACCCTCGCCCGGCTCGGCTCCGGACAATGGGCCTGGCTGGCCACACCTTTGGGTTTCCTCGGCGGTTGCCTGCTCCTGCGCAGTTGGGACGCTGGAGCCGCCAGCCTGCCCATGCCGCTATCGAGTTGGCTGCAGGATCTGCCCGCGACCCTGCCGGCACTGGTGCTGCTGCCACTGGCGCTACGCGCCGGCTGGCTCGTCCACGGCGCGCGCGGCCTGGGCAGCGCGCCATGGCCGGCACACCTGGCCACCCTGGTCATCGCGATGTGCTTTCTGGGGCTCTTCGTCACAGTCGGCCCGTGGAATTACACCGACCTGCTGAACGAGCTGGCGGACGGGCGCTTCATGCACCTGGGCATTCGCGGCCTGCTGTTGCCGACCCTGTTCGCTGGCGCCCTGCTCGGCGGTTGGCTTTCAGGGAGCTGGGGGCAGCGCTGGCCGCGTGGACTCGACATCGCGCGCTGCCTCGCTGGCGGACTGCTGATGGGAGCCGGCGCCAGGCTGGTACCGGGCGGCAACGACAGCCTGATCCTGTTCGGCATGCCATTGTTCTGGCCGAACGCCTGGCTGGCCTTCGCCTGCATGTGCCTGAGCATCCTGTTCGCTCTCCGGCTGTCGCAGTGGGTGAAATAAGCACCCGCCACCTGCGCGACCAGCCCTGCGCCTGACAACCCCACCCTGCCAGCGTATCGTTAAGGGCTACTACCACTGTCGGAGACAGGACCATGCCCTGGTATGCCTGGTTGATCATTGCCCTCGCGCTGGGCTCGATTGTCGGGGCGCTGATGATGCTGCGCGATACGGCGAAGAAGCTCCCGCTCACCGAGGAACAGCTGCGCCGCATCCATGAACGCAACGCGGAAATGGACGCCAAGGACGCCGACGACAAGCGTTGAAACCGCTGCAAATGACTGACTGATCAGCCAAAAGCTGACGTCAATATGGCAAGTGGCAGGGGAAATTGCCTAGACTGCGCCTCCTTCGATGGAGGAAAGAATGCCTAGGAAGCTCCTGCCGCTGCTGCCCGTCCTGTTGTTGCTCTGCGGATTCACGCTGGGTTATGTGCAGCCGATGGGGTTGCTGATCGGCGCCGTGTTCGTCGCCTGGACGCTCTACGGCGAGCCATACCTGCCACGCCTGCTCTGGTGGCTGGTGTGCCTGGTGGTCAGCGTTGCACTGGCCGCACACCTGTTGCCCGGCACCCTCTCCTGGACGCTATGGCCGGTACGCCAGCTCAGCCCCGATGCTCCCGTCTACGCCCTGCGACTGTCCTGGGACAAGGCCCTGGTCGGCATCACCCTGTTCGCCTGGTGGCTACGGCGCGAGCCGGTGCCGGCGGAGAAACGCTCGCCGGACTTCGCCGCCATCGCCATCGTCACCACCCTCTTCGCCGTACCGCTGGTGGCCGTGGCCGGTGGGTTGGTGGTGTGGAATCCGAAATGGCCACCGGGCTTCTGGCTGTGGATGCTGGTCAACGTCTGCGTGATCTCGCTGACCGAGGAAGCCTTCTTTCGCGGCCTGCTGCAAAGCGAACTGGTACGCCGCTTCGGCGCGCCCTTCGGAGTGATCGCGGCGAGCCTGCTGTTCGGTCTGGTGCACTGGCCGATCAACCCGCTGTTCGCGGTGGTCGCCGGCATCGCGGGACTGGGGTACGGCCTGGCCTTCCACTTCAGCGGCCGCCTGCTGGTGGCCGTGTTGCTGCATGCGGCGGTGAACAGCCTGCACCTGCTGTTGTTCAGTTATCCGTTGCGGATTATCTGATCGAATCGGCGCCGCCGGTGAGCTATCGCGGACGGAGTCCGCTCCTACCGAACCTGACACGTGGGTAGGAGCGGACTCCGTCCGCGATCGATTTCCCCCAACTCCGTAGCTCAGTCGCGCATCACCAGCAACAGCGCCTGCTCCGCCAGCTCATCCAGCGTCAGGCTGCCATCGGGGCGGAACCAGGTGATCGACCAGGACAGCGCCCCGGTGAGGAAGCGCCGCAGGATGAACGGATCGCCCTGGCTGTAGCCCGCTACTCGCGCTTCCTCCAGCACTTCCAGCCACATCTGCTCGTAGATGTCGCGCAGGCTGAGGATGTAGGCCTGGCCGTCCTCCGACAGCGAACGCCATTCGTAGACCAGCACCGCCATCGCCTCGCCGGTGCCGCCGGTGATCGACTGCAATTCGCAGCGGATCAGCGCCAGCAGCCGCTCGCGCAGCGTCGTGGCGTCGACCAGGGCGGCGCGCATCAGGGCGGTGTTGTAGAGGATGGTTTCCTCCATCACCGAGCGCAGGATTTCATCCTTGCTCTTGAAGTGATGGAAGATGCTGCCGGACTGGATACCCACCGCGCCGGCCAGGTCGCGCACCGTGGTGCGTTCGTAGCCCTTGCTGCGGAACAGGTGCGCGGCCGTCTGCAGCAGCTTGCCGCGGGCACTCTCCGGGTCGGTGATCTGCCCGGTCCCGATCAGCTCCAGCATCACTTCGCGGGCTTTACGGTCATCCACGCTGTTCTCTCCCCATTGGTCCCATCTGGCAGCTCTGCTTTCGGCGATTCATCGAAACGCCGCGCAAGTACTTGTGTTGTCTGACGAAATGTAATCCCGCGAGCCTCAACCAAGCAAGCGCTTGGCCATCCAATGGTTGGGGTTGTCATGCAATCGACTCTTTTCAACCAAGCGCTTGCTTGGTAATGTCGATCCATCACTCAGCGTCACGGGCAGAACAATGACTAGAACCGTACGTATCGGCTGCGCCTCCGCCTTCTGGGGCGACACCTCCACCGCGGCAGCCCAGTTGGTGCGCGGCGCGGAAATGGATTACCTGGTGTTCGACTACCTGGCCGAAATCACCATGTCGATCATGGCCGGCGCCCGCCTGAAGAATCCCGAGGCAGGCTACGCCACCGATTTCGTCGAAGTGATGACCCCCCTGCTGGGCGACATCGCGGCGAAACAGGTGCGCGTGATCAGCAACGCCGGCGGGGTGAATCCCACCGCCTGCGCCAGCGCCCTGGCTGCCGCCTGCGAGAAAGCCGGCGTGGCGCTGAAGATCGCCGTCGTTCACGGCGACAACCTGCAACCGCGCCTGGGCGAACTGGCCAAGGCCGGCATTCGCGAGATGTTCTCAGGCGCGCCGATGCCGCCGATGTGCGTCTCGGTCAACGCCTACCTCGGCGCCCCCGGCATTGTCGAAGCGCTGAAGGCAGGCGCCGATATCGTCATCACCGGTCGCGTGGTGGACAGCGCGGTGGTCAGCGCCGCCCTGGTGCATGAATTCGGCTGGGCCTGGAACGACTACGACAAGCTGGCCCAGGCCGCCCTGGCCGGGCACATCATCGAATGCGGCGCACAGTGCACCGGCGGCAACTTCACCGACTGGGAAAGCGTGCCGGACTATGAGCACATCGGCTTCCCCGTCGTCGAAGTGCAGGCCAGCGGCGACTTCGTGGTGACCAAGCCGCAAGGCACCGGCGGGCTGGTGACGCCGCTGTCGGTGGGCGAGCAGATGCTCTACGAGATCGGCGACCCGCGCGCCTACCTGCTGCCCGACGTGGTCTGCGACTTCACTCAGGTCGTGCTCGCCCAGGTGGGTGACAACCGCGTGGCTGTATGCGGTGCGCGCGGCCTGCCGCCCACTGGCCAGTACAAGGTCAGCGCCACCTACCCGGACGGTTTCCGCTGCACCGCCAGCTGCCTGATCGCCGGCATCGACGCCGTCCGGAAAGCTGAACGGGTCAGCCAGGCGATCATCGCCAAGACCGAGGAAATCCTCATGGAGCGCGGCTGGGGTCCGTACCGTGAGGTGAGCGTCGAACTGCTCGGCAGCGAGGCCACTTATGGCCCGCATGGACGGCGCGGCGACAGCCGCGAGATCGTGGTGAAGCTCGCCGTTCGCCACAGCCGCAAGGAGGCCCTGGTGCTGTTCTCCCGCGAGATCGCCCAGGCCGCGACCGGCATGGCACCGGGCCTGACCGGCATCGTTGGCGGTCGCCCGACCGTGTACCCGCTGATCCGCCTGTTCTCCTTCCTGATCGACAAGGCCGCCTGCGAGCTGGCCGTGGAGCTCGACGGTGAGCGCCAGCCGCTTGCCCTGCCGAAGATTGACGTCTTCGACCCGGCCGCGCTGGCCGACGACATTCCCGCCCCAGCCGCCAAAGGCCCGGCCCAGGCCAGCGTGCCGCTGGTGAAGCTGGCCGTGGCGCGCTCCGGCGACAAGGGCAACCACAGCAATATCGGCGTCATGGCGCGCCGGCCCGAATACCTGCCGTGGATCGCCGAGGCGCTGAGTGAAGGCGCCGTGGCCGAATGGATGCAGCACGTGCTCGACCCGCAGCTTGGCCGCGTCAGCCGCTGGCACCTGCCGGGCAGCCACAGCCTGAACTTCCTGCTGGAGAACGCCCTGGGCGGCGGCGGTGTCGCCAGCCTGCGCATCGACCCGCAGGGCAAGGCCTTTGCCCAGCAGTTGCTGGAGTTCCCGGTGGCGGTGCCGCAGCACATCGCCGATGAACTGAGCGCCCACATCCTGTAGGACCGACGGGGGCGCCTAGCCCTTGCTCGCGAACGCCAGCCCCGCAGCGGAGCCTGTTCGCGAGCAAGCTCGCTCCTACGAAGAGCCCGTACAAAGAACGATTGAGCAGGACGAAAACAACAATGAGCTACGACTCGATCTTCAAACCTGGCCTGTTCGACGGCCAGACCATCATCGTCACCGGCGGCGGCAGCGGCATCGGCCGCTGCACCGCCCATGAGCTGGCGGCCCTCGGCGCCCACGTGGTGCTGGTCGGGCGCAAGGCGGAGAAGCTGGAGAAGACCGCCGGCGAAATCATCGAGGACGGCGGCAGCGCCAGCTGGCACAGCTGCGATATCCGTGACGAGGAAGCGGTGAAGGCGCTGGTGGCGCAGGTCATCGCCGAGCGCGGGCCGATCCATCACCTGGTCAACAACGCCGGCGGCCAGTATCCCGCGCCGTTGGCCTCGATCAACCTGAAGGGTTTCGAGGCCGTGGTGCGCACCAACCTGGTGGGCGGCTTCCTGATGGCTCGCGAGGTGTTCAACCAGAGCCTGAGCAAGACCGGCGGCAGCATCGTCAACATGCTCGCCGACATGTGGGGCGGCATGCCCGGCATGGGCCATTCCGGCGCCGCCCGTGCCGGCATGGAGAACTTCACCAAGACCGCCGCCATCGAGTGGGGCCACGCCGGGGTGCGGGTCAACGCCGTGGCGCCGGGCTGGGTCGCATCCAGCGGCATGGACACCTACGAAGGTGCGTTCAAGGCGGTAATCCCGACCCTGCGCGAGCACGTGCCGCTCAAGCGCATCGGCACCGAGTCGGAAGTCTCCGCCGCCATCGTCTTCCTGCTCTCCCCCGGCGCAGCCTTCATCAGCGGCAACACTATCCGCATCGACGGCGCCGCCAGCCAGGGCAGCCGCGCCTTCCCGCTGGTGAAGGGCAAGCCGGGGCAGAGCCGTTCCTACAACGGCTTCCACCGTGCCTACCTGCCCGACGTATTGAAGGATCAGGAGTAAGCGATGCCCGTCATCCAATCCGAACTCGATCCCCAGGGCGAAGACTTCGCCCGCAACCGCGAGGCCATGCTGGCCGCCGTAGCGAGCTTCCGCGAGGTCGAACAGAAGGTGCTGGACAAGGCCGCCGAGGCCAAGCCCAAGTTCGACAAGCGCGGCCAGCTACTGCCGCGCGAGCGCCTGAACCTGCTGCTGGACGCCGGCGCGCCGTTCCTCGAGATATCCTCGCTGGCCGGCTACAAGCTGCATGACGACAAGGACGGCACCCAGGCCGGTGGCGGCATCATCTCCGGCATTGGCTACATCGCCGGGGTGCGCTGCCTGGTCACCGCCAGCAACAGCGCGATCAAGGGCGGCACCATCTCCCCCACCGGGCTGAAGAAGACCCTGCGCCTGCAGCAGATCGCCTTCGAGAACAAGCTGCCGGTGGTGGCGCTGACCGAGAGCGGCGGCGCCAACCTGAACTACGCGGCGGACATCTTCGTCGAGGGCGCGCGCGGCTTCGCCAACCAGGCGCGCATGTCGGCGGCGGGCATTCCGCAGGTCACCGTGGTGCACGGCTCGTCCACCGCCGGCGGCGCCTACCAGCCAGGCCTGTCGGACTACGTGGTGGTGGTACGCGGCAAGGCCAAGATGTTCCTCGCCGGCCCGCCGCTGCTGAAAGCCGCCACTGGCGAAATCGCCACCGACGAGGAGTTGGGCGGCGCCGAACTGCACGCCCAGGTCGCCGGCACCGCCGAATACCTGGCGGAGAACGACGCCGACGGCGTGCGCCTCGCCCGCGAAATTCTTGCCTCGCTGCCCTGGAATGCGCAGCTGCCGGCTCGCGTGAAACTGGCATGGGACGAGCCTCTGTACTCTGCGCAGGAACTGCTCGGCGTGGTCCCGGCGGACGCGAAGAAGCCCTATGACGTGCGCGAGATCGTTGCGCGCATCGCCGACGGCTCGCGCTTCCTCGACTTCAAGAACGAGTTCGACAGCCAGACCGTCTGCGGCCACCTGCACATCGAAGGCCACGCCTGCGGCCTGATCGGCAACAACGGCCCGATCACTCCGCAGGGCGCGGCCAAGGCGGCGCAATTCATCCAGCTGTGCGAGCAGAGCAACACGCCGATCCTGTTCCTGCACAACACCACCGGTTTCATGGTCGGCACCGAGTCCGAGCGCCTGGGCGTGATCAAGCACGGCTCGAAGATGATCCAGGCGGTGGCCAACGCCACGGTGCCCAAGCTCACGCTGGTCGTCGGCGGCTCCTACGGTGCCGGCAACTACGCCATGTGTGGCCGCGGGCTGGACCCGCGCTTCATCTTCGCCTGGCCCAACAGCCGCACCGCCGTGATGGGCGGCGCCCAGGCCGGCAAGGTGCTGCGCATCGTCACCGAGGAGAAGCACGCCAAGGAGGGCAAAGAGCCCGACCCGAAGATGCTCGACATGCTCGAACAGATGACCGCGCAGAAGCTCGACGCCCAGTCCACCGCGCTCTACGGCACAGCGAGCCTGTGGGACGACGGGCTGATCGACCCGCGCGACACCCGCGCGCTGCTCGGCTACCTGCTGGACATCTGCGCGGAGGCGGCCGTACGGCCGCTGAAGAACAACAGTTTCGGCGTCGCACGATTTTGACCGTAGGGCGCATGACGCCCCCGGCGTCATCCGCCAAGCCGGCGGATAAAGCGTTCCGCTTTATTCGCCCTACCTGAATTGAAAGATCCCACGGAGAACAAGAAATGATCTTCACCCAGGAACACGAAGAACTCCGCCGCACTGTCCTCAACTTCGTCGAGCGCGAGATCAATCCCTACGTCGACGAGTGGGAAAAGGCCGGTCGCTTCCCGATCCATGAAGTCTTCAAGAAGGCCGGCGACCTGGGTCTGCTGGGCATCTCCAAGCCGGAGAAGTTCGGCGGCATGGGCCTGGACTACAGCTACTCGGTGGTCGCCGCCGAAGAGTTCGGCACCATCCATTGCGGCGGCGTGCCGATGGCCCTGGGCGTGCAGACCGACATGTGCACCCCGGCCCTGGCGCGCTTCGGCTCCGATGAGCTGCGCGAGGAATTCCTCCGCCCGGCCATCGCCGGCGAAATGGTCGGCTGCATCGGTGTCTCGGAAGTGGGTGCCGGTTCCGACGTCGCAGGGCTGAAGACCACCGCGCGCAAGGATGGCGACGACTACGTCATCAACGGCAGCAAGATGTGGATCACCAACTCGCCCTCCGCCGACTTCATCTGCCTGCTGGCCAACACCTCCGACGACAAGCCCCACGTCAACAAGTCGCTGATCATGGTGCCGATGAAGTCCAAGGGCATCAGCGTCAGCCCGCACCTGGACAAGCTCGGCATGCGCAGTTCGGAGACCGCCCAGGTGTTCTTCGACGACGTACGCGTCCCGCAGCGCAACCGCATCGGCGCCGAGGGCGCGGGCTTCATGATGCAGATGCTGCAGTTCCAGGAAGAGCGCCTGTTCGGCGCCGCCAGCGGGATCAAGGGCCTGGAGTACTGCGTCAACGCCACCATCGACTACTGCAAGGAGCGCAAGACCTTCGGCCAGGCGCTGATCGACAACCAGGTCATCCACTTCCGCATGGCCGAACTGATGACCGAGATCGAGTGCCTGCGCGCCCTCACCTACCAGGCCACCGAGCAGTACATCCGCGGCAAGGACGTGACCCGCCTGGCCTCCATGGCCAAGCTCAAGGTCGGCCGCCTCGCCCGCGAGGTCACCGACGCCTGCCTGCAGTACTGGGGCGGCCAGGGCTTCATGTGGGAAAACCCGGTCTCCCGCGCCTACCGCGATACCCGCCTGGTCTCCATTGGCGGCGGCGCGGACGAAATCATGCTGGGGATCATCTGCAAGATGATGGGCACCCTGCCGGGCAAGAAGAAGGGCTGAGAGCCTTTGCTTGGCCCTTGTAGGACCGAGGGGGGCGCCTAGCCCTTGCTCGCGAACGGAGTTTAGCTTGGCACCGAGGTGTCATGCGGTTCGCGAGCAAGCTCGCTCCTACGAAGAGCCCGCCGATACCGAATTGACGAGGACCCCGGCATGAACGAATTGCCGAACTGCGAAACCCTGCTGCTGGAACGTGACGGTGGCGTGCTGCACGTCACCCTGAACCGCCCGGACAGCCGCAACGCCATGAGCCTGGCCATGGTCGGCGAACTGCGCGCGGTGCTCGCCGCCGTGCGCGACGACCGCGGCGTGCGCGCCATCGTCCTGCGCGGTGCTGGCGGGCACTTTTGCGCTGGCGGCGACATCAAGGACATGGCCGGCGCCCGCGCCGCCGGTCCCGATGCCTACGCCGCGCTGAACCGCGCCTTCGGCGGCCTGCTCGAGGAAGCCCAGGCGCAGCCGCAAGTGCTGGTCGCCGTGCTGGAAGGCGCGGTGCTCGGCGGCGGCTTCGGCCTCGCCTGCGTCTCGGACATCGCCCTGTCGGCGGTGGATGCGCAGTTCGGCCTGCCGGAAACCAGCCTAGGCATCCTGCCGGCGCAGATCGCACCCTTCGTGGTGAAGCGCATCGGCCTGACCCAGGCGCGCCGCCTGGCCCTCACCGCCGCCCGCTTCGATGGCCGCGAGGCACTGCGCCTGGGCCTGGTACATGCCTGCGCGGACAGCGCCGAGAGCCTCGGCGAGCAACTGGCCCAGAGCCTCGACCAGGTCCGCCGCTGCGCCCCCGGCGCCAACGCCGCCACCAAGGCGCTGCTGCTGGCCACCGAGACCGAGGCACTCGGCCCGCTGCTGGACGATGCCGCCCACCAGTTCGCCGCCGCGGTGACGGGAGCGGAAGGCGCCGAGGGCACCATGGCCTTCGTGCAGAAACGTAAACCGAACTGGGCGCAGTGAGGCTGATTATTGGATCCCCGCGTTCGCGGGGATGACGGGGAGAAACACCGCCGCTCCCCCATACGTCATTCCCGCGAACGCGGGAACCCAGAAACACCCCAGACGCAGCCAGACAAGCAGGAGCACCCAGATGCCCGCCTTCGACAAGATCCTCATCGCCAACCGTGGCGAGATCGCCTGCCGGGTGATCCGCACCGCCCACGACCTGGGCTACCGCACCGTGGCCGTGTACAGCGAGGCCGACGCCAACGCCCGCCATGTGCAGCTGGCCGACGAAGCCGTGTGCATCGGCCCGGCACCGGTGGGCCAGTCCTACCTGAAACCGGAAGCGATACTCGATGCTGCGAAGCGCACCGGCGCCGGCGCGGTCCACCCCGGCTACGGCTTCCTCTCGGAGAACGCCGACTTCGCCCGCGCCTGCGAAGCCGTTGGCATCGTATTCATCGGCCCCGGGGTTGAAGCCATCCACCTGATGGGCAGCAAGCGCCTGTCAAAGATCGCCATGCTCGAAGCCGGCGTGCCCTGCATCCCTGGTTACGAAGGCGCGGAGCAGGACGACGCCACGCTCACCCGCGAAGCGCAGCGCATCGGCTACCCGCTGATGATCAAGGCCAGCGCCGGCGGTGGCGGGCGCGGCATGCGCCTGGTGACCCGCAGCGAAGACCTCGCCGAGCAACTGCGCACCGCGCGCTCGGAAGCGCAGAACGCCTTCGGCAGTGGCGAGCTGATCCTGGAGAAAGCCGTGGTGCAGCCGCGTCACGTGGAAATCCAGGTGTTCGGCGACAGCCACGGCAACATCGTCTACCTCGGCGAGCGCGATTGCTCGGTGCAGCGCCGCCACCAGAAGGTCATCGAGGAAGCGCCCTGCCCGGTGCTCACCGAGGAACTGCGCGCTGCCATGGGCGCGGCCGCGGTGAAGGCCGCCGCGTCGGTGAACTACCAGGGCGCCGGCACCGTGGAGTTTCTGCTGGACGCCAGTGGCGCCTTCTACTTCCTGGAAATGAACACCCGCCTGCAGGTGGAGCACCCGGTCACCGAGCTGGTCACCGGCCAGGACCTGGTGGCCTGGCAGATCCGCGTCGCCGAAGGCCATCCGCTGCCGCTGACCCAGGAGCAGATCCAGCTCAAGGGCCACGCCATCGAAGTGCGCCTGTACGCCGAAGACGCCGGCCACGGCTTCCTCCCGCAGACCGGCCAGGTGCTGCGCTGGACACCGCCGCAGCTGGATGGCATCCGCATCGACCATGGCCTGCGCGAAGGCCAGCCGGTGACGCCGTTCTACGACCCGATGCTGGCCAAGGTCATCGCCTACGGCGCCACCCGCGACGAGGCCCGGCGCAAGCTGGTGCGCGCGGTGGAGGACTGCGTCCTGCTGGGCGTGACCGGCAACCAGCGCTTCCTCGCCAACCTGCTCAAGCACCCGGAATTCGCCGCCGGCAAGGCCACCACCGCGCTCATCGGCGAGCAGTTCGCCGGCGACCCGAGCCTGGCCCCGCACCAGCCGCAGGCGCTGGAACTGGCCTGCGCCGCCGCCCTGCTCTACCAGGCCTCGGCCGAGACCCGCGCGCACCAACCCGGCCTATCCGGCTGGCGCAACGCGGGCAGCGCGCCGTGGCGTTTCGCGCTCAAGCATGGCGAGGAGAAATTCGTCGTCGAACTGGAGGTCCGCGAGCACGGCACCCAGCCGACGCTGCTGGCGCGCATCGGTGAAACGGAGATGAATCTGCGTCTGCTCGGCGAGGAGAACGGCGACGCGATCCTCGAAGCCGACGGTGTGCGCCGTCGCCTGCCCTTCCACCGCGATGGCACGCGCCTGTGGCTGTACGGCGCAGACGGTAACCTGGAGCTGCTGGACGTCACCCACGAGCCGGCCGGCGCCGCCGCTGGCGCGGGCTCCGGCACGGTGAAGGCGCCGATGGATGGCGCCATCGTCGACGTACTGGTGGCCGAAGGCGCGCGGGTCAGCAAGGGCCAGCTGCTGCTGGTGCTGGAAGCGATGAAGATGGAGCACCCGCTCAAGGCCGGCGTCGACGGCGTTATCCGCCGCGTGCAGGTGATCAAGGGCGAGCAGGTGAAATCCCGGCAGTTGCTGGTGGAGGTCGCGGCCGAAGACGCCTGAACCGCCCGTAGGATGGGTAGAGCGCAGCGAAACCCATGCTGTCGGTGCGCGGAAATGATGGGTTTCGCTCTGCTCTACCCATCCTACCCAGCCCCAAAAAATTGCGCCCGAACAAGACAACAAGAACACGGAGCCCCAACCATGTCCCTTTCCATTAACAACCTGGCCGGCAAAACCCTCTTCGTCACCGGCGCCAGCCGTGGCATCGGCCGCGAGATCGCCCTGCGCGCCGCGCGCGACGGCGCCAACATCGTCATCGCCGCCAAGAGCGCCGAGCCCCATCCGAAGCTCGAAGGCACCATCTTCAGCGTCGCCGCGGAAGTCGAGGCGGCGGGCGGCAAGGCGCTGGCCCTGCAACTGGACGTGCGCGACGAGAATGCCGTGCGCGAAGCCATGGCTCGCGCGGCCGAGCATTTCGGCGGCATCGACGCCGTGGTGAACAATGCCGGCGCCATCAAGCTGGTCGGCGTGGAACGCCTGGAGCCCAAGCGCTTCGACCTGATGTACCAGATCAACACCCGCGCCGTGATGGTCTGCAGCCAGGCCGCGCTGCCCTACCTGAAGCAGAGCCAGGGCCACATCCTCAGCCTGTCGCCGCCGCTGAACATCGCCAACAAATGGTTCGCCCAGCACGGCCCTTACACCGTCACCAAGTACGGCATGAGCATGCTCACCCTGGGGATGCACGAGGAGTTCAAGCGCTACGGCATCAGCGTCAACTCACTGTGGCCGCAGACCATGATCGCCACCGCCGCCATCGAGTTCGAACTGGGCAGCCGCGACGCCTTCAAGCGCGCGCGTACCCCGGCGATCATGGCCGATGCGGCCTACGCGATCCTCTCCAGCACTGGCCGCAGCATCAGCGGTCGCCTGCTGATCGACGAGGAGATCCTCCGCGAGCAGGGCCAGACCGACTTCGACCAGTACCGCTACGATCCAGCCGGCGGCAGCCTGGTGCCCGACCTGTTCCTCGACTGAATCCATGACCTCGCACCCCGTAGGATGGGTGGAGCCTGCGATACCCATCGATTGCGCCATGGGTATCGTTCCGCTGCACCCATCCTACGGACGGCGCCCACTGCGTTTACCAATCGACACAATCCCTGCCTGGCCGTCCGGCCATCCCCTCCTAGACTGCGATGATCGCCCGCCGGCGTGTTTGCCGATCTGCCCTGCGCCGCGCGCGCAAGGGCCATAGCCGGTAGCCAGGCAGCGGCCTAGAGTCGCGCAGCAACGTCTGCACGCCACGGACAACAATGACAACAAGGGCACGCGTCAATGACCCACGCCGATCTGATCACCCCGACCCGCTTCCTGGCCCACCTGCCGGCCACCCTCGGCCGCGTGCCGCGCATGCTGCGCGGGCTGTACTACACCGGCATCCGCAACCGCGAGAAGAACCTTTCGCTAGGCTGGGCGCTGGAGCGCGCAGCGCGCCTCTATCCGGACAGCCCGGCGCTGATCGACGAACGCCGGCGCCTCTCCTACGCCCTCTTCAACGGCTGGGCCAACCGCCTGGCGCGGGCCTTCCAGTCTGAGGGCGTGGGCCACGCCAGCGTGGTCGCGGTGATGCTGGAGAACCGCGCCGAGCTGATGGTGGTTCTCGCTGCGCTGGCCAAGCTCGGCGCCATCGGTGCTCTGGTCAACACGACCCAGCGCGGCCAGGTGCTCAGCCATAGCCTGAATCTGGTAAAGCCCAGCCACTTCGTGGTCGGCGAGGAGCTGCGGGAAGCGTTCGAGGATGTCCGTCCGGTGCTGGAGAACAGCGGCGGCCGCTGCTACTGGGTGGCCGATGGCGACACCCTGAGCGAGCCCAGCCAGCCCCCGGTAGGCTGGCACAACCTGATGCGCCTGGCCCAGGAGCAGAGCTCGACCAACCTAGCGGAAACCGCCCAGGTACGCCTCAAGGATGCCTGCTTCTACATCTACACCTCCGGCACCACCGGCCTGCCCAAGGCGTCGATCATGAGCCACGGCAAGTGGATCAAGGCCTATGGCGGTTTCGGCCATTCCGGACTTGGCCTGACCACCAGCGACGTGCTCTACCTGACCCTGCCCTGTTACCACAACAACGCCGTCACCGTGTGCTGGAGCGCGGCGCTGGCCGGCGGCGCGGCCATCGCCCTGCGCCGCCGGTTCTCCGCCAGCGCCTTCTGGAAGGACGTGAAGACTTACCAGGCAACCTGCTTCGGCTATATCGGCGAGCTTTGCCGCTACCTGCTCAACCAGCCGGAATGTGCGGAGGAACGCGGCAACAGCCTGACCTGCATGATCGGCAACGGCCTGCGTCCATCGATCTGGAACGAGTTCAAGGCGCGCTTCGGCATCGAGCGGATTACCGAGTTCTACGCCTCCAGCGAAGGCAACATCGGCTTCACCAATGTCTTCAACTTCGACAACACCGTGGGCTTCTCGCCCGCCGCCTACGCCATCGTCCGTTATGACCTGGAGAACGACCAGCCGGTGCGTGGCGCCAAGGGCTTCATGGAGAAGGTCGACAAGGGCGAGGCGGGCCTGCTGATCAGCGAGATCAGCGACAAATGGCCGTTCGACGGCTACACCGACCCGTCCAAGAGCGAGGCGGCGATCTTCCGTGACGTGTTCAAGAAGGGTGACGCCTGGTTCAACACCGGCGACCTGATGCGCGATATCGGCTTCAAGCACACCCAGTTTGTCGACCGCCTGGGCGACACCTTCCGCTGGAAGGGCGAAAACGTCTCGACCACCGAGGTGGAAAACGCCCTGGGCGCCTTCCCGGTTGTGGAAGATGCCGTGGTTTACGGGGTGGAGATTCCCGGCACCAACGGCCGCTGCGGGATGGCCGCGCTGCGCCTGCGCGATGGCGCCAGCCTGGATGGCACGCAGTTGGCCGAACACCTGGACCGCGAACTGCCGGCCTACGCCGTTCCGCTGTTCCTGCGTCTGTTGCAGCAGGTCGAGACCACCGGGACCTTCAAGTACAAGAAGACCGACCTCAAGCGCAGCGCCTATGACCCGGAGCAGGTGAACGAAACCCTGTTCGTACGCCTGCCCGGCGAGACGAGCTACCGGGAAATGGACGGCGGACTGTTCGAGGCGATCCGGCGCGGCGAGCACCGGTTCTGACATTCGCACCGTAGGGCGTACAAGCGTTCGCGGTTGTACGCCGATACACCGTGCTTATTGTCAGCGCCATGATCAGGCTCGGAATGCTCTGCCTCCATGGCCAAATGGCGTATGGCGTATGGCGTATGGCGTATGGCGTCGAATGCCATACGCCCCCCACTGTAGGAGCAATTGTCTTTTGGGCTCCCGCGTCCGCGGGAATGACGGTGTTATGCACCACTCTTCTCACGAGTCATCCCCGCGAACGCGGGACGCGGCTCCATCGCGAACAGCGCTTGCGCTGGCCCGAAGGGGTATCACCCAGAAACAATGCAAAAGCGGGCCATGCCCTCGAATCGCGCGCATGGCCCGCGCCTACAGGAGGCGCGGCATGGTGATCAGTTGCGGAACTGGAACTGCAGCTCTGCGCCGCGGATATCCGAGTGCCAGCTCTCATCGCTGGGCTCGCGCTCGTTGTGTTCGCGCTGGATCAACCGCCCCCCTACCTGGAACGGGCTCTGGCCGGACTTTTCAACGAACATCGGCGGCAACAGCGGCTTCTCTTCCAGTTCCGGTACCGGCTTGTCCGGTTGCAACTGTTGCACCAGGTCCTTGGGTAGGCGCAGGTCCAGTTTCACGGGTGGCAGCGGCTGCTTGACGACGGGATCGAGCGCCGCCTTCTTTGCCGCCCGCGCCTTCGGCTCGGTCTTGTCCCCGTGTTCAGACTCGGATTTCGACTTGGTGGGCGCTTTCGCTTCAGGCTTGGTCGCCGCTTCCACGGCTGGCGCCTTGGCGGATGCTACCGGCTCGGCCGCAGCCGGTGCCGCTTCCGACTCGCGCGGCTGCTCAGCCGACGGCTTCGGCGCCGGCGTGGAGGCAGGCGCCGGCTCGCCTGCGGACTGCGCGGGCGACGGGCTCGGAGCCTTGTCCTTGTGCTCGTCGCCACAGGCGGCAAGCAAGAGGGTCAGGCAGGCGGCAAGAAGGATTCGGCTGGGTGTCATGATCGTGCAGGCGGAAAAAAACGCGCAATGCTGGCGCGAGTCGAGCGCTATGGCAAGAGGCCAGTTACCACAAGGTTTTACCGTTACCCCAGGAGCCTGTCAGAGGCCGCCCTTCGGCGGCCTGTCATCAGTCAAGGCTTGGGTGGCAAGGCGTTCAGCGCGGCGTCGATATCCAGCTTCGGGAATTGCCGTTGCAAGGCCTGGCGCAGCTCGCGAGCGTCAGCCTCCCGCCCTTGCTGCTGTAGTGCACGCAGGCGCAGCAGACTGGCCTGGGGTTCTTCCGGGGCCAGTGCATCGGCCATCCGGGCCGCTGGCGCGGCCTCTTCCGCCAACGCGCCGGCCACCTTCGCTGCGGGTGGCGCCGCAGACGGCCGTTCGGTGACGGACTCGACCTTGCGCTTGGCCTCCGCCGGCTCGGCGGCGAGCGGCGCAGCGGGAGCCATGGCCGGTGCCGGTGCTGGCGCCGCACGCATCATCGCCGGGGCGACGGGGGCATCGAACCGCTCGGGGGCTTCATCGAAACTGCGCAGGGTCAGGCTCAAGCCGATACCCAGGGTCGCCAGACCAGCCACGGCAACGCCCCAGCGCTGGCGGCTGCCGGTGCCCAGCAGCCAGTGGCGCAAGCGTTCGCCGAAGCTGGGCTTCTGCTCCTGAACAGCGGCGCGAGCGGCGGCCAGGATGCGCGCGTCCAGCTGCGCCGACGGCTGCTCATCGCTGTGCCGGCGGTAGTGCTCGAGCAGCTGCTGCTCGTGCGGATCGCGGTTCATGGGCTCACCTCCTCGGTCGCCGCCGGGTCGGACAGCAACCGGCGCAATTTCTGCAACGCGTAGCGCAGCCGGCTCTTCACCGTTTCGGCCGGGGTACGCGTCAGCTCGGCAATCTCGTTGAGTTCCAGGTCGCCGTGGGCGCGTAGCAGGAACACCTCGCGCTGCTCCTCCGGCAGCGCCTCCAGTGCGCCCTGCAGGCGCTGCTGGTCGCGGCTGAGGAACAGTTCGCGCTCAGGGTCTTCGCCCTCGCCGGGCAGCGCGTCGCCGTGCAGCTGTTCCTCGAAGCTCTCCTGGCGCCCCTGGTGCCGGCCCAGCTTGCGCCAGTGGTCGATCAGCCGGTTGCGGCCAATCTGGTACAGCCAGGTCTTGAAGCTGGCCGCGCCCGGCTGGCTGTCACTGCGGACCAGGCTCAGCCAGGTTTCCTGGAACACCTCTTCGGCCAGGCCGTGGTCGCCGCACAGACCGCAGAGGAAACGGAACAGGCCGAGGCGATGGCGAGCATAGAGCTCGGCAAAGGCCTCGGCGTCGCCTTGTCGGTAACGCCGCAGCAGCGCGGCGTCGTTTTCATCCTTGAGGGATATCTTCAACTCTCTCGATCCGTAGCGGTGCGGGTGTCGGCTGGCGCTGCGCCAGCGACCGAGTATCGCCGATGCTGCCGGCGCCGGTGTAGCGCCGTGGCTGGCGGGCACGAGTTCGGGCGTGGCGAGTGGCACGGCGGCGGCCTCGTCGAGGGATCAGTACCCTTGGACGAGACGACACAGGTAAACGGGTTAACCGTCGATAAGCATTGATGTAGGAGCGGACTCCGTCCGCGATAGGTCCGCATCGCGCCGGATACCATCGCGGACAAAGTCCGCTCCTACGAATCAGGCCGCGATCAGCCCTTCCTGGCACAACTGGCAGGCCAGCATGCCGAGGGTCATGATCGCCCGCTCCGCCTCGCGGTCCCACGGAATGCCGCAGGTCAGGCGCAGGCAGTTGTTGAACTGCTCGGTGTTACTGAAGATCAGCCCCGGTGCGATGCTGATGCCCTGCTCCAGCGCGCGCACGTGCAGCTCCTTGGTGTTCACCTTGGCCGGCAGGCTGACCCAGAGGATGAAGCCGCCCTTGGGCCGGGTCATCTGCGTGCCTTCGGGGAAGTACTGCTGCACCGCCAGCTGGTAGGCGGTCATGTTCTTGCGGTACTCCTGGCGGATGTAGCGCAGGTGCCGGTCGTAGCCGCCGTTCTCCAGGTAGGCCGCCACGCCCATCTGGGTGACGGTGCACGCCGAATGGGTGGTGAAGGTCTGCAGGCGGCGGATTTCTTCCTGGTAGCGCTCGGTGATGATCCAGCCGATACGCACGCCGGGGGAAATGGTCTTGGAGAAACTGGAGCAGTACACCACCCGGCCATCACGGTCGTGGGCCTTGAGTGCCTTGGTCTGCCCCTGGTCGAACATCAGCTCGCCGTAGATGTCGTCCTCGATCACCCCGATGTTGTGCTCGGCGGTGAGCTTGAGCAGCTGCTTCTGGCGCTCCTCCGGGATGGTGCCGCCCAGCGGGTTGCTCAGGCGCGGGGTCAGCACCAGCGCCTTGATCGACCACTGGTTGGCGGCCAGCTGCAGGGCCTCCAGGCTGATCCCGGTGAGCGGGTCGCTGGGAATCTCGATGACCTTGAGGCCCAGGATATCGGCCAGTTGCAGCAGGCCGTAGTAACTCGGCGATTCGGTGGCGATCAGGTCTCCCGGACGGGTCATCACCCGCAGCGCCATGTGGATGGCATCCACGCAGCCATGGGTGATGGTCACCTGGGTCGGATCGACCACCACGCCGGCATCGCGCATGCGGATCGCCACCTGGCGGCGCAGCGGTTCGTAGCCGGGACTGAACATGTAGCTGAAGGCGCGCGGGCTGGAAAAGCGGGTGACCTTGGCCAACTGTTGGTGCAGCGCGCGGACCGGGAGGTAATCCACGTGCGGCACCGCGGCGCCCAGCGGGAACACGCCCTCGCGGCGCGCCTCGGCGAGCACCTGGTTGATGATGCTGCTGCGGGTGACCAGGCCAGGGCGCTCGACCCGGGCGATATCCGGGGTCGAAGCGGTCAGCGCTGGCGTGCGGTGCACGTAGTAGCCGGACTGCGGACGTGCGCGAATCAGCCCCTGGTCTTCGAGGGTGGCATAGGCCTGCAATACCGTGGCGTGGCTGACGTTGAGCTGGGTGCTCAGCTTGCGCACGGACGGCACGCGCTCGCCCGGCTGGTAGACACCACGACGGATGTCTTCGGCCAGTTGCTGGGCGATGCGCTGGTACAGAAGCAGATTGGACATGACGGCCATCCCTCGGTCATTGGACCGAAACAGTAGCTAAAAAGCCGCAACTGTTCCAGAACAGTGACAGGGATTGTGCGCGTTACAGTTCCCGCTTACCAGCGCCGCGTGTGGCGTGCTGCGTCAGACCTCGCCGAGCCAGTCCAGTACGCCAAAGGCGACCAGTTGGGCATCGCTGGTCAGGCCGAGCTTCTGCATGGCGTTGCGCTTGTGGGTACTGATGGTCGAGACGCTGCGGTTGGTGCGCTCGGCGATCTCGCCAACGGTGGCGCCATGGGCCAGGCGGCGGATGATGTCCATTTCGGTGGGGCTCAACGGCCGCCCGGTGTGGCGCGGCTGGCGCAGGGTCGGGTCGATGAAGGTGTCGCCACGGCGCACGCGCTGTATTGCATCGGTGAGCACGCTCAGGGCGCTGCGCTTGCAGACGTAGCCCAGCGCGCCGCACTTCACCACCGACGCCGCCATCAGCGGGGCGCCGAGCAGCGAGTACACCAGTATCTGCACATTGGGATAGTGACGGCGCAGCCATTCTATCAGGTGTACGCCATCGCGCCCCCGCTCGCCCGGCAAGGCCATCTCCATGATCAGCAGGTCGGTATCGGTCCATTCGCTCAAAGCAGTCAGCAGACTCTCCGTGTCGCTGACATAGGCGTTCACCTGAGCATCGCAGTGGTCGGCCAGAAAATGTTCCAGCCCCCAGCCAATCATCGGTTGGGGATCGGCCACGATTACGTTCAGGGTCTTTTTCTCGGACAGCATTTACGTCTCTCGCTGGTGGTTCCCCAGCATGGGGATTAGTCGCATGAGTTCATTTTCTCCAACGCCACCCTCGAACAAATTCGAGATAGCCATGCAAAAAGCCCCGGAGCGGGGCGCTCCGGGGCTTCATTTGCAACCCGATGTAACCGAGTGAAATCAGCGTTCGGCGCCCAACTGGCCTTTTTCGTCCGAGAAGACGATCTCGACCCGGCGATTCTGCGCGCGGCCCAGCGACGAGGCATTGTCCGAAACCGGATAGGTCTCGCCATACCCCTGCACCTGGATGCGCTTGGCGTCGATTCCCAGATCGGACAGTGCGTCGGCCACCGCCTGCGCGCGGTCCTTGGACAGTTGCAGGTTCTGCTCCCGGTCGCCGTTGCTGTCGGTATAGCCTTCGATGCGGAGCACCCGGCGCGGATTGAGCTGGAGGAACTGCACCACCTTGAGCACGGTGCGGTTGGCCGCGGGTTTGAGATCCGCCTCGCCGCTGTCGAACAGCACGTCACCCAGGGTCAGCACGAGGCCGCGCTCGGTTTCGTTGGTGGCCAGGCTGACCATCTGCTGCTCCAGCCACTTGTTCTGCTCCTGCACATTGAGCAGGCGAGCTTCACGCATGGCCAACTGCAGGCGCTCGCGCTCGAGCTGCTGCTTGGCCAGGCGCTCCTGGTTCAGCGCGTAGTTGCTGTGCTCGCGGGCGATCTCGCTATAGCGCTGACTCAGGTAGGCGTACTGCAGCACATCGTCGTTGCTGCCCCAGTAGCTGGACAGGCGCTCGGCACGCGCCAGCGACTCTCCGGCACGGATCACATCCTTTGGCGCGCTGCGCAGCACCGACGAGTCTTCCTTCACCGCCTGGAACTGGCTGCGCGCCTGTTCCAGGGATTTTTCGCTCAACTGGCTGTTGGCGCAGCCCGCCAGGGCGACCACGAAGCCCAGTGCCACGAAGCGCAACAGTTGCAGCGAAGTCATTGTGCTTCTCCCAACTGTTTACGCAGGCGATTGATGCTCTTGCTCTGATCGGCCAACTGATCCGCGCTCTTGCGCGTCAGCACCTTGGCCTCGGCGAGACGGGCATCGAGTTCGGCCTGCTCGGCAAGCTGCCGCGCCTTCTTGTTCGACGCCACCGCCAGAGCACCCTTGGCGGCCTGGTATTTGTCCTCGGCGAGCTTCAGCTCGGCTACGTCGTCCGTCGCGCCCACGGCCTTGGCCTGTTCCAGCGCCTGTTCGGTGAGGCGCATCTGCTCGGTGGGTGCCGGGTCATTCGTTGCACAACCGGCCAGGGCAATAAGAGCCAGACCGGCGGCCATCATCCGTCGATTGATCACGAAATCTGTTGTCCTACTGGGTGGGAGTGCTGGCGGGCTGCAACTGCTGCCCCTTCCAGCGGGCCAGGTTGTCCTGCAGCAGGCGCTGCGGGACTCCGGCGGCCGTCAATTCTGTCATTTTTTTCGCCAGTTGTCCGCGCAGCCACGGATCGTTGCAGGCCGAGTTGTGCGACAGGGTCAGGTACAACCCTTCGCTGGAGACCGGCGGCTCCAGCGGCTGCAGGTCGTCGACCATGCCGAGGGTAGCGGCCACCGCAAGGCCGGGATAGTGCTCATAGATCACATAATCGGAACGCTTGAGCAGCAGCTTCTGGAAGGCCTGGGTCAGGCTAGGCACCTCTTCCAGGGTCAGTTGCTGCTTGGCGAAGCTGTCGAATTGCGCACCGAAACTGTTGTTCACCAGCGTGCCGCCCTTCAGGCCGCGCAGATCCTCCCAGTGCGTAAAGGGGATGCTGGTGTCCTTGCGCGTCCAGACCACGCTGTCGGTCGTCAGGAAGGCCGGATGGACGTAGTCCATGGTCTCCATCCGCGCCGGAGTGAGGAAGGCGCCGGCGATCAGGTCGACGCGACCGAGCCGCGCCTCCTCCTGCGCCCGCGCCCAGGAGCCGGTATAAATCACCCGGATATCCACGCCGATGGCCTTGCCGATCTCTTCCAGCAGGTCGGCATTGGCGCCGATCAGGCGCTCGGGCTTCATCGGGTCGCGCCACAGATAGGGTGGGTATTCCGGGTTGCCGGTGGCGACCAGGCGCTCACACTTGCCTGCGGCAAAGCCGGCCAGGGACACTGAAAAGGTCGCCAGCAAAAGCGCTGCACGCAGCATTGTGGAGCATTGAGGCATCGTCAATCTCGCTCACCGGAAGTAAGAACAGTCATGCTTAGACCTGCAAAATGCTAGCGTAAATCACACCATCCCGATTTGGTAATAAGGACTTCTCATGAAGAAAGCCCTTCTGTTCCTTGTACTGCTGCTCGCCGCCACGGCGGGCGTGCTCTACGTCTTTCCCTCCACGCTGCTGGCTACCGCGCAGTTCGCCGAGAGCAGCCGCGCGGGCCTGAGCGAACGCAGCCTTGCCGTGGACAACCTCGACATCCGCTACTACGAGGGTGGCCCGGACAAGGCACAGACCGTTCTACTGGTCCACGGTTTCGGCGCCGACAAGAGCAACTGGCTGCGCTTCGCCCGCTTCCTCACCGATCGCTACCACGTCATCGCCCTGGACCTTCCGGGCTTCGGCGAAAGCAGTCGGCCCGCGAACATCAGCTACGACGTCGGCACCCAGGCCGAACGTCTGGCGGACTTCATGCGCGAACTGGGCATCGGCCGCTTCCATGTGGTCGGCAACTCCATGGGCGGGCACATCGCCGCCCTGCTCGCCGCACGCCACCCGAACGAGGTGCTGTCGGTCGGCCTGTTCGATAACGCCGGGATCGTGTCGCCTCATCAGAGCGAACTGTTCCAGCGCCTGAGCAAGGGTGAAGACAACCCGCTGGTGCTGCGCTCGGTAGACGACTTCCCCGCCCTGCTCGACTTCGTGTTCGTACAAAAACCGCCGATGCCCTCACGACTGGAACACTACCTGGCGGAGCGCTCGCTGGAGCGTAGCGCCTTCAACAACCGCGTTTTCCAGCAACTGCGCGAACGCTATATCCCGCTGGAACCGGAACTGCCGAAGATCACCGCGCCGACTCTGCTGCTGTGGGGTGATCGCGACCGGGTGCTGGACATCTCCAGCATCGATGTGATGAAACCGCTGTTGAAGAAACCCAGCGTAGCCATCCTCCGCGACTGCGGCCATGCGCCGATGATCGAGCGGCCGGAAGAAACCGCCCAGCTGTATCTGGACTTCCTCCGGCAGAGCCAGGCGCCAGCCACTGCGGCGAACTGAACGACCCGAAAAACAGAAACGGCGCCCAGGGCGCCGTTTCTGCTTGAGCCGAAGGTCCGGCACGCGGCCGGCCCTCTTCCTCAGAGCTGGATCAGATTGGGAATCTGCACGTCTGGATTGACGTCCTGCTCGTAGTCCACGCCGGCGATCTCGAAGCCGAACAGGCGCAGGAACTCGGTCTTGTAGCCGGTGAAGTCGGTCAGCTGGTACAGGTTCTCGTTGGTCACCTTGTCCCACAGGTTCTTCACGGTGTCCTGCACATCCGGCTGCAGTTCCTTGTAGTCGGCGCGCAGGCGGCCGTCGGCGTCCAGATGCGGTTCGGCGCCGTACAGGCTTTCGCGGAACAGGCCGTCGACCTGCTCGATGCAGCCTTCGTGGGTGCCCTTCTCCTTCATCACCTTGAACAACAGCGACAGGTACAGCGGCATCATCGGGATGGCCGAACTGGCCTGGGTGACCACGGCCTTCAGCACGGAAACACGGGCGTCGCCACCAGTAGCGGCCAGTTTCTCGCGAATGCCCAGGACTTTCTGGTCCAGGTCCTTCTTGGCGGCGCCGATGGAGCCGTTCCAGTACAGGTCGTGGGTGATCTCTTCGCCCAGGTAGGTGAAGGCGGTGGTCTTGGCGCCATCGGCCAGCACACCGGCTTCCTGCAGGGCGTCGATCCACATCTGCCAGTCTTCACCGCCCATCACCGCCACGGTGTTGGCGATTTCCTCGGCAGTGGCCGGCTCCATCACGCTTTCCTTGATCACTTCCTTGTCGGTGTCCAGACCACGGAAGTTGACGGTCTTGCCGACCGGCTTGAGCACGGAGTTGAAGACCTCGCCGGTCTTCGGGTGGGTGCGGCGCGGAGCAGCCAGGCTGTAGACCACCAGGTCGACCTTGCCCAGGTCCTGCTTGATGGTGTCGATGGTGACTTGCTTCACTTCATCGGAGAAGGCGTCGCCGTTGATGCTGCGCGCATACAGGCCCTTGGCCTTGGCGAACTTCTCGAAGGCAGCGGAGTTGTACCAGCCGGCGGTGCCCGCCTTGGTCTCGCTGCCCGGACGCTCGAAGAACACGCCCAGGGTGTCGGCGCCGGCGCCGAAGGCGGCGCTGATGCGCGCGGCCAGGCCGTAGCCGGTGGACGAACCGATCACCAGGACCTTCTTCGGACCGTTGGCGATGGGGCCATGCGCCTCGACGTACTCGATCTGTTCCTTGACGTTGGCTTCACAGCCGGTCGGGTGGGTAGTGACGCAGATGAAGCCACGCACGCGCGGTTTGATGATCATGAAAACCTCGGTAGCCAGGTGTCGTTTAAACACATTCAGGAACTGGAGACGTCGCGCATTGTAGATGAGACACCTTCGCCCGTGGACTTATCGGCGAAGATTCGTGACCAATGGGTCATCAGTGCCGCGAAATGACCATTTCCCGAGGAAAATCAGGGACCTGAAATGAAAGAACCCGCCACGAGGGCGGGTTCCTTCAACAAGCGGATCAGGCTCAGACGGCCTTTTCCAGCTCCGGTACGGCTTCGAACAGGTCAGCGACCAGGCCGTAGTCGGCAACCTGGAAGATCGGCGCCTCTTCGTCCTTGTTGATCGCAACGATGACCTTGGAGTCCTTCATGCCCGCCAGGTGCTGGATGGCACCGGAGATGCCGACCGCGATGTACAGCTGCGGTGCAACGATCTTGCCGGTCTGGCCGACCTGCATGTCGTTCGGCACGAAGCCGGCGTCGACCGCGGCGCGGGAAGCGCCGACCGCGGCGCCCAGCTTGTCGGCCAGGGCGTAGAGGATCTTGAAGTTGTCGCCGTTGCCCATGCCACGGCCGCCGGAAACGACGATCTTGGCAGCGGTCAGTTCCGGACGATCGGACTTGGCCAGTTCTTCGCCAACGAAGGCGGACTTGCCGGCATCGGCCGGGCCGGAAACCTGCTCGACAGCGGCGGAGCCACCTTCGGCAGCAACGGCGTCGAAGCCGGTGCCACGTACGGTGATGACCTTGACGGCAGCCGAGGACTGCACGGTAGCGATGGCGTTACCGGCATAGATCGGGCGCTTGAAGGTGTCAGCGCTGACGACTTCGATGATCTCGGAGATCTGGTCGACATCCAGCAGGGCGGCAACGCGCGGCAGGAAGTTCTTGCCGTTGGTGGTGGCCGGAGCCAGCACGTGGCTGTAGCCCTTGCCCAGCTCAGCGATCAGCGGAGCGACGTTTTCCGGCAGCTGGTGAGCGTAGGCGGCGTTGTCGGCGACCAGCACCTTGGATACGCCTGCGATCTTGGCAGCGGCTTCGGCCACGCCACCGACGTTCTGGCCAGCGACCAGGACGGCGATGTCACCACCGATCTTCTGCGCGGCAGCGACGGTGTTCAGGGTGGCAGCGCCCAGTGCGCCGTTGTTGTGCTCAGCGATTACCAGGATAGCCATCAGATTACTTTCGCCTCGTTCTTCAGTTTCTCGACCAGTTCGGCAACGGACTTGACCTTGACGCCAGCGCTACGGGCAGCCGGAGCTTCGACTTTCACGGTCTTCACGGTGGAAGCGGTGGAAACGCCCAGGGCGTCCGGGGTCACCACGTCCAGCGGCTTCTTCTTCGCCTTCATGATGTTCGGCAGCGACGCGTAGCGCGGCTCGTTCAGGCGCAGGTCGGTGGTGACGATCGCCGGCAGGTTCAGGGCAACGGTCTGCAGGCCGCCGTCGATTTCACGGGTGACATTGACCTTGTCGCCAGCGATTTCGACCTTGGAGGCGAAGGTGCCCTGAGCGTAGCCGGTCAGCGCAGCCAGCATCTGGCCGGTCTGGTTGTTGTCGCTGTCGATGGCCTGCTTGCCGAGGATGACCAGCTGCGGCTGCTCTTTGTCGACGAGGGCTTTCAGCGCCTTGGCGATGGCCAGGGAGCTCAGTTCTTCGTTGGATTCAACGAGGATGGCGCGATCGGCACCCAGAGCCAGCGCGGTACGCAGTTGCTCCTGGGCAGCGGTCGGGCCGACGGAGACCGCGACGATCTCGGTGACGACGCCTTTCTCTTTCAGGCGTACGGCCTCTTCCACGGCGATTTCGCAGAAGGGGTTCATGGACATCTTGACGTTGGCGAGATCGACGCCGGAGTTGTCCGCCTTGACGCGGACCTTGACGTTATAGTCAACCACTCGTTTGACAGCTACAAGAACCTTCATGGATTCCTCGTTTTCTCCGGTGAATAGGAATGTCGCCAGACAGGCCTGGCTGGTAGTGCACGCCATCTGCGACTACATCCAGCGCAACGCGACCGCAAAACCGCAGGTATCTTGACCGCATCGACCGGGCGGGTCAATACACGAAAATACCCCTTCATAAGCCGCGGACCCCGATTCTATCAGGGTTACGTGCGATTCAAACAAACGTTTGTATTGCTCTCGATAAAGGGTTTAGATATAGCAACAGGTCTAGCTATAATGCGCCCCGCTCTTACCGGGTGGGGGCACGCCCAACCCAATACCTACAAAATGCCCAGAGCCTTGATTCAGGAGAGATCGATAGTGGAACGCGAATTTATGGAATTCGACGTCGTCATCGTCGGCGCCGGCCCTGCCGGTCTGTCCGCCGCCTGCCGACTGAAGCAGAAGGCCGCCGACGCCGGTCAGGAAATCAGCGTCTGTGTGGTCGAGAAGGGTTCCGAAGTGGGCGCCCACATCCTCTCCGGCGCCGTGTTCGAACCGCGCGCGCTCAACGAGCTGTTCCCCAACTGGAAAGAGCTCGAAGCGCCGCTGAACACCCCGGTCAAGCGTGACGACATCTATGTACTGAAGAGCCCGGAAGCGGCGTCCAAGGTGCCGAACTTCTTCGTGCCCAAGACCATGCACAACGAAGGCAACTACATCATCTCCCTGGGCAACCTGTGCCGCTGGCTGGCCCAGCAGGCCGAAGGCCTGGGCGTCGAGATCTACCCGGGCTTCGCCGCCCAGGAAGCGCTGATCGACGAAAATGGCGTGGTGCGCGGCATCGTCACCGGTGACCTGGGCGTCGACCGCGAAGGCAATCCGAAAGAGGGTTACTACACCCCCGGCATGGAACTGCGCGCCAAGTACACCCTGTTCGCCGAAGGCTGCCGTGGCCACATCGGCAAGCAGCTGATCAAGAAGTACAAGCTCGACAGCGAAGCCGACGCCCAGCACTACGGCATCGGCATCAAGGAAATCTGGGACATCGACCCGTCCAAGCACGAGCAGGGCCTGGTGGTGCACACCGCCGGCTGGCCGCTGAACGACGAAAACCCGGGTGGTTCCTTCCTCTATCACCTGGAGAACAACCAGGTGGTGGTCGGCCTGATCATCGACCTGTCCTACACCAACCCGCACCTGTCGCCGTTCGACGAATTCCAGCGCTACAAGCACCACCCGGTGATCAAGCAGTACCTGGAAGGCGGCAAGCGCGTGGCCTACGGCGCTCGCGCCATCTGCAAGGGCGGCCTGAACTCGCTGCCGAAGATGGTCTTCCCGGGCGGCGCGCTGATCGGTTGCGACCTGGGCACCCTGAACTTCGCAAAGATCAAGGGCAGCCACACCGCCATGAAGTCCGGCATGCTGGCCGCCGAATCCGTGGCTGAAGCCCTGTTCGCCGGCCGCGAAGGCGGCGACGTGCTGAACAACTACGTCGATGCCTTCAAGGGCAGCTGGCTGTACGACGAGCTGTTCCGCAGCCGTAACTTCGGCGCGGCGATGCACAAGTTCGGCGCCATCGGTGGCGGTGCGTTCAACTTCATCGACCAGAACATCTTCGGCGGCAAGATCCCGTTCACCCTGCACGACACGACTCCGGACTACGCAACCCTGAAGAAGGCCAGCGAAGCGCCGAAGATCGACTACCCGAAGCCGGACGGCAAGATCAGCTTCGACAAGCTCTCCTCGGTGTTCCTCTCCAACACCAACCACGAGGAAGACCAGCCGATCCACCTGAAGCTGACCGACCCGAGCGTCCCGGTACAGAAGAACCTGCCGCTCTACGACGAGCCTGCGCAGCGTTACTGCCCGGCCGGCGTGTACGAAGTGGTGAGCAACGACGACGGTAGCAAGCGCTTCCAGATCAACGCGCAGAACTGCGTGCACTGCAAGACCTGCGACATCAAGGACCCGGCCCAGAACATCACCTGGGTGGCACCGGAAGGTACCGGCGGTCCGAACTACCCCAACATGTAATGCGTTGGCGGTAACGAAAAAAGGCTCCCATTCGGGAGCCTTTTTTTTGCACCAATCCGGGAACAGAGAGCGTGTAGCAAACTTTAATCCGGACTACCAGACGCGTTCGGACTATTCAGTCACGGCTGCGGCGCAATGGGGAAGAACTCGCCCGAACTCCACACTCCCAGCCATTCCTGCCCATCGATTTCGCGACTGACGGCCAGCTCGACCAACTGGTAGAACACGTTGCGATGGATCAGCGCCTCCAGGTTGACCCGCACCAGCACATAGGGCGACGGCTCCTGGGTCTGCGGGTCGAGCTCCACGCGAATCGGATGCGCGGCATCGGCCACCACTTCATCCTCGACATTGGTGGTGAAGCGCAGCACCTGCTGCTCCCCCTCGCCCTCTACAACCAGGCTGATTGCGACGAACGGCGCGTCATCGACGGTGATTCCGCACTTCTCCACCGGCGTGACCAGGAAATAGTCGTCGCCATCGCGGCGGATGATGGTGGAGAACAGCCGTACCATCGGCTTGCGCCCGATTGGCGTCCCCAGGTAATACCAGGTGCCATCGCGGGCGATGCGCATGTCGATGTCACCGCAGCAGTCCGGGTTCCACAGGTGCACCGGCGGCAGCCCCTTGTCCTTGGTGGCAGGGATCTGCGCCAGCAGGTTGCCGGCCTTTGCGGGATCGGTCATTGGAACTCCTCGTGCGTTTTCACCCCCAGCAGGCTGCGGGCATAATCTTCCAGCGGCGGCCCGATCAAGTCATCGGGGCTGGCATCAAAGAATGTCAGAAAACCGCCGCGGCTGCGGATGGTGGCACTGTCCACCAGATAACGGTTGGCGGTTTCGATCAGCATCACCTGAATCACGCTGCGGTCGCGTCCGATGGCATTGTCGGTGTCTTCATACTGCTCGTAGCTGCCGGCATTGTCTTCACCGTACGCGAAGCGGGTATAGAGCAGATAGTTGGCCCCCACCGCGCGCGCCTCCTGCATCGCGCCCTCCAGCCCCAGCGGCCCCTGGGCACGCCGTACCATCGGGAAATACTCGACGAAGCCCTTGAACGCTTCCTCCGCCACCACGTTCGGCCGCGCGTAGGGATGGCCTGGCGGCACGAAGGGGCCCTGGGCGATGAAGATGAAGGAATCGGACTGCAGGCGCCAGTTCCCCGTACGACGTGTCTGACTGTGATCGAGGAAGCCGGCATCGCCCGCGTAGTAGCCGGTACGTTCAGCCATGTCGCTGGGCGTCATGCAACCTGCCAGGGCCGCAAAGACGAGGGTCAACATCAGGTAGCGCATGCAAAGTCTCCAGGGCCGGCGACGTAAAACCGGCATTTGGACAAGCAATGCAGCTTCCGAGCCATCACAGGCCGCGCTGCCATTCCTGGCGCAAATGCGCGTGCTGCGGCTGTTCGATGGCTTGGCGAACCTGAGCCAGCATACGGGCCTTGTCCGCCCCCAGAACGCCCTTGAGGACCAGGTAGTTGGAGGCGTGATCGCTGCGGAATACGGTGTCGCGCAGCTCAAGGGCACTCAACAGACGCTCGACTTCGGCAAACAGCTCGGCTTGCGACAGCGGCTGGAAATCCGGGAAGCCCGCGCGGAAACGCTCTTCGCCGACCGGGAAGCTCACCACCAGGGTGGAGAGAAACTCCGGCTGCGCCTCGTTCATCAGGCGCGCCGAGTTGTCGGCATGCTGCATGCTCAGCGTGCTGCCGCCCAACCCGTTGAGGATCATCACCGAGCGCTTGATCCCCGCCTCGCCCAGCTTCTGCAGGGCATCCAGCGTGGACGCATAGGTCTCGCCCTTGCTCACCCGCGCCAGCACTTCGTCGTCACCCGACTCGGCGCCGACATAGGCCATGCGCAGGCCGGCATCGGCCAGCTCCTTCAGCTCCTCCACCGACTTCTTGCGCAGGTTACGCGGCAGGCAGTAACTGGAGACGCGATCCACCTCGGGCATATGCTCGCGGATCGCACGCAGGATGTTGAGCAGACGCCGCGTCGGCAGCACAAGCGCATCGCCGTCGGCCAGGAACACCCGCTGGACGATCAGGCGCTCACCGCAACGGCGAATCTCATCCAGCACTTCGGCCTCGTCGCGGGCGCGGAATTTCTTCTGCGGCTGGGTGTACATCTCGCAGAACCCACACTGGTTCCAGGAGCAACCGTTGGTCACCGGCAGGATCAGCGAGTGCGCCTCGCTCGGCGGCCGGAACACCGGCTCGACATAGGAAATAGGGAATTCGTTGGGCATCTGGGCAAATCGGGCAGTTAAGGCGGCCTCAGCCACCGATGATCTTCATGATGGTAACGCCGCCGGAGAAGGCGACTTCCTGTTTGTCCGCGAGCGCGCGCACCAGCAGGCGCTGGAGTGCCGGCAGGGCCTGGTGGCGGGGCTTGTCGAGGAGATCGCCGACGTAATGGCGGTTGCTCGACGACAGACAGCCATGCAGCCAGCCGGTGGACGACAGACGCAGGCGCGAGCAGGTACGGCAGAACGGCACGCTTTCGTTGGCGATCACGCCGAAGAAGCCCTGCCCCGGCACTTCATAGCGCAGCGCGGTGGCATCCACGGGCGCGTTGGCCTGGATATAGGGATGGCGTTCGCCGATCAGCTCCAGCAGCTCCTGCATACCGATGAACTGCTGGTTGAACGCGTTCGGATCGCGGGCCAGGTGTCCCATGCGCATCAGTTCGATGAAGCGCAGTTCGAAGCCATGCTCCAGGCAGTATTCCAGCAGCGGCAGAACCTGATCCAGATTCTGGCCACGCAGCGGCACCATGTTGAGCTTGATCTTCAGGCCCGCCGCGCGGGCCTCGTCGAGCCCCTTGAGCACGGTCGCCAGATCACCGCCACGGGCAATGCGACGGAAGGCGTCGGCATCCAGGGTATCGAGGGAAACGTTGAGGCGACGGATACCGCAATCCAGCAGCAGCGGCAGCTTCTTCGAGAGCAGTTGGCCGTTGGTGGTGATAGCGATGTCCTGCAGGCCGAGGCGACTCACGCCATGCAGGAAGGCGTCCAGCTTGGGGCTGACCAGCGGCTCGCCACCGGTCACTCGCAGGCGCTCGATGCCGGCGGCTTCGATCAGGTAGGCGACGCCGCGGACCAGGGACTCGGCCGACAGCTCGTCCTGTGCGGCGACCAGACGCTTGCCGTCCGGCACGCAGTAGGTGCAGGCGTAATTGCACGCGGCGGTCAGGCTGACCCGCAGGTTGCGGAAGCGCCTGCCCTGGCGGTCGACGATCATGCTCGGCTCCGGTGGGGATTACCCATTCAGTATATCCCCACCCTCACCCGCCGCCCTGTCGCATGAGCGACCGTGGGCCACGTGAATATCGACTCAGGCGGCCGGCGTATCGCCGTCGCGCTTGCGCTTGTTGCCCATGCGCACACCGATGTCCATGAGGAACTGGAAGAAGCCTTCCTGATCCTCCAGCACTTCGCGCCAGAACGGCGAGTGGTACAGCGCCACGGCGCCGTGCACCAGCGCCCAGGCCGCGCAGTAGTGGAAGTAGGCCGGCACGTCTTCCAGCTTGCCCGCTGCGATGCGCTCCTTGATGAGCTGGCTCAGGCGCTCGAAGTTGGACTCGCGGATCTTGTGCAGCTCCTCGACCATCTCCGGGACCTGGCTGGTCTTCACCACCTTCTCTTCCAGGCGGTCGAACAGGCGATAGCGCTGCGGGTCACGCATGCGGAACTCGAAGTAGGCGCGCGAGAGGCGCTCCTTGTCCCGAGCCACATCTTCGGAGTGGAACAGCGCCGCCAGGTCACGCTCATAGTCCAGCATCAGGCGCAGGTAGATCTCCGCCTTGGACTTGAAGTGCTTGTAGATGGTGCCTTTGCCGATACCCACGGCATCGGCGATCATTTCGACCGTGACACTGTCTTCGCCCTGCTCCAGGAAGAGCTTGAGGGCGGTGTCGAGGATTTCCTGTTCGCGTCGACGGAATTCGCGAACCTTGCGCGGCTCTTTCTGCATAAAAAGACTGTTCGGTCAAAAATAGTCAAAATTCGAAGCCGCGTATTATGCCTATTCAGCGCCAAATTGCACGGATCATCCGACATGATTAGCTTCTCCCATGAATTTCCCCAACAGTCCGGCCTGCGCTACCTGAATCACGCAGCTGTAGCGCCCTGGCCCAAGCGTGCGGCTGACGCCGTGGCCGCCTTCGCCCAGGAGAACATCCTGCTCGGCGCCCGCGACTACCCGCAGTGGCTGACCATAGAGAAGCGCCTGCGCGAGCGTCTGGCGCGCCTGCTCAACGCCCAGACCACCGGCGATATCGCCCTGGTGAAGAACACCTCCGAGGCGCTCTCGTTCGTCGCCTTCGGCCTCGACTGGCGCGCGGGTGATCAGGTGGTGATCAGCGACCAGGAGTTCCCCTCCAACCGGGTTGTCTGGGAAGCCCTCAAACCCAAGGGCGTCGAAGTCATCCAGGTCAGCCTGAACGGCAGCGACCCGGAGGGCGATCTGCTCGCCGCCTGCGGCCCGCGTACGCGCCTGCTGTCGATCAGTGCGGTGCAGTACGCCAGCGGGCTGCGCATGGACCTGGAGCGCCTGGGCGCGGGCTGCCGCCAGCGCGGCGTGCTGTATTGCATCGATGCCATCCAGCAACTGGGCGCCCTGCCCTTCGATGTCCAGGCCTACGACTGCGCCTTCGCCATGGCCGACGGACACAAGTGGATGCTCGGCCCGGAAGGCCTGGGCGTATTCTATTGCCGCGCCGCCGAACGGGAACAACTGGCGCTGCAGGAGTACGGCTGGCATATGCTGGAAAACGCAGGCAACTACGACTCGGCCGACTGGCAACCGGCGCGCAGCGCGCGGCGCTTCGAGTGCGGCAGCCCGAACATGCTCGGGGCGGTGGCACTGGACGCCAGCCTGGGCCTGCTCGAAGAGGTCGGCATGCAACACGTGGGCGCCCTGGTTGCGGAGCGCGTGCAGCAGCTGCAGGACGGGCTGGCACGGATTTCCACCGCGACCCTGCACAGCCCGCTCAATCCGGCACGCCGCGCGGGCATCCTGACCTTCAGCCTGGCCGGCTGGGACAACACGCAGTTGCTGGAGCGCCTGCGCGCGGAACAGGTGGTGTGCATCCAGCGGGGCGCCGGCATTCGCTTCTCGCCGCACTTCTACACGACGGAGAACGTGATCGAGGAAACCCTAGCATTGATCGCCGGAATGGCGCAGGAATGAGCCTGGGTGCTCAGCCCGCTGTGATGTATTCCAAATCCGTTTAAAAAAGCCCCGTCCCTCTGTGGCAGCCGCGTCATCTTGACCAATACTTGTAGATACCGGTGCGCGGCATCTCCCCCCAAGTGCCCCGCCGGTGAAGGTACCGAGGATCGCGTACCTTATTGTTACACTCCTAATGGTCTTGACCCGGATTCATCCCCCAGAACCCGGGTTTTTTTTGTCCGCGTTTTTTGTAAAGGTGCCGCCGCGATCAGGCCGCAAGCGGGAACAGCCGACGGAAGTTGGCGGTGGTCTGCTCGGCCAACGTCTCGAAACTCACGCCGCGCAACACGGCCAGGTACTCGGCCACTTCGCGCACGTATTCCGGCAGGTTCGGCTTGCCACGGTACGGCACCGGGGCGAGGTACGGCGAATCGGTTTCCACCAGCAGGCGGTCGGCCGGCACCTGGCGCGCCACTTCGCGCAGCTGCTCGGCATTGCGGAAGGTGACGATGCCCGACAGCGAGATGTAGAAGCCGATATCCAGCGCCGCCTTGGCCATCTCCCAGTCCTCGGTGAAGCAGTGCAGTACGCCAGCCTGCGGCAGCGCCGCCTCGCGCAGCAGCGCCAGGGTATCGGCACGCGCTTCGCGGGTATGCACGATGACCGGCTTGCCGGTGACCTTCGCCGCTTCCAGGTGCAGACGGAAGGCTTCCTGCTGAAGCTCGGCGGCTTCAGGCTCATAGTGGTAGTCCAGGCCGGTTTCACCGATGGCGACCACGCGCGGATGGTTCAGCTCGCCCAGCAGCCAGTCCAGCGCCGGCGCACTGCCCGGCTCCAGGTCCAGCGGATGGACACCCACCGAACAATGCACATCGGCGTAGCGGTCAGCCAGGTCCTTGACTGCCTTGGCATTGTCCGCACTGACACCGATGCACAGGAACTGGCTCACGCCGCGCGCGCGAGCGGCGTCCAGCGCGGCATCCAGCGAACCGCCATGGGCAGCGAGATCGAGGCGATCGAGGTGACAGTGGGAATCGACCAGCATGAAAGCATTCTCCGGAAAATGACGAAGCGCCCATTCGGGCGCTTCGTGTTTGCAGCCTGTAGAACCTGCAAATTCTACATGGTATGGGTCGGACGGTCCGACTTCAGCGCACCAGCCAGATAGGTCTCGATCTTGTTGCGCGCGGTGTTGTCGCCGTCGTTGAATTGCACGCCGATGCCCGCCGCACGGTTGCCCTGGGCTCCCTTGGGGGTGATCCAGACCACCTTGCCGGCAACCGGGATCTTCTCCGGCTCATCCATCAGGTTGAGCAACATGAAGACCTCATCGCCCAGCTTGTAGGTCTTGTTGGTCGGGATGAACAGACCACCGTTACGAATGAACGGCATGTAGGCGGCATACAGTACGGACTTGTCCTTGATCGTCAGGGACAGAATTCCGTTCCGCGGACCCAGATTCGGTGGCAAGCTCATTCAGCTGTCCTGGCAGTTGTATCCATGGGCGGATTCTAGCTCGGCCCGGGAAGGCTTGCCCACTGTACGAGCAAGGCTTCGAGAAGCAAGGCACGATTAAGATTGGCTTTGTTCAGAACTTTCTGCCGTTGCGCGAGCAGCCACTCCTGAATCGCCAGCACTTTTTTCTGCGCCGATTTCTCAGCCAGGTACTGCACCACCTTGCGCATGTCGGCCAGGCCGAGGCCGGCTTCGTCACGCGCCAACTGGTAGCGCAGGGTCAGCAGGGCCCAGTCGCAGAACCAGTCGAACAGCAGCGGCAAGGGCAGCGCGTTCCAGCTTTCCGCCAGCTGGCTGGGGGCGACCTGCTGCTTGAGCAGCTTCTTCACCCCATCCACGACCAGCGCGCGCTGCTCACGCACGCCCTGCCCTTGCAGGCGCAATGCGGTGAGCGGGGAGCCGCCGGCGAGTACCAGCAATTCGTCCAGCCCCTCTGCCGACTCTTCCGGCAAGGAGCCGGCCAGCCAGGCGCGACTCTGCTCCACGGTCGGTTGCGGACAGGCCTGCTGTACGCAGCGACTCTTGATGGTCGGCAGCAGCCGGCTGGGCTGGTGGCTGATGAGCAGCAGCACCGTGTCGCCGGACGGCTCCTCCAGGCTTTTCAGGAGGGCGTTGGCGGCGTTCAGGTTCATCGCCTCGGCGGGCTCCAACAGCACCACCTTGCGCCCGCCCAGCTGGGCGGTCTGCACCACGAAACCCACCAGCTCGCGCACCTGATCGACACGGATGGGCTTCTCCGGCTCTTCCGGCTCCAGCAGGAAGAAGTCCGGGTGGGTCCCTGCGGCGAGCAACTGGCAGGCCTTGCACTGGCCGCAGGCCTTGCCGTCCATCGGCCTCTGGCAGAGCAGCAGATGCACCAGGTTCTCGGCCAGCACACGCTTGCCGATACCGGCCGGGCCGTGCAACAGATAGGCGTGGGCATGCTGCCCGCGCCCGCTTAGCTGCTGCCAGAGCCCCTGCTGCCAGGGATAGATATCAGCCATGCAGGCGCTCCAGCAGGACCGGTAGCAGTGCGTCCAGGCTGCGCTGCACCTCGACCAGCGGCTGAGCGGCGTCGACGATGTGGTAGCGCGCAGGCTCGGCACGGGCGCGACCCAGATAGGTGCTGCGCACCGCCTCGAAGAAGCCGCGTCCTTCCTGCTCGAAGCGGTCCAACCGGCCACGGGCCGCCGCGCGGGACAGGCCGATTTCCACCGGCAAGTCGAAGACCAGGGTCAGGTCCGGGCGCAGGTCGCCCTGGACGAAGCTTTCCAACTGCGCGATACGCTCCACCGGCAGCCCACGGCCGCCGCCCTGATAGGCATAGGTGGCATCGGTGAAGCGATCACAGAGCACCACGGCGCCACGCCCCAGGGCCGGGCGGATCACCTCGGCGATGTGTTGGGCGCGGGCGGCGAAGACCAGCAGCAGCTCGGTGTCCACCGCCATCTTCTCATCGCTGGGCGCCAGCAGCAGTTCACGGATGCGCTCTGCCAGCGGGGTGCCACCGGGTTCGCGGGTCAGCTGGACCTCGATGCCGCGCTCGCGCAGGCGCTCGGCCAGGTACTCGCGATTGGTGCTCTTGCCCGCGCCTTCGGGGCCTTCCAGGGTGATGAACAGGCCGGTCACTCGGCTCTCCTTGATTGCTTGTCGGGCTACTGCGCCACCGGGGCATTGCCGGCCGGGGCGCTCGGCGCCGGACTGGAACGGTAGTCGGCGCGGCGCTTGAGCTGGAATTCCTGGACCGCCTTGTTGTGATCGTCGAGGTTGTCGGAGAAGGCATGGCTGCCATCGCCGCGCGCAACGAAGTACAGGCTTTGTCCCGGCACCGGGTTGAGCGCCGCATGAATGGCCTCGCGCCCCGGCAAGGCGATCGGCGTCGGCGGCAAGCCGGCGATCACATAGGTGTTGTAGGGGGTCGCCTCGCGCAGGTCGGCGCGGGTGATCTTGCCGGCGTAGCGCTCGCCCAGGCCGTAGATGACGGTCGGGTCGGTCTGCAGCAGCATGTTCTTCTCGAGGCGACGCACGAAGACCCCGGCGATCTGCCCGCGCTCCTGCGGCACGCCGGTCTCCTTCTCCACCAGGGAAGCCATGATCAGCGCCTGGTAGGAGTCCTTGTACGGCAGGTCCGACTCACGCTTGTCCCACTCCTCGGCAAGGATGTTGTCCATGCGCTGGTAGGCCTGCTTCAGCAGATCAATGTCCTTGGTGCCACGGACGTAGCGGTAGGTATCCGGGAAGAAGCGCCCCTCGGGGAAGACGCCCGGCTTGCCCAGCCTGGCCATGACATCGGTATCGCTGAGCCCGGCCAGGGTCTGGCCGAGCTTGGGCTGGCGGGCAAGCAGCTCGCGCACCTGATGGAAGGTCCAGCCTTCGACCAGGGTCAGGCCGTACTGCACTACGTCGCCATCGCGCCACTGGTCGAGCAGTTCGGCAGCGGTCATGCCCGGCTTGAGGCGGTATTCGCCGCTGTGCAGCGCCTCGCCGGCCAGGTTGAAGCGCCAGTAAAGACGCAGCCAGAACGCGCCATGCAGCACGTCCTCGTCCTGCAGTCGGGCCAGCAGTCCGCCCGGCGTTGCCCCGGAAGGCGCATCGAGCAGTCGCTCTTCGGTGAGCTGCAGTGGCTGCTGCAGCGCGCGGTGCTGCTCCCAGGCCGCCAGTCCCAGCACGAGCCCAACCAACAGCAGGCCGCCTTCCAGCAGCACCAGCAATTTGCGCATCACGTGTCAGGAATCCAGAAGTTCGCGAAGTTGGCCCTGCAGTTTACGGGTCAGCGGCCCAACCGGCCAAGCGTGGCCAGCAAAGCCACGCACCGGCCAGATACCGTAGAGGCTGTTGCAGAGAAAGACCTCGTCGGCCTGCGCCAGTTCGGCAAAGTCGATGTCCCGGACGATGACCGGTAGCCCGAGGTCACGGGCACGCTCGATCACCTCGGCGCGCATCACGCCAGCGACGCCGCAACGGCTGAGGTCGGCGGTGATCAGTTCGCCACCATGAACCAGGAACAGATTGCTGAACACGCCTTCGACGATCCGCCCGGATACATCGCGCATCAGGCCTTCGGCAAAGGTCGGATCATCCCACTCGGCGCGGGCCAGTACCTGCTCCAGGCGATTGAGGTGCTTGAGGCCGGCCAGCAATGGCTGCTCGGCCAGGCGCGTGGCACAGGAGAAGAGTTGTACGCCCTCGTCCTGGTGCTTTATCGGATAAGCCGGTGCCGGAGAGCCGAGCAGCAGGCGACGCACCTGGGCGTCCGCCTGTGGCGCGTAGCCACGCAGGCCTTCGCCACGGGTCAGCATCAGCTTGGCGACACCATCGCCCAATGCCGTACTGAAGCGCAGCAGCTCGTCTTCAACCCGATCCAGCGAGACCGGCAGGGACAGGCGCTGCACGCCCTCCTCGAGTCTCGCCAGGTGGCGTGCCAGCAGGCGCGGGCGGCCTGCCGACACGCGAATGGTTTCGAACAGGCCGTCGCCATAGGCCAGCCCGCGATCTCTCACGGACAGGACCTCGGCGCAACGGCCGTCGACCCAGCTCAGCATCAGCCGTGGAACCGGCGGAACACCAGGGAACCGTTGGTGCCACCAAAACCGAAGGAGTTCGACAGTGCGATCTCGATCGGACGCTCCTTGGGCTGGTGCGCCACCAGGTCCAGGTCGCAGCCCTCATCGGGGTTGTCCAGGTTGATGGTCGGCGGCGCCACCTGATCGCGCAGGGCGAGCACGCAGAAGATCGCCTCGACTGCGCCGGCGGCACCCAGCAGGTGACCGGTCATGGACTTGGTGGAGCTCATCGAGAGCCGGTAGGCATGCTCGCCGAAGATCGACTTCACCGCGGCGATTTCCGCGATATCGCCGGCCGGCGTGGAGGTGCCATGGGCGTTGATGTAGTCGACCTGCTCCGGGTTCAGGCCGGCGTCACGCAGCGCCGCCTTCATGCAGCGCGCGGCGCCCGCGCCGCTTTCCGGCGGAGCGGTCATGTGGTAGGCGTCACCGCTCATACCGAAACCGACGACCTCGGCATAGATACGCGCGCCACGAGCCTTGGCATGCTCCAGCTCTTCCAGCACCAGGGAGCCGGCGCCATCGGAGAGCACGAAGCCGTCACGGTCCTTGTCCCACGGGCGGCTGGCCTTGGCTGGCTCGTCGTTGCGGGTGGACAGCGCACGGGCCGCGCCGAAGCCGCCCAGTCCAAGCCCACAGGCTGCCATTTCGGAGCCACCGGCGACCATCACGTCAGCGTCGCCATAGGCGATGTTGCGCGCGGCCATGCCGATATTGTGGGTGCCGGTGGTGCAGGCGGTGGTGATGGCGTAATTGGGGCCCTGCAGACCGAGGTTGATCGACAGGAATCCGGAAACCATGTTGATGACCGAGCCGGGCACGAAGAACGGCGAGATGCGCCGCGGGCCCTGCTCGAACAGTGAACGGCAGGTATTTTCGATGTTGGTCAGACCGCCGATGCCCGAACCGATGGCAACGCCGATGCGTTCGCGGTTGGCGTCGGTGACTTCCAGGCCGGAGTCGCGCATCGCCTGGTAGCTAGCGGCCAGGCCGTACTGGATGAACAGGTCGAGTTTGCGAGCTTCCTTGGCGGACATGTACTGCTCGACGTCGAACCCCTTCACCGAACCGCCAAAGCGGGTGGAGAAGGCGGACAGGTCCATGTGTTCGATCGGGGCGATACCGCTGCGCCCGGCGAGAATGCCTTCCCAACTGCTCGGCACATCCACACCCAGGGGCGACAACATACCCATGCCGGTGATGACTACGCGTCTACGCGACACTGTGACTTCCTCTCATACGTTTCACGGCAATAACGCCGGCTGATGCCGGCGTTAAAGAAAAGCCGCACGCCTTTGCAGGCCGTGCGGCTTCTTTCGTCGGGGAACCGACGACTACGTCTTATGCCTGGTGGGCAACGATGTAGTCGATGGCTTCCTGAACGGTGGTGATCTTTTCGGCTTGCTCGTCGGGGATTTCGGTCTCGAATTCCTCTTCCAGAGCCATCACCAGCTCAACGGTGTCAAGGGAGTCGGCGCCCAGGTCTTCAACGAAGGAAGCGCTGTTGGTGACTTCTTCTTCCTTAACGCCGAGTTGCTCAGCAACGATCTTCTTGACGCGTTCTTCGATGGTGCTCATACCTTGTTTTCACTCCTATGGACAATCCGTACAGCTGGGCTGCGGGTAAGTGTATAGAAAGGGTTTTCTGCATTTCAAGCTGAACGCTGACGCCCCTTCGCGGCTAACCCAGATGCTCTGCCTAATCCCGAATGCAGTGCATTGGGAATTTTAGACAGCGCATATGACATCGCCGCGAAGGAACACGTCACATCAACTCATGTACATTCCGCCATTCACCGGTACCGTGGCACCCGTAACGTAAGCTGCGCCCTCGGAAGCGAGGAATGCTACCACTTTGGCGATCTCTTCTGCTTGCCCAAGTCGACCCAGCGGAATCTGACCGAGCAGTGCTTCACGCTGCGCTTCGGGCAGCTCACGGGTCATGTCGGTGTCGATGAAGCCCGGAGCGACCGCGTTGACAGTGATAGCACGGGAACCGACTTCGCGCGCCAGAGCGCGGGTAAAGCCTTCCAGGCCGGCCTTGGCAGCAGCGTAGTTGGTCTGCCCGGCGTTGCCCATGGCGCCAACCACCGAGCCAATGTTGATGATGCGACCCCAGCGTGCCTTGGTCATGCCACGCAGGACGGCTTTCGACAGACGGTAGAGGCTGTTGAGGTTGGTGTTGACCACATCGAACCACTCGTCGTCTTTCATGCGCATCAGCAGGTTATCGCGAGTGATGCCAGCGTTATTGACGACGATAGCCGGAGCGCCGGCCTCTTTCTGAATGGCTTCCAGGGTGCTGGTTACGGACTCGTCATTGGAGACGTCCAGCACCATGCCCGAACCCTGAATGCCATTGGCCTTGAGGTATTCGGAAATCTTCTGCGCACCGGACTCGCTGGTGGCGGTGCCGATCACGGTGGCGCCCATACGACCCAGCTCCAGGGCGATGGCCTGGCCGATACCGCGGCTCGCGCCGGTAACCAGTGCAACCTTACCTTGCAGACTCATGCTCTATCTCCTGTTAAACCAGCGCCGCGCGTGCCGCCCCGAAGGCGTCCGCGGAATCCAGGTTGTGGGTGGTCACGCCCTTGGCGCAACGCTTGTTCAAACCAGCCAGCACCTTGCCCGGGCCACACTCGACCAGGTCGGTGACACCCTTCTCAGCCAGCAGCTGAACGCTCTCGACCCAGCGGACCGGGCTGTACAGCTGCGCCAACAGGTCGCGCTTGAGCGCGGCCAGATCAGCCGGCACCTGGGCGGTAACGTTCTGCACCAGGGCGATCTGCGGCATTTGCCACTGAACGGCTTCGACAGCTTCAGCAAAACGCTCGGCAGCCGGGCGCATCAGCGCGCAGTGCGACGGCACGCTGACCGGCAGCGCGACAGCGCGCTTGGCGCCACGGGCCTTGCACGCTTCGATGGCACGCTCGACAGCCTTGGCTGCACCGGCGATCACCACCTGGCCGGGCGCGTTGAAGTTCACAGCACTGACTACTTCACCCTGAGCCGCTTCGGCGCAGGCAGCGAGCACATCTGCGTCTTCCAGACCGAGAATGGCGGCCATGCCACCAGTACCAGCCGGTACGGCTTCCTGCATCAGTTGACCACGACGCTCGACCAGCTTCACCGCATCGGCGAAGGCCAGGCTCCCAGCGGCGACCAGCGCGGAATACTCACCCAGGCTGTGGCCAGCGACGTAGGCTGGCTGCACGCCGCCTTCGGCCTGCCACAGACGCCACAGGGCGATGGAGGCAGTGAGGATGGCGGGCTGGGTCTTGTCGGTCTGGTTCAGGCGCTCTTCCGGACCTTCCTGCACCAGGGCCCAGAGGTCATAACCCAGGGCGGCGGAAGCTTCGGCAAAGGTGTCGCGCACGACGGCGTGCTGAGCGCCCAGCTCGGCGAGCATGCCGAGGGACTGCGAACCTTGACCGGGGAATACGAAGGCGAGGGATGCGGACATTGCAACAGTTCCCTTTTTGTCTGTTTCGTCAAATGGATATCGCCGGCGGAAGCCTGGCGTATTGAACTGACAGTTGGATGACGGTCTGGCGACCGCGGTCACACATTAGAGCAGATGTTCCAGCCGGCCATGCAGCCGTTGAGGCAGATTCTCACGAACTTCGAGGAGCGCCCGACGCAACGCACTCTGGATCCCCTCCTCTCTAGCACTGCCATGACTCTTCACCACGATGCCCTGCAAGCCCAGGAAACTCGCACCATTGTGCTGAGACGGCGTGAGATCGGCACGCAATCGACGCAGGAACGGCATGGCCATCAGCCCCACCGCCTTCGCCGGCAGACTGGAACGGAACAACGCCTCAAGGCGAGAGGCGACCATCGCCGCCAAGCCCTCGCTAGACTTGAGCAGGATATTACCGACGAAGCCGTCGCACACCACCACGTCCGCCAACCCGCGATACAGGCCGTCACCCTCGATGTAGCCGATGTAATTCACGCCCCGCGCCTGCTGCAGAAGACTGGCCGCCAGCTTCACCTGCTGGTTGCCCTTGATATCCTCGGTGCCGACGTTCAGCAACGCCACCCTGGGATTCTGCTTGCCCAGCGTCTCCGCGGCGACAGCACCCATGACGGCGAACTGGTACAGATGCTCGGCACTGCAATCGACGTTGGCCCCCAGGTCGAGCAGATGACAGTGACCGCCCTGTGTCGGCACGGCAGTGACCATCGCCGGACGATCGATGCCGGGCAGTGTCTTCAACAGGTAACGGGACAGCGCCATCAGCGCACCGGTATTGCCGGCACTGACGCAGGCATGAGCCTTGCCATCCCGAACCAGCTCGAGGGCAACACGCATGGAGGAATCGGGTTTGCCACGCAACGCCTGGGACGGACGCTCGTCCATCGTGACGACTTCGCTGGCATGGTGAACGTGAAGACGCTGCCGCTCGACCGGGGAAAGGCCGCTCAGGTGTTCTTCGATCAGGGGAGCCTGGCCGACAAGGACCAGTTGAAGAGAGGCATACTCGGCCAGAAAAGAAATGCAGGCCGGAACAATGCAGTGGGGACCGTAGTCCCCACCCATTGCATCAATCGCGATGATTGGTGCGGACAAGGATTACTCGTCAGAGCCCTTGTCTACGACCTTACGGCCGCGATAGAAACCGTCCGGGGAGACGTGGTGACGCAGGTGAACTTCACCGGTGCTCTTTTCTACGGACAGAGCGTTCGCGTCCAGGGCATCGTGGGAACGACGCATGTCACGAGCGGAACGGGATTTTTTGTTCTGCTGAACAGCCATGATTGATTAACTCCTAAACGTTTGGGTCACGCTTCAACTGCGCCAGTACGCTGAACGGATTGGGCCGCTCTTCGACGTTCTCGCTCGGTTCGGGCGCTGTAGCGTATCCCACCGGCTGCTGGCAATCCTCAGGGTCATGGACCGGCACGATGGGCAAGGCGAGCAGCAACTCGTCCTCGGCCAGCGAGGTCAGGTCGATGGGGTCATCCCCCACTTCCAGCGCATCGTAGCCATTGGGCAGATCATCGATCGACTTGCCTTCCGGGATGATGACGTAATCGTACTCACCACCCACATGGAAGTTGGCCGCTTCGAGACAGCGCTGGCATACCATGCTCACCTCGGCGTCGAGTTCGACGTGCATGACCGCCAGTTTCTGCTCATCACGGAAGAAGGAAAACTTCGCGTGAATCTTGCCGTCACTGCTGGCCAGTTGCTCGTTGAGACGTGGCATCCTGGCGATCGGCAGCTCACCTTCGAGGGTGGCGGCGCGCTCTACCAATTTGCGCGGATCAACGTGAGGTGGTATCGGTCCATTCAACATAAGCGCGCCATTATAGGGATGCACCCGAAGCTGTCAAAGGAAATTAGCCATAAACCGCTGTATGGACAGCCCTTTTCGCTAGAATCGCCGCGACGCTCCGAAGGAATTATCCATGCTACCCCTGATCCTTGCATCCAGCTCACCCTACCGCCGCGAATTGTTGCAGCGGCTGCGCCTGCCGTTCGAATGCGCAAGCCCCGACATCGACGAAAACCCGCTCCCCGGCGAAAGCGCCGAGCAACTGGTTCAGCGCCTGGCGGAAAGCAAAGCGCGCGCCCTGAGCCAGCACTACCCCAGCCACCTGATCATCGGCTCCGACCAGGCCGCGGTGAACGGCAGCCGGATTCTCGGCAAATCCTACGATATCGAGCGCGCCACCGAGCAACTGAAGGCCGCCAGCGGCAAGAGCGTCAGCTTCCTCACCGGCCTCTGCCTGCTGAACAGCCTGAGCGACCGCAGCCAGGTCGATTGTGTGCCCTTCACCGTGCACTTCCGCGATCTCGACGAAGCGCGCATCCGCCGCTACCTGGAAGCTGAGCAACCCTTCGACTGCGCTGGCAGCTTCAAGGCCGAAGGCCTGGGAGTCAGCCTGTTCCGCTCCACCGAAGGCGAAGACGCCACCAGCCTGATCGGCCTGCCATTGATCCGCCTGGTGGACATGTTGCTGGCCGAACAAGTAGCCATCCCTTGAAACAGAAAGCCTGAAACGAAAGACCTGAAACGCAGAAGGCCCGGCAATCGCCGGGCCTTCCTTTATATAGAGAGGGATCAGCGCAACGCCGGCCCCTGCCAGCCCATCCACAGCGCCAGGCGCTCGGCAACGCTGGTACCCAGTTTCTTGGCGAAGCGGTCGAAGGGCGTTTCCTGGACGGTATAGTCCACCACTTCCTTCTCCTTGATGATCTCGCGCGCCACGTAGCTGGTACTGCCCAGACCGTCGATCAGACCCAACTGCAGCGCCTGCTCGCCGGACCAGATCAGACCGGAGAACAGCTCGGGATGATCCTTGTCCTTCAGGCGATCGCCACGCCCCTTCTTCACACTGTCGATGAACTGCTTGTGCGTGGTATCCAGCACCTGCTGCCAGAACGCCGTTTCATCCAGCTTCTGCGGCTGGAACGGATCGAGGAACGCCTTGTGCTCGCCCGAAGTGTAGACACGACGATCCACACCCAGCTTCTCCATGGTGCCGACGAAACCGAAAGTCGCCGCCGTCACACCGATGGACCCCACCAGACTGGCCTTGTCGGCGTATATCTGGTCGGCAGCACTGGCAATGTAATAGGCACCGGAGGCGCCGAGATCACTGATCACGGCATAGACCTTGATATCCGGATGCTCGCCACGCAGGCGCTTGATTTCATCGTAGATATAGCCGGACTGCACCGGACTGCCGCCAGGACTGTTGATGCGCAGGACGATACCCTTGGTACCAGCATCCTCGAACGCCGCACGCAGCGCACCAACGACATTGTCGGCACTGGCCGGCTCGTCGTCGGCGATCATGCCCTTCACCTCGATCATCGCCGTATGGCTCGCACTGCGCGAAGCGGACTTGGACAGCCCGCCAAACGGGCTGAACAGCACCAGGGCGACGAACAGATAAAGGAAGGTCAGCAACTTGAAGAAGATGCCCCAGCGGCGCGAACGGCGCTGCTCCTGAACCCCGGCCAGCACCGCCTTCTCCAGCAGCTTCCAGCTCTTGTCGTCACCCGCCGCGGCTTGCGCAGCCTTGCCTTCTTCAGATTTCCATTCATCCGACATCGTTGCCTACCTCGAGCACCGGCTTCACCGCACGCCCGGCCAACCAGGCGCGCAATTCATTGAAATGTCCCACTTCCAGCGCCGGAGCATACTCTCTCAGAGTCTCCAGCGACTGCGCACCATAGCCCACCGCCACCGAATCCATGCCCGCCCGGCGCGCCATATCCAGATCGAAGGGCGAATCCCCCACCATCAGCGCATCGCGCGCATCCACCCGGCAATGTTCGAGAATCTCACGCAGCATGCGCGGATCAGGCTTGCTTGCCGACTCGTCGGCAGCGCGGGTGATATCGAAGAAATCGGTCCAGCCCTGCCCCGCCAGCACGCGATCCAGCCCCCGGCGATTCTTGCCGGTGGCGACCGCCAACTGGTAACCCGCACGGCGAAACTCGACCATCGCCTCGGCAACACCAGGAAACAGCGGCGACGGCTGCACTTCGAGGCTCAGATAGTGCTCGCCGTAGTCGCGGCGGAAGCGGTCCAGCGACTCGCCCTCTTCTATTTCCGGATAGAGCGTCTGAATAGCCTCGGGCAGACCGAGACCGATGATGCCCTTGATCGCCTCGTCACTGCGCTCCGGCAGCCCGGAGTTGAGCGCCGCAACGCGCATCGACTCGACGATGCGGCCGATGGAGTCCACCAGCGTGCCGTCCCAATCGAAGATCAGCAGGGAATACTCACGCATCCAGGCGCTCCACGGTGCGCTGCCAGACCTCATCGACCGGCGCTTCCAGCTCCAGCACCGAACCATCCGGCATCGGCACGCGCAGGAACGCGGAATGCAGGAACAGGCGCTTGCCGCCCAGCTCGCGGATCTCGCGGGAGAAATCCTCGTCGCCGTACTTGGGGTCACCGGCAATGGAATGACCAGCATGCTTGGCATGCACGCGAATCTGATGGGTACGCCCGGTGATCGGGCGCGCCTCCACCAGGGTGGCGAAGTCACCGAAGCGGCGCAGCACCTTGAACTCGGTCAGCGCTTCTTTGCCTTCGGGATTCACTTCCACCACGCGCTCGCCGGAACGCAGGTTGTTCTTCAGCAGCGGCACGGCAATCTGCTTCTTCGCCGCCGGCCAGTTGCCACGCACCAGGGCGTGGTAGCGCTTGTCCACCATCCGCTCGCCGCGCAGGGCGCCGTGCAGGTGACGGAGCATGCTGCGCTTCTTGGCGATCATCAGCAGCCCGGACGTATCACGATCCAGGCGATGCACCAACTCCAGATCCTTGCACTCCGGACGCAACTGGCGGAAAGCCTCGATGACACCGTAGTTCAGCCCGCTACCGCCGTGCACGGCGATACCGGTGGGCTTGTTCACCACGATCAGCGCCTTGTCTTCGAAGACGATGGAAGCCTCCAGGCGCTCCAGCAGCCCCTGAGCCAGCGGCACGGGCTCGTCGCGCTCGGCGAGGCGCAGCGGTGGCACGCGCACCACGTCGCCAGCCTGCAGCTTGTACTCGGGCTTGATGCGGCCTTTATTGACCCGCACCTCACCCTTGCGAAGGATGCGGTAGATCAGGGTCTTGGGCACGCCCTTTAGCTGGGTGCGGAGGAAATTGTCGATGCGTTGGCCGGCATACTCCGGCGCGACTTCAAGCAGCTGGACGCCGGAAGTCGGAGGGGCAGGATTCGTCATCCCGACATGATAACAATTTTTCATTCAATTGAAGCACTTAATCATTGCTGCTATATTCGGGAGGCCGCCAAAAGTGGCCAGGCCCGCGGATGATCGCGTAATCGCCGTCCCCAACCGCCTGCAAACACATTGAACGGACACGAGGCAGTCCCCGGAAGCGTTGCAACGGCATGAGCGATTCGCCCGCCGACAGCGCCTCGAAACCCAGGCCTTCAGACATGACCACGGCAACCAAGGTAGCCGTGATAAAAGCCAACCCCGCTCCCGGATTCAGCGAGCGGCACCCGGCTCTTAGGGAAATGTGCAGGGCGGAGATGCACAACTGTCGGATTGCGTTGCTTTCATGCCTTGAACGTAGACGCCTATATCGTCCGCATCTGACAGTCGATTCCTCCTCCTGATGAGTGCTTGTTCTTACTCGACAAGCAGGAAACGTAGTCGCGGCACAGCAGATTTATCCTGCTGCCGCTGGACACGGGAACGGTCCGCTGTTCCTGAGTACGTGCCTTAGCACCGACCGTGAGAGTCGTGTGTGCCGATCGCCGTTTCCGGTGGCCCCGGAAACCATTGGTACTACATGAAAAGAATGCTGATTAACGCAACTCAACCCGAAGAGTTGCGTGTAGCGCTGGTAGACGGCCAACGTCTGTTCGACCTGGACATCGAGTCCGGCGCGCGCGAACAGAAGAAAGCCAACATCTATAAAGGGCGCATCACCCGCATCGAACCCAGCCTCGAAGCCGCGTTCGTCGACTTCGGCGCCGAGCGCCACGGCTTCCTCCCCCTCAAAGAAATCTCCCGCGAATACTTCAAGAAAAGCCCTGAAGGCCGCATCAACATCAAGGATGTGCTCAGCGAAGGCCAGGAAGTCATCGTCCAGGTCGAGAAAGAGGAGCGCGGTAACAAGGGCGCAGCCCTGACCACCTTCATCAGCCTCGCCGGCCGTTACCTGGTGCTGATGCCGAACAACCCGCGCGCTGGCGGCATCTCCCGTCGTATCGAAGGCGAAGAGCGCAATGAACTGCGCGAAGCCCTGAACGGTCTGAACGTTCCTGGCGACATGGGCCTGATCGTCCGCACCGCGGGCCTCGGCCGCAGCTCCGAAGAGCTGCAGTGGGACCTCGACTACCTGCTGCAACTGTGGGGCGCCATCAAGGAAGCCTCCGGCGAGCGCAGCGGCCCGTTCCTGATCTATCAGGAAAGTAACGTCATCATCCGCGCCATCCGCGACTACCTGCGCCAGGACATCGGTGAAGTGCTGATCGACAGCATCGACGCCCAGGAAGAAGCCCTGAACTTCATCCGCCAGGTCATGCCGCAGTACGCGAGCAAGGTGAAGCTGTACCAGGACAGCGTTCCGCTGTTCAATCGCTTCCAGATCGAGAGCCAGATCGAAACCGCCTTCCAGCGTGAAGTGAAGCTGCCGTCGGGCGGCTCCATCGTCATCGACCCGACCGAAGCCCTGGTTTCCATCGACATCAACTCGGCGCGCGCCACCAAAGGCGGCGACATCGAGGAAACCGCGCTGCAGACCAACCTGGAAGCAGCCGAAGAGATCGCCCGCCAGCTGCGCCTGCGCGACATCGGCGGCCTGATCGTCATCGACTTCATCGACATGACCCCGGCGAAGAACCAGCGCGCCGTGGAAGAACGTGTGCGCGAAGCCCTGGAGGCCGACCGCGCCCGCGTCCAGGTCGGCCGCATCTCGCGCTTCGGCCTGCTGGAAATGTCCCGTCAGCGCCTGCGTCCGTCCCTGGGCGAGACCAGCGGCATCGTCTGCCCGCGCTGCAACGGCCAAGGCATCATCCGCGACGTCGAATCCCTGTCGCTGGCGATCCTGCGCCTGATCGAGGAAGAGGCCCTGAAGGACCGCACCGCCGAAGTTCGTGCGCGCGTGCCGTTCCAGGTTGCCGCCTTCCTGCTCAACGAAAAGCGCAACGCCATCACCAAGATCGAACTGCGCACCCGTGCGCGCATCTTCATTCTGCCGGACGATCACCTGGAAACTCCGCACTTCGAAGTGCAGCGCCTGCGTGACGACAGCCCCGAGCTGCTGGTTGGTCAATCCAGCTACGAGATGGCCCACATCGAGCACGAGGAAGTCCAGCCGATCAGTTCCACCCGCACCCTGGTCCGCCAGGAAGCCGCGGTGAAGACCGTTTCCCCGCAGTCCCCTGCCCCGCAGCAGACTGCCGCCGAAGCTGCGCCCGCGCCGGTTGTCGAAGCGCCCAAGCCAATGCCGGAGCCGAGCCTGTTCCAGGGCCTGGTGAAGTCGCTGGTCAGCCTGTTCGCCGGCAGCAAGCCGGAGCAGCCGCAACCTGCCGCCGCCGAGAAGCCGGCTGCAGAGCGCAGCGAAGGCCAGGGCGAGCGCCGCAACGGCCGTCAGCAGAACCGCCGCCGCGATGGCCGCGATGGTGGCCGCCGTGATGACGAGCGCAAAGAGCGTGGCGAGCGTCGCCGCGACGAGCGTGGCGAACGCGCCGAGCGCCCGGCCCGCGAAGAGCGTCAGCCGCGTGAAGAGCGCGCCGAGCGCCAGCCCCGCGAGGAGCGTCAGCCCCGTGAAGAGCGTGCCGAGCGTCAGCCCCGCGAGGAGCGTCAGCCCCGTGAAGAGCGTGCCGAGCGTCAGCCGCGCGAGGAACGCCAGCCGCGTGAAGAGCGTGCCGAGCGTCAGCCCCGCGAGGAGCGTCAGCCCCGCGAAGAGCGCGCCGAACGTCAGCCGCGCGAGGAGCGTCAGCCCCGCGAAGAGCGTGCCGAACGTCAACCGCGTGAAGAGCGCCAGCCCCGCGAAGAGCGTGGCGAGCGTCCGGGCCGCGAAGAGCGCCAGCCGCGTGGTGAGCGCGCCGAGCGCCAGCCGCGTGAAGAGCGTCAGCCGCGCGAGGAACGCCAGGCCAGCGATGCCGCCGCCCTGGAATCCGAAGAGCTGCTGAACGAAGAACTGCTGGAGCAGGACGACCAGGAAGGCGCCGATGGCGAGCGTCCGCGTCGCCGTTCCCGTGGCCAGCGCCGCCGCAGCAACCGCCGCGAGCGTCAGCGTGAAGCGGGTGTCGATGGTGTAGAAGGTGAAGAGGCTGGCGAGCAGACCGAACAGGCTGCTGGCGAAGCGTCGACCACCGCCACCGTGGTTGCCGCTGCAGCTACCGCCGCCGTCGTTGCCGAAGTGGCCGAAGCTGCCACCGAGCAGCAGCCAGCAGCCGAAGCCGCTTCCGAAGCCGCCCAGCCGGTCGAGTCGCACGTGGTCGAGGCCGTGCGCACCGAAAGCGCCCTGGAGCAGACCATCGAGTTCCTGGCCAAGCCCGCCGAACAGGCTGCTGAGCCGGTCGCTGCGGAAGAAGTGCCGGCGCCTGCCGCTGAAACCGTTGCCCAACCGATCGAAGAGCCCAAGGTAGAAGCTCCGGTGGTTGCCGAAGAAGCTCCGGCTACCGCTCCGGCTCCCGCCGAAGACGCTGCCTCGGCAGTTCCGGCCAACGCCACCGGCCGCGCCTCCAACGACCCGCGCGAGCGTCGTCGCCAAGAGCGCCTGGCTCGCGAAGCGGCTGCTGCCGCAGCTGCTGCTCCGCAGGTTGAGCCAGCTCCGGCTGTCGAAGCCGTGGTTGAAGAAGCCGCTGCCGTGGAAGCCGAAGTCGTGGTCGAGCCGGCCGCTGAAGTCACCGCCGAGACCGTCGCGGCCGAAGTGGTGAACGAAGCTGAAGCCATCGAGCAGACCGAGCAATCGGTTGCCGAGCAGGCTGAAGGCGAAAAAGCCGAGAAAGAAGAAGGCAACGTGGTAGAAAAACACCACAGCTGATAGCTTTCTGGCACGAAAAAGGGGATGCATCTGCATCCCCTTTTTTATTGCCCTGCCGGTAAGGCGGCTTGCCTTACCCGTAGGAGCGAGCTTACTCGCGAACAACCCCAAGGCTCCGGAGCCAGGCAATTCGCGAGCAAGCTCGCTCCTACAAAAAGCGCTGACACCGCCCGGCTCATCTGAGCCCACCTCCAGCAGCAGGCACAAAAAAGGGATGCCAAGGCATCCCCTTCTCTCGCATCCGGAGCTATCTCAATAGAGATTCGGCTCCATCTCCAGCTCAACGCCAAAGCGCTGCTGGATGTCCTCACGAATACGCCCTGCCAGCGCATACAGCTGCGTACCGGTAGCCCCGCCGTAGTTGACCAGCACCAGCGCCTGCTGGGCATGCACGCCAGCCGCGCCGTCACGGAAGCCTTTCCAGCCCGCCTTGTCGATCAGCCAGCCAGCCGCCAGTTTCACCAGGCCATCACCTTGCGGATAGGCCACCAGGTCGCTGTAGCGCGTACGCAGCTCGTCCGCCTGCCCTTCAGAAACGACCGGGTTCTTGAAGAAGCTGCCGGCGTTGCCGAGCACTGCCGGGTCGGGCAGCTTTTCGCGGCGGATCGCACAAATCACCCGCGACACATCGGCCGGAGTCGGTACAGTCACGCCCTCCTCCGCCAATCGCTGGCGCACCGGGCCGTAGTCCAGGTGCAATTGCGCCGTACGGCTCAGGGCGAAGCGCACCCGCAGGATCAGCCAGCGGCCCGGCTCGCGCTTGAAGCGGCTGTCGCGGTAGGCGAACGCGCAGTCTTCCAGGCCGAATTCTCGCAGTTCGCCAGTTTCACGATCCAGCGCAGTCAGGCCGGCGAATACGTCCTTGATCTCGACGCCATAGGCGCCGATGTTCTGCATGGGCGCGGCGCCCACGGTGCCGGGGATCAGGCTGAGGTTTTCCAGCCCGCCCAGGCCCTGGGCCAGAGTCCAGCGCACGAAGTCATCCCAGACCTCCCCCGCTTCCGCCTCGACCACCACGCGCGCACCGTCGTCACTGAGGACGCGAATTCCACGGGAAGCCATGCGCAGTACCAGCGCCTCGACGTCACGGCTCAGCAGCAGGTTGCTGCCACCGCCGATCACCATCAGCGGCAGGCCCTTTTCGGCAGCAGCGGCGATACCTGCGCGCACCTCGGCGTCGTCATGGGCCTGGGCGAACCAGCGCGCCGCGACGTCGACACCAAAGGTGTTGTAGGACTTGAGGGACAGGTTTTCTTGCAGTTGCAGCGTCACAGGCGCCTCTTCACTTCCATGAGCAGGCCATCACAGGCCTGCTCCACCAGGTCCAGCACCTGCTCGAAGCCATCCTCGCCGCCGTAGTACGGGTCGGGAACTTCGTCGATTTCCAGCTCATAGCGGCGCAGGAACAGGTCCAGCTCGGCCTTGCCATTACCGGCGCGCAGGTGCTTCAGGTCGCGCAGATTGGCGTGATCCATGGCGAGAATCAGGTCGTAGCGGGAAAAGTCCGCCACGCTGACCTGCCGCGCCCGCAGGCTCGACAGGTCATACCCCCGGCGCAACGCGGCGGCGCGAGTGCGCGCATCCGGCGCCTTGCCCACGTGCCAGTCGCCGGTGCCCGCCGAGTCGATCTCGATCCGCGCCTCAAGCCCCGCTTCGCGGACCTTGTGGCGGAACACACCCTCGGCGGTGGGCGAGCGGCAGATATTGCCCAGGCAGACGAACAGGACCTTCATCAGGCCCCCAGGATGCGCCGTACGCGCTCCAGGTCTTCCGGCGTATCGACGCCAGCCTGCGGCGCTTCCTGGGCGTCAGCTACATGGATGCGCACGCCGTGCCAGAGCGCGCGCAGCTGCTCCAGGCACTCGGTGTCTTCCAGCCAGCACGGGCCCCAGGCCACGAAGTCGCGGAGGAAGCGCGCGCGGTAGGCGTAGATGCCGATGTGGCGGCGATACGGCACGTTGGCCGGCAAGCTTGCGCGGTCCACCGCGAAGGCATCGCGGGCCCACGGCAGCGTGGCGCGGCTGAAGGTCAGCGCCAGGCCGTTCTTGTCGCTGACCACCTTGACGATGTTCGGGTTGAACAGCGCCGCCGGGTCATGGATTTCCTCGCACAGGGTGGCGATACCGGCCTCCGGGTGTGCGGCGAGGTTGGCGGCCACCTGGTCGATGATCGACGGCGGCACCAGCGGCTCGTCGCCCTGCACGTTGACCACGATGGCGTCGTCGGCCAGGCCCAGTGCGTCCGCCACTTCCGCCAGGCGGTCGGTGCCGGAGTTGTGGTCGGCACGGGTCAGCACCACTTCGGCGCCAAAGCTCTGGCAGGCATCGAAAATGCGCTGATCGTCAGTGGCGACTACTACCTGGGTAGTGGAGCTTTTGCCGGCCTGGGCCCAGACGTGCTGGATCATCGGCTTGCCGGCGATGTCCTGCAGCGGCTTGCCGGGCAGACGGGTGGAGGCGTAGCGGGCGGGAATAACGACGGTGTAGGCCTGGCTCATGGAGTTACTTGTCCAGACGTTCGTCGACGTTCAGGGTGCGCGCCTCGCCTTCGAGCATCACAGGGATGCCGTCGCGCACCGGGTAGGCCAGGCCGTCGGTCTTGCAGATCAGCTCGGACTTGTCGTCGGTGAGCTTGAGCGGGCCCTTGCACAGCGGACAGGCGAGGATATCGAGGAGTTTCGGGTCCATGGTGCGTTCCTTGAACATGAATAGAATGCGTGCGACGCCTGGGCGGCGCCGATCAGCGGGCGACCAGGCGCTCTAACTGGGCGTCGAACCAGGCGACGAAGGCCGGCGAGGGCTGCGCTTCGACGGCGAGGTACCACCAGTCGGGCGCGGCGAAGGACCGGCATTTCACCGCGTCCTTCTCTGTCATGACCAGCGGCAGCGCCGGGGTGAAGCGCAACTGCTCGGCGGTGTAGGCCGCATGGTCGGGGAAGGGATGCGGAATCGGCCGCCAGTTTAGCGCCTCGAGCGTTGCGAAGAAACGCTGCGGGTTGCCGATCCCGGCCAGGGCGTGGAGCGCCTGACCGGCGGGAAAATGCTCGACGCCACGGCGTTCGCCGCTGGCCAGGTTGACCAGGGCGGAAGGTCGCAGGACGAAGGAGAAGGCGCCCGGCGGGTCAGACGGTGCGCCGTTGTGCAGCACGGCGTCGACTTCGCCCAATCGCTCGGCGGGTTCACGCAGCGGCCCGGCGGGCAGGCAGCGGCCGTTGCCGAGGCCGCGGGCAGCGTCGATCAGCACCAACTCCAGGTCACGGGCCAGCCGGTAGTGCTGCAGGCCGTCATCGCAGAGGATCAGGTCCAGCGGCTCTTCGGCCAGCAGCGCGCGCACGGCGCTGGAGCGGTCCGGGTCGATCATCAGCGGGACGCCGCTGCGGCGCACGATCATCAGCGGTTCGTCGCCCGCCTCCGCCGCCGCTTGCTCGGCGCGCACGCGCCAGGGCGTCTGCGGCGGCTTGGCGCCATAGCCGCGGCTGACCACGCCGACCTTGAGGCCAAGGGCGCGGCAGTGCTCGATCAGCCAGAGGATCATCGGCGTCTTGCCGGTGCCGCCCACGGTCACATTACCGACGACGATGATCGGCACCGGGGCGCGGTAGGCAGGTTTGACGCCGGAGAGGAAGTCTCGCCGACGGCCTTGGGCAACGCGCCGATAAAGCAGTTCGAGCGGCTTGAGCAGGGCAAGGGCCGGATGGCCCTTGTACCAGGCGTCGAGCAGGCGATCGGAGAACGCCATCAGGGCTTCTTGTCCGAATGGGCCTCGATGGTGGTGATGCGCAAGTGGGTGAAGCCCAGCTTGCCTGCGGCATCCATCGCGGTGACCACGGACTGGTAGTTCACCTTGCCATCGGCAGTGATCACTACCGGCAGGCTGTTGTCGCCGGCGGATTCGCGCTGCATGGCGTTCATCAGGTTTTCCAGGTCATCGCGGGCCAGGCTCTGGCCGTTCAGGGCGTAATGACCTTCGACGCTGATGGAAATTTCCAGCTGCTTGATTTCGGTGGCTTCCGGTGGGGTACCGCTGACCGCCTCGGGCAGTTCGACCTTGAGTTGCGCCGGCTTGGTGAACGAGGTGCTGACCACGAAGAACAGCAGCAGCACGAAGATCACATCGATCAGCGACGCCAGGTTGATGAAGACGTCCTCGCGGGCCGCTCCGCCCGCTCTGCGGCGGAACTTCACGCTTTGCCTTCCTCGGCGAAATCGACTTCGCGATCGCCCTGGGTCACTTCCACCAGCTTGATGGCTTCCTGCTCCATGGCGATGACCAGTTCATCGACGCGGCGCAGCAGGTAACGGTGGAAGAACACCGCCGGGATCGCCACGATCAGGCCGGAAGCCGTGGTGATCAGGGCCTTGGAGATACCGCCGGCAAGCATCGGCGCGTTGGCCATGCCATCACCCATGAAGGCACTGAAGATCTGGATCATGCCGAACACGGTGCCCAGCAGGCCGAGCAGCGGGGCCATGGCGGCGATGGTGCCCAGCGCGTTGAGGTAGCGCTCCAGTTCGTGGATGACGCGGGACGCGGCCTCCTCGATGCACTCCTTCATGATCTCGCGGCCATGCTTGGAGTTGGCCAGGCCGGCGGCAAGGACTTCACCCAGCGGGGACGACGCGCGCAGGTCCTTGAGGGCCTGGCTGTTCATCTTCTTGTCCTTGATCTGCTTCCACACCTGGCCGAGCAGTTGCGGCGGGGCCACGCGGCTCTTGCGCAGGGTCCAGAGACGTTCGGCGACGATCGCCATGGCGGCGATGGAGCTCAGCAAGATCGGCAGCATCATCCAGCCGCCAGCTTTGACCAGTTCCCACACAGTGGTGAATCCCCTGAAAAAAAGTGGCGCCACTCTAGCACAGGGGCCGGTGCCAGCCGATCGCCCCCGTCTCATTTTTCCTGCCAGAAATGTGCGCCTTCCCGCACTCCCCGGAGCTCGCCGTGGGCGCCAAGCATCAGTATCAGAGCGCCCTCCTCGGCCGTATCGTGAAGGCGGATGCCCAGCTCGCGAAAGCGCTCGACGACCGACGGATGGGGGTGGCCATAGGGATTGTTGGCGCCGCGGGAAAAGATCGCGACGGATGGCCCCAGGGCCCGCACGAAGGCAGGCCCGGAGGAGCTGCGACTGCCGTGATGTCCCGCCAGCAACCAATCGACGTGGACATCCGGGTGCTCGGCCAGCCAGGCCCGCTCGCCGGCCTGCGGCAAGTCACCGGTCAACAGCAACCGCTCGCCGCCGGCCTCGAGCGCCAGCACGCAGGAGCGATCATTGCTCTCCTTCGCGCCGTCCCAGGCCCAGCTTGAGAAATTCACGCCATCGATCACCCAGTGCTCTTTCCGACAAGGCCGAGCCTGCAACCTGGGCGAAAGGCGCTCCGGCTCGCCACTGATCACCTGCGGCGGCCGCAACGAGTTCTTTACCGCTTGGGCGCCACCGGCGTGGTCGTTGTCCGCATGGCTGAGCATCAGCAGGTCCAGATGATCGATCCCCAGGCTGCGCAACGTCGGCACGACGACGCGCTCACCGATATCGAAATCGCCATTGCGCGCACCCGTGTCATAAAGCCAGGCCTGGCTCCGGGTGCGGATCAACACCGAAAGGCCCTGCCCGACATCCAGCACCCGAACCTCGGCCTGCCCCGGCGGCGGCAATTCAACCGACGGCCAGAACACCGGCAGGAACATCGCCAACCCCAGCGCCCGCAATGGCACACCCGCTGGCGCCAGCAATAACAACGCCCCTAGCATCGCCAGCAGCAATGCCCAGGCAGGCGCCGCCAACGGCTGCCAGGCCGGCGCGAGCCCGGCCATCCAGGTCAGCAGGCGGAACAGCAGCTCCAGCAGCCCGCCGGATACCCAGAGCAGCGCCTCGCCCAGCCAGGGAATACCCAATGCCAGACAGCCCAGCAGGGCGAGTGGCACGACCACCATTTCCACCCAGGGCACGGCGATCAGGTTCGCGACCACCCCGGAAATGCTCAGTGGTAGGCCGAGGGCAATGGACGCCGGCAGCAAGCCGATCGCCATCAGCCATTGCGCGCGCAGCCAGGTGCGCCAGGCTGTCCAGCGCCCCAGCCGGCCGGAAAAACCGAAGATCAGCAGCGCCACAGCCGCGTAGGACAGCCAGAAGCCGGGCAGCAGTACGACCAGCGGCTCGGCCATGAGCACCGCCAGCAAGGCGCCGAGCAATGGCGTCCACAGGCCGCTCTGGCGGTAACGCAGGCGCCACAGGAGGACGATCGAGACCATGATGCAGGCGCGCTGCAGCGGCACATCGAACCCCGCCATCAGGCTGTAGGCCCAGGCGCCGGTTGCGGCGAGCAGGCAGGCACAGGGCAGCCAGGGCAGGCGCGCGGGCCAGACGCCCCAGCGCGCCAGCCCGGCGACCAGGGCATAGAGCAACCCGGCCAGCAGCGAGATATGCGAACCGGAGATCACCATCAGGTGCAGGGTTCCGGTGTCCTGCAGCACCTGCCAGTCCGCCGTGGTCAGGCCGGAGGCGTCACCCAGCACCAGCGCCGCCAACGCGCCGGAGCGGCCGTTTGCATCGACCGCCAGCAAGCGCTGCCGCCAGGCTTCGCGCCAAGCGGGTGGGCCGCTGGCCGTCTCCAGTCGCTGCCCATCCTTTACGCTGCCGGTAGCACCGATACGCTGCGCGGTGAGCCAGGCCTCGTAATCGAACCCGGCGCCATTGACCATGCCATGGGGGCGTTTGAGCTTAACCGCCAGACGCCAGCGCTCCCCGCCCTCAACCGGCGGGCCATCGAACCAGGAGAGGCGCAACGTTCCAGGCACCTGAGCACGCGGGCTGGAAACTTCGGAAAGCATGAAGCGCACCGAAGCCCCGGAGCGATCCGGCAGCCCCTCTACCCGGCCCTCCAGCCATAGCGTGCGCCCGTCGAGGTCCCTGGCCAGCCGGTCATCCAGCGCCCACAGCGCCGACTGGCAAGCCCAGGCGAACCCGAGCAGGAACAGGCCGATGAAATAGCCACGGGTGAACAGCAGGGGCAACGCCAGCACAGCCAGCAGCAACAGCACCCATCCGCCTGGAATGGCCGATAACCAGCGCACCGCCAGCAGCCCGACGGCCAGCGCGAACATCCCTGAACGAGGCAACGGACTCCTCCCTGGAGCCACCGCATGACCGCTGGTCCGGCCGATCGGCGATCGGGCCCCTGCGGTTACACACGGACATACTTGGCAACGAATGACTGTCACCTAGCTAGGCATAATGGGCCGTCGTCCGTCTGCCAGAGATTTCCTCCATGCCGCGCCGAATTTTCAAGCGCTACATGCCGGATCCGGAGAGCATCAGAAACCACAAGGGCCTGCGCTTTCTCGGACCGCTGATCCAGTCGCCCAACCTTTGGCATCTGAATCGCCGCTCCGTGTCCCGCGCCATGGGCATGGGTCTGTTCGCCGCCTTCATCCCGATCCCGCTGCAGATGCTGCTGGCTGCCTCGCTGGCGATCTGGGTGCGCGCCAACCTGCCGATCTCGGTCGGGCTGGTCTGGCTGACCAACCCGATCACCATGCCGCCGGTGTTCTACTGCACCTACAAGATGGGCGCGTGGGTCATGGGCGTCCCTGCGCGCACCCTGCCCGACCACCTGACCTGGGAGTGGATCAGCGGGGAGCTGTCGATGCTCTGGCAGCCGTTCCTGCTCGGCTCGGTGATCTGCGGGATCCTGGTAGGCATCCTTGGCTACCTGGCCACTGCAGGCTACTGGCGCTGGTGGATCGGCCGCAGCTGGCGGCGGCGCCGGGCGCTGCGCAATCTGCAAAACGGAATTTGACGAGGTCCCCGTAGAAGCGGACTTCGTCTGCGATTGCTTCAACGCCACTCCTGCCAATCAGGGAGCGCGGCCGGCCAATCGCGGACAGAGTCCGCTCCTACACCAATCCCAGCCACCGATGGCAGACATGAAAAAGCCGCCCCGAGGGGCGGCTTTTTCGTAGCCCGGTGAATCACTCGTAACGCAGCGACTCCGCCGGCTGGGTCGAGGCCGCACGCCAGGCCGGATAGAGCGTGGCGAGGAAGCTCATCGACAGCGCCGCGACACAGATCAGGACGATATCCAGCACCTGCGGGTCGGACGGCAGGTAATTGATGAAATAGATGTCCGAGTTGAACACGTGGGTGCCGGCGACGCGCTCCAGGGTCGAGACGATGGCGGTAACGTTGTATGCCGCCAGCACGCCGAGCACGCAGCCGATGACGGTGCCGATCAGCCCGATCACCGTGCCCTGCACCATGAAGATCGCCATGATCTGCTTCGGCGTGGCACCCAGGGTGCGGAGGATCGCGATGTCCGCGCGCTTGTCGGCCACCACCATGATCAGGGTGGCGATGATGTTGAAGGCGGCGACCGCGACGATCAGCAACAGCAGCAGGCCGATCATGGTCTTTTCCATCTTCATCGCGCTGAACAGGCTACCCTGGGTGTGGGTCCAGTCCACCGAGCGGTAACCGTCGCCCAACTGCTTGGCGATGGCAGCACCAATGTCGGGCGCCTGGAACAGGTCCTTCAGGGCGATGCGCACGCTCTGCACCTGGCCGGGCTGCCAGCGCATCAGGCTGGCAGCGTCATCCACGTGGACCAGCGCCAGGGTGCTGTCCAGCTCGGCGCCGACCTTGAACACGCCGACGACGTTCAGACGTTGCATGCGCGGGGTGATGCCGCCGGGCGCAGTACTCGGCTCCGGGACGATCAGCAGCAGGCTGTCGCCGACGCTGACGTGGAAACGCCGCGCGGTGATCTCGCCAATGACGACGCCGAACTCACCGGCCTTCAGGTCATCGAAGCGCCCCTGGACCATGTGCTGGCCAATAATCGATACCTGGGTTTCCAGCGCCGGATCGACGCCATCGACCTCGATGGGCTGCATCAGGCCCTTGTAGGAGAGCATGCCGTCGACTTCGGTGTAGGGCACCGCGCCAACCACCTGCGGATTCTTCTTCGCCGCGTCGGCCACGTGCTGCCAGTCGTTCAGCGGACCGCTGACCGGTTGCAGCACGGCGTGGGGCACCATGCCGAGGATGCGCGAGCGCATTTCCTTCTGGAAACCGTTCATGACCGACAGCACCACGATCATCGCCAGCACGCCCAGGGCGAGACCGATCATCGAGGTCAGGGAAATGAACGAGATGTAGTGGTTGCGTCGCTTGGCACGGGTATAGCGGGTGCCGATGAAGACGGACAGGGGTCTGAACATTCCGTTATCCCTCAGGCGGCGACCAGCCGCCCCTCCTCCAGGCGCAGCACACGGTCCATCTGCTGGGCGAGGTGGGTGTCGTGGGTCACCACCAGGAAGGCGGTGCGCAAGGATTGCGACAGCTCCAGCATCAGCTCCTGGATACCGTAGGCGGTGTGCTGGTCGAGGTTGCCGGTGGGCTCGTCGAGCAACACCAGTTGAGGCGTATTCACCAGGGCACGGGCGATGGCCACGCGCTGGCGCTCACCGCCGGAAAGCTCGGCCGGCTTGTGGCTCAGGCGATGGCCCAGGCCCACGCGCTCCAGCAGCGCGGTCGCCCGCTGGCGCGCCTCGGGGATTGGCGTCTTGGCGATCAGCAGCGGCATGCAGACGTTCTCCAGGGCGGTGAACTCCGGCAGCAGGTGGTGGAACTGGTAGACGAAGCCCAGCGCGCGGTTGCGCAGCAGGCCGCGCTGCTTCTCGTTCAACGCCGACAACTGCTCGCCGGCCAGCCAGACGCTGCCGGTACTGGGCGTATCGAGGCCACCGAGCATGTTCAGCAAGGTGCTCTTGCCCGAGCCCGAACTGCCGACGATGGCGACGCGTTCGCCTGGCAAAAGCTCAAGCTGCACACCGGAGAGGACCTCGACCGACTGCGGGCCTTCCTCGTAGCGCTTGCCGAGGTCGCGGCAGCTCAGGACGGCCAGGTCGTGGTGGGTCGGCTTACTCATAACGCAAGGCCTCCGCGGGCTGGGTGCGGGCCGCACGCCAGGCCGGATACAGGGTGGCGAAGAAACTCAGGACCAGCGCGGCGCCGCACACCAGGATCACGTCCTCGCTCATCAGTTGCGAGGGCAGGTAATCGATGAAGTAGACGTCCGCATTGAGGAATTTGTGGCCCAGCAGGCGTTCCAGCAGGGCGATGGCGTCGCTGACGTTGAGCGCCGCGAGGATGCCCAGCACGCCGCCGATCAGGGTACCGATCACCCCGATCACCGTGCCCTGGACCATGAATGTCGCCATGATCTGCCCCGGCGTGGCGCCCAGGGTGCGCAGGATGGCGATGTCGGCCTTCTTGTCGGTGACGACCATGACCAGGGTGGAAATGATGTTGAACGCGGCGACCGCGACGATCAGCAGCAGCAACAGGCCGATCATGGATTTCTCCATGCGGATGGCCTGGTACAGGTTGCCGTGGCTGCGGGTCCAGTCGCGGGCGAAGTAGTCGTTGCCCTTCAGGGTACGGGCGATTTCCCAGGCGGTGCGCGGCGCCTGGAACAGGTCGTCGAGCTTCAGGCGCAGGCCTTCGACCTGGCCATCCTTGAGGCGGCGCATGCGCGCGGCGTCGTCGATGTGGACCATGGCGACGTAGCCGTCCAGCTCGCCGGCGCCGACGTGGAAGGTACCGACCACGGTGAAGCGCTTCATGCGCGGGAACATGCCGGCCGGCGTGACCGAGACTTCCGGGGCGATGAAGGTGACCTTGTCGCCCAGCTTCACGCCGAGATTCTTCGCCGCCTTGTCACCGATCAGGATGCCGAACTCGCCGGGCTTGAGGCTCTGCAGCGAGCCTTCCTGGAAGAACTGGTCGATGATCGAGACCTTGCTCTCCTCGTTCGGGTCTACCGCGTTGATCAGCACCTTCTGCACCGTGCCGCCGGCACTGAGCAGGCCCTGCATCTGGATGAAGGGCGCGACCTCCAGCACGTTGGGGTGCTGGGTCTTGATCTGTCCGGCGATGCCTTGCCAGTCAGAGATGGGCTGGTAGGACTCGACCGTGGCGTGGGGCACCATGCCCAGCACGCGGGTGCGCATCTCGTGGTCGAAGCCGTTCATGACCGAGAGCACGACGATCATCACCACCACGCCCAGCGCGAGGCCGATCATGGAGGTGAGCGAAATGAAGGAAACGAAGTGGCTGCGGCGTTTGGCGCGTGTGTAGCGCGTTCCGATGTAGACGGAAAGAGGTCTGAACATGTGGGGCCGATTGAGAAGATGAAGAGTGCGTCGGGCGTCAGTTCCATCTGGCGTGCGACTTCCGTGTGGCGAGGCTCGGCAGGCGGCTTTACACTCAGACCATCACTGCCGCCGTGGGTTCGCCATGTCCACTCCAGACGCGGATGACCGCCGCGAATACTATCGTATTGAAGACACGCTCGCATTGGAATTTCGCCCGCTGCGCGAGGACGAGATCCAGTCGGGAGAAGTGCTTCAGGATGATTCCGCGCTGTTCAATCTGCTCAGCGACCTGCACCTGACCGATTTCGAGTCGCAGCACCTGCTGCGTCATATCAATGAGCGCGACCGCCCGCTGGCCAGCTACCTGAAGGTAATCAACAAGCGCATCGACCTGATTGCCCAGGCCCTGACCCAGAGCCTGCTGCGCGAGATCGGTCCGGCCCGCCAGGTCACACTGTCCGAGGGCGGCATAGACTTCCGCGACGACCAGCCCCTTGCGCTCGGCCAGGGCCTGGCACTTAAGATCGTCCTGCTGCCCCAGGGCCTGGGCCTGCTGCTGCGCGCCAAGGTCACCCACTGCCAGCAACACCCCGAGGGAAGCTACGAGATCGGCACCGAGTTCGAGACACTCAGCGATGCCCAGCGCCAGTTGCTGGCCCGCCACATCCTCCAGCGCCAGGCTCTGGAACGCCGCCTGGCCAAGGCCCGCGGCGAATGAACGAAGGGAACCGCATGCGTCACCTGCTTCTGCTGCTCTGCCTTGCCACACCCCTGCCACTGATGGCCGATACGATAGAAATACCGATCGGCGACCAGGGCGATTCGCATATCGTCGTCCCGGCCGGCGGCGAGACCCAGAAAGAGGTGCTGGAACGCTTCGGCCTGCCGGACGAGGAACACCCACCAGTCGGCAAGCCACCAATCACCCGCTGGGACTACCGCGAGTTCAGTGTCTATTTCGAGAGCCGCCGCGTCATCCATGCGGTGCGCCAGTACCACGCCCAATACCCCAACTCTCCCCAGAATCCGTCTCCCAAGGAGCCCCAGTGACTCTGATCTATGGCCATCGCGGCGCCAAAGGCGAAGCGCCGGAAAACACCCTGACCAGCTTCCAGCGCTGCCTGGAACACAACGTGAAGCGTTGCGAACTGGACCTGCACCTGTCCCGCGACGGCGAGCTGATGGTCATCCACGACCCGACGCTCAAGCGCACCACCGGCCGCCGCGGCAAGGTCTCCGAGCAACTGGCGGACGATCTGGTCACCATGGACGCCCGCGACGGCGGGCCGGGCTGGGTGCGCCCCTGCCCCATCCCGCGTCTGGCGGAGCTGTTCGAGCGCTGCGAGTTCGAGCACTGGCAGCTGGAGGTCAAAAGTGCCTCGAAGGAGCGCGCGGGTCGCACGGTACAGGCGATCCACCAACTGGTCGGCCGCTTCGGTCTGCGCGACCGGATTACCGTGACTTCGAGCTCGCGCACCGTCCTGCGCGCCTTGGAAGAACTGGCGCCGGAGCTGTCCCGCGGGCTGGTGGCCGAGTACGCCTGGCTCGACCCGCTGAAGGTCGCCGCGCACTACGGCTGCGATCTGCTGGCGCTGAACTGGATGCTGTGCACCCCGGAGCGGCTGCTCAAGGCGCAGAAGCAGGGCCTGCATGTGTCTGTATGGACGGTCAACGAGCCGGCCCTGATGCGCCGGCTCGCTGATTTTGGCGTGGATAGCCTGATTACAGACTTTCCCGGTTTGGCCACTGCCACGATCGGGAATCGCTGAGCAGGTTCCCCCCGACCGGCTCAGGCCGCCGGTCGGGGTATTTCAAAAAATCCGGTTCAGGCCGTCGAACGCCGCTACGCGGTAGGCTTCGGCCATGGTCGGATAGTTGAAGGTGGTGTTGACGAAGTACTTCAGGGTATTCAGCTCGCCCGGCTGATTCATGATCGCCTGGCCGATATGGACGATCTCCGAAGCCTGGTCGCCGAAGCAGTGCACGCCAAGGATTTCCAGGGTTTCGCGGTGGAACAGGATCTTCAGCATGCCCACCGGCTCGTTGGAGATCTGTGCGCGGGCCATGCCCTTGAAGAAGGCCTTGCCCACTTCATAGGGAATCTTCGCCGCAGTCAGCTCGCTTTCGTTGCGGCCGATGGAGCTAATCTCCGGAATGGTATAGATGCCGGTCGGCACGTCATTCACGAAACGCCAGCCATCGTGCTCGACGATATTGCCGGCGGCCGAACGACCCTGGTCGTAGGCGGCGCTGGCCAGGCTCGGCCAACCGATCACGTCGCCCGCGGCGTAGATATTCGAAACCGAGGTACGGTAGTTCTCGTCCACCTCGATCTGGCCACGGCTGTTGACCTTGATGCCGATGTTCTCCAGACCCAGGCGGTCGGTATTGCCGGTGCGGCCGTTGCACCACAGCAGGGCGTCAGCCTTGATCTTCTTGCCCGACTTCAGGTGCAGGATCACCCCGTTGTCCAGGCCTTCCACGCGCTCGTATTCCTCGTTGTGACGAATCAGCACGTTGTTGTTGCGCAGGTGGTAACTCAGCGCATCGGAAATTTCGTCGTCGAGGAAGCTCAGCAGCTGGTCGCGGGTATCGACCAGGTCCACCAGCACGCCCAGGCCGCTGAAGATCGAGGCGTACTCGCAACCGATCACGCCGGCTCCGTAGATGATCAGACGGCGCGGGGTGTGGCTCAGGGACAGGATGGTGTCGCTGTCGTAGACGCGCGGGTGGTTGAAGTTGATGTCCGACGGGCGATACGGACGCGAGCCGGTGGCGATGACGAACTGGTCGGCCACCAGGCGCTCCACGGCGCCGCTAGGGGTCACCACCTCAACGGTGCGCTCGTCGACGAAGCTGGCGGTGCCGTTGAACATATCGATGCGGTTGCGCGCGTAGTAGCCGGTGCGCGAGGCAACCTGCTTGCTGATGACCTTCTCGGCGCTTTTCAGCACGTCCGGGAAGGAGAACCAGCGCGGCTCGCCGATCTGGCGGAACATGGGGTTGGTGTTGAACTCGATGATCTGCTTCACCGAGTGACGCAGCGCCTTGGACGGAATGGTGCCCAGGTGCGTGCAGTTGCCGCCGACCACGCGACGGCTGTCCACCACCGCCAGCTTGCGCCCGTACTTGGAGGCGTTCATCGCCGCCCCCTCGCCTGCCGGGCCCGTGCCGAGAATCACCACGTCGTAGTTGTAGACAGCCATGCGTACTCCTTCAGAACAGGCCGGGACGCCCGCTTGGCGCTCCCGGCAAAGCCCCGGCACCACATGCGCCGAGGCGGATCGAAATCATTGGCGCAGCTTAGCCCTGCGGCAAAAGGCTGCACATTAGCGGTTGGTCGGCAGGTAGGCGAGTTTTGCCGCCACTACATGCCGCCGACCTCCTTCGTGGCGGACCATCATGCCCGGCGAAGCTTTCATTCAGGCGTCGGAAACAGCGCTTCGAAGCGCGGCGTCACGCGGGTGACGAAACCATCGCCCTGGCGCACGATGAAGAACGCCGCCAGGCCGTGCCGCTCGGCAAAGGTATAGCCCTCCTCCGGCCCCAGCACCATCAACAGGGTCGACAGGCCATCGGCATGCAACACCTGCGCATCGGCCACCGTGACCGCTGCCAGCGCATGCCTGACCGGCCTGCCGCTGCGCGCATCGAAGGTGTGCGAGTAGCGCTGCCCACCTTCTTCGAAATAGTTGCGGTAGTCACCGGAGGTGGACAGCCCGAAGCCGTCCAGCGCCACCGAGCGCTCCACCTGCCGCTCGCGCTCGCCGTTGGGCACTTCCAGCGCGATGCGCCAGGGCGTGCCGTCGGGTTTGTGGCCCACCGCCTTGAGCTCGCCGGTGATTTCCACCAGGAAGTCCTTCAGCCCCTGCTCGGCCAGGCGCTCGCTGACCTTGTCCACCGCATAGCCAGCCACGATGCTGTCGAAGTCCAGCTGCACATCCACCGACTTGCACAGGCTCTCTCCGCCCTGGGACAGATACTGGTGGCCGACGCGCGCACGCGCGAGCTCAAGGGCGGCTGCATCGGGCACCTGCTCCTTGCGCGACTGCGGGCCGAAGCCCCAGAGATTCATCAGCGGCTCGACCGTCAGGTCGAAAGCGCCGTCGCTCTGCTGCGCAAGCTCCTCGCCGTAGCGCCAGAGCTTGAGCATGTCCGCCGGCATCGCCATGCACGCACCGGCCGGAAGGGCGTTGAAGCGCGATACCACGGAGTCGTCTCGGTAGGTGGAGAACTGCTCGTCCAGGCCGGTCAGTATCGACTCGACTTCGGCCTTGAGCTTCGCGGCATCCGGCGACTGGCCGGTCGGCACATACTGCACCGTATAGCTGCTGCCCATGGTCGGGCCGCCGAAGTGTTCGACGGACTGCCCGCAACCACCCAGGCCTGCAAACAGAGGCGTGGCAATCAACAGCGCGATCAGCAGTCTTGCACGGGACAAGGTTCTCTCCTTCGCCGCCAGGCGCGCGGCGCCGGCATTCTACCGCAAGCACCCGGCGCCACTGTTTCCGCTCTGGCAAAGGTGCATTACCAAAAGAAAACGGGAGCCGAAGCTCCCGTTTCCCGATCGACTCAGGCGTTCGCCTGGGCCGCGGACTTGCGCTTGAACAGGTAGCAGACACCCATCAGCAAGACCCACACCGGAATCGCGTACACCGACACGTCGATGCCCGGGATCTGCAGCATGATGCCGAGGATGAACACCACGAAGGCCAGGCACAGCCAGTTGCCGAAGGGGTACCACAGCGCGCGGAAGAACGGCTGCACACCCTTGGCCACCATGGCCTTGCGGAACTTCATGTGGGCCAGGCTGATCATCGCCCAGTTGATCACCAGGGCGGCGACCACCAGGGACATCAGCAGCTCCAGCGCCTGGTGCGGGATCACGTAGTTGACCACCACGCAGGCCAGGGTAATGAAGGCCGAAACGCCGATGGCCAGCAGCGGCACGCCACGGTCGTCGACCTTGGCGAAGGCGCGCGGAGCATCGCCCTGCTCGGCCAGGCCGTAGAGCATGCGGCTGTTGCAGTACACGCAGCTGTTGTAGACCGACAGCGCGGCGGTGAGCACCACGAAGTTCAGCACGTTGGCCGCGAAATCGCTGCCCAGCAGCGAGAACACCTTCACGAACGGGCTGCCGCTGTAGGGATCGCCGGCGCTGCTGATGCTCTGCAGCAGGGCATCCCAGGGGTACAGCGAGAGCAGCACGGCCAGGGCGCCGATATAGAAGATCAGGATGCGGTAGATGACCTGGTTGATCGCCTTGGGGATCACCTTCTTCGGCTCGGAGGCCTCGGCCGCGGTAATGCCCACCAGCTCAAGACCGCCGAAGGAGAACATGATGATCGCCAGGACCATCACCAGACCCTTCCAGCCATTGGGGAAGAAGCCGCCGTGGGCCCACAGGTTGCTCACCGAGGCCTGCGGGCCACCGGTGCCGCTGACCAGCAGCCAGATGCCGAGCAGGATCATGCCGATGATGGCGACGACCTTGATGATCGCGAACCAGAATTCGGTCTCGCCGAAGGCCTTTACGTTGAATAGGTTGATGGCGTTGATCAGGACGAAGAACACCGCCGCGGTCGCCCAGGTGGGGAAGTCCGGCCACCAGAACTGGATGTACTTGCCGACAGCGGTCAGCTCCGACATGCCCACCAGGATGTACAGCACCCAGTAGTTCCAGCCGGACATGAAGCCGGCGAAACCGCCCCAGTACTTGTGCGCGAAATGGCTGAAGGAACCGGCAACGGGCTCCTCGACGATCATTTCACCCAACTGGCGCATGATCAGGAAGGCGATGAAGCCACCGATGGCGTAGCCGAGGATCATCGACGGGCCGGCCGATTGCAGAACGCCGGCCGAACCCAGGAACAGGCCGGTGCCGATGGCGCCGCCGAGGGCAATCAGCTGGATATGGCGGTTCTTCAGACCGCGCTTCAGCTCGCCTTCATGCAGATGTTGTCCATCCATTCGAAGTCTTTCCACTTTCAGGGATTGGCAGATTTTATCGTTGGTATCGGGTGCCACTAACGAAAAACGGGAGCCCGAGAGCTCCCGTTTCTCTAGTCCGCCTGGATCAGTGCGGGAAAGCCGGCGGGTTGACGCCAGCCATCTCTTCCATCACACGGACGACCTGGCAGCTGTAGCCGAACTCGTTGTCGTACCACACGTACAGGACGACACGGTTGTCGTTGGCGATGGTCGCCTCGGCATCGACGACACCGGCATGGCGGGAGCCGACGAAGTCGCTGGACACCACTTCCTGGGAGGAGACGAAGTCGATCTGCTTCTGCAGGTCCGAGTGCATGGCCATCTGGCGCAGGTACTCGTTGATCTCTTCGCGATTGGTGGCCTTTTCCAGGTTCAGGTTCAGGATCGCCATGGAGACGTTCGGCGTCGGAACGCGGATGGCGTTGCCGGTCAGCTTGCCCTTCAGAACCGGCAGGGCCTTGGCGGCTGCGGTGGCGGCACCGGTCTCGGTGATCACCATGTTTAGCGGCGCGGCGCGGCCACGACGGCTGCCCTTGTGGAAGTTGTCGATCAGGTTCTGGTCGTTGGTGAACGAGTGAACGGTTTCGACGTGGCCGTTGACGATGCCGTACTGGTCGTTCACGGCCTTGAGCACCGGCACGATGGCGTTGGTGGTGCAGGAAGCGGCGGAAACGATCTTGTCGTCAGCGGTGATGTCGCCATGGTTGATGCCATGAACGATGTTCTTCAGCGCGCCTTTGCCCGGAGCGGTCAGGATCACGCGGTCTACGCCCGGGCACTTCAGGTGCTGGCCCAGACCTTCGGCGTCACGCCACTTGCCGGTGTTGTCGACCAGCAGGGCGTTCTTGATGCCGTACTGGGTGTAGTCGATCGACGCCGGGTCGTTGGAGTAGATCACCTGGATCAGGTTGCCGTTGGCGGTGATGGTGTTCTGCTCTTCATCGATGGTGATGGTGCCTTCGAACGGACCATGCACGGAGTCGCGGCGCAGCAGGCTGGCGCGCTTGACCAGATCGTTCTCGGCGCCCTTGCGGACGACGATGGCACGCAGGCGCAGGCCGTCGCCACCACCGGTCTTCTCGATGAGGATGCGCGCCAGCAGGCGGCCGATGCGGCCGAAGCCGTACAGGACGACGTCGGTGCCTTC